>CANQCZ010000031.1 GCA_947591215.1 uncultured Bacilli bacterium | reverse complement strand
TTTTCGTAATTCTTCGTGATTCTTTTCGATTTTGCCTTTTTGTTGACTTTGTCTTGAATCACAATAGAATACAGAAATCAATTTTTCGTTAGTATTTTTATCTATTTCGATCGCAATAGGGTTACTAAATTCCTTGCCTCTATCTGTTAAAATAACTTTGAAATACTGACTGAAAATCTTATTTCCAACAGAATTTTTGATATGATCAAATATCTCAATAATCGAATTGGATGATTTGTGATGTATGTTAGAAAATCATCATAGTAACGATTCTCTAAATAAGCTCGATTGATGTTTCGCTCATCGGTTTTTAATGGCTTTCTTTTGGTATATCTTACTTTTCTAACTAACATCAGATTATTAAGTGGAAGAACTCCATTATCTATCCAATTGTAAACCGTTTGAATGGAGTATATGAATATGTTTGGATATTGTGATTTGATAGTCTCTAACGATAAATTTTTAGTTATCAATGGCTTTAAAAAATCCGCAAAAACATTGGCTTCTTCTTCATTTATCCTTGCTCCTTTATGAGCATTTGTTTGATTGCTTTGATGTTTCATCTGTGCTTCGACTGCAGAATAAATAAATTTGTTTAATTTGCAAATGGTATATTCATTACACCCATTACAAACACCGCTTAAATGCTTTAGCTTCTTGCAATTTGGAAATAGTGTAAATTCTTTACAGTAATCATTGCAATTCACTTTTGGTACTTTACAGTCTTTACAAATATGGGTACATCGCGAATTACCACATACATTATGCTTTTTACATGTTGCTTTTAAACCACATTTATTTTTCGCTTTTATATTTAGCTTTAATGTTTTGTTCCGATCTATTTCTCTTTTGACTGTTGAAATTGAACAATGTAAATATTTTGCTGTGTCCGTTAAATTAAATTCTCTTTCCAAACATTTTACTAATTCAAACCTATCATCTTTTGTTAATTGTTTATTTCTTTCATGTATCTTCTTGCTTACGATTTGCACCATATTTTTTTCCTCCTTGGTGGCAACAGATACTTTTTCATTCTATCGTTTTTGAAGTTTATTTTTGAAGTTTAAATTTTAATTAAGCACTTGCTTTTATAATTAACACATTAACATTGGTACCTGCTTAATCGATTGATTTTAAGTCGCAAAATTGTTATAATTCCCTAAGAAAGACGGAATTATATTTTAATCAAACGTATTTTCGGTGAAAGGGAGTTGTATAATGGCGAAACTAAATATTGATCAAAAAAATATTAAAGATTTATTTGAAGATAAAAAATCCGATTTTCTTATTCCCGATTATCAAAGACCGTATGCGTGGGAAGAAGATGAATGTAAAACTCTATGGGACGATATTTTTGAGTTTGCTTTCCCAAATAACAATGTAGATGGTTTTAATAGCGAAGAAGAATATTATTTAGGACCGATAGTTACATTTAGAAACGATGATGGTAAAAAAGAGATAATTGACGGTCAGCAAAGGCTCACGACTTTGATGCTTTTATTGCGTGCTTTCTATGTGAAATTCGGAAAAATGCAAGACGATAACTCAAAGAAAATGCGCGAAAATATTGAAAAATGCATATGGAAAACCGACGAATTTGGCAACCCGAATAAAAATGCTTTGAAAATCAATTCGGAAGTCGCCACAGATAACGATAAGGAAGAATTTTTGAAAATTCTTAAAACAGGCGATGCCACAAACATGAAAAGTCGCTATGCTGAAAATTATAGATTTTTCCAAGTACAAATTGATGATTTCTTAAATAATTATCCATCTTATTTTTCATATCTGCCCGCAAGAATATTAAACAATTGTATTTTACTACCAATTGAAGCAGATGACCAAAATACTGCTTTGCGTATATTTTCCACACTTAACGATAGAGGGTTACCATTGTCGGATGCTGATATTTTTAAGGCTCAATTTTATAAATTCTATACAAATAAAGGACAGAAAAAAGTTTTCATCGAAAAATGGAAAAAATTAGAAGAGATCTGTGAAAAAAATTTTAATCCGAAAAGCGGTACTCCCCTGGACGAATTGTTTTCTCGTTATATGTATTATGAGCGTGCTAAAATGGAGATTACATCGTCAACAACCGAATCGTTGAGACGTTTTTACGAAAAAAACAAATATGAATTATTGCAAAAAGATGAGACATTGGAAAACCTTATTGATTTGGCAAATTTTTGGAACGATGTTGCCGATCAGGACAATGACAGATTTTCGGAAGATGTATTAAAAAAATTGTTTGTTTTAAATTATGCCCCCAATAGTATGTGGACTTATTTTGTGTCAGTATATTATTTGCATAATCGTAACAACAATGGTGAATTGAACAACGATTTATTCAATGCTTTTTTGCAGAAAACAATAGCATTTATATGGGCGCACTCCGTCTATATGCCTGGCGTTAATGCCTTAAGGACTCCTATCTATACAGAAATGGTGAATATTGTTAATAATCGTCCTGTTGAATTTACAGATAAAAAGTTCGATTTAGTTCAACTGAAAAGCATGTTTGAAAACTACGAGTTTAATAACAATCGTCCCATAACAAAATCGATGCTCGCTTGGTGGATGTATCAAGATAGCGATCAAACGTTATTGTCAACCGAAATCGCTTACGATATAGAGCATATATATGCCAAAAATCGTTATGATAAAGAAGGTGGACTGAGCAGTAGTAAATATATCGAAAAACTTGGAAATAAATCGCTTTTGGAAAAACGCATCAATATTCGAGCTTCGGATTATCGGTTTGAAGATAAAAAGAAATATTATAACGGTTTCATCACAAAAAGAGATAAAATTAAAGAGCCTACTGCAATCGTTTCTTTAAAAAAAATAGCACAACAAACCGATTTTGTTGAAAATGACATTAAAAATCGAAACAACAAAATAATTGATTCGTTTTTATGCTTTTTGAAAGAGAATAATCTAAGCAAGTAATATTTTCTTAGGTTATCTACGCTCTACCATTTTTTTGTTAAACAAAAAAACAGAAATTTTCATGAACTATAGTCAAAGGATAAAAATTTATGTAGATATGGATTACTATATAATTCGATTGCAATATTTAAGATATCTTTAGATAAAAGAAAGAGTACTGTTCGTTTTTAAAAAGGGCATAAAGCATATATAGTAAGTTAAATGTACAAAAAACTTTTTGCACATAAAAGAGGGAATTAAAATGGAATTTAATGGATTTACTTATGACGAATTAAAAACTGCATTATTAACTGAAAATCAAAAAATTACTTTTGGTGAAGAAATTAAGCCTCATACAACTAAGAAAATTGCATATGTCGCAAAATATGTAGAAGAATGGTTAAATGTAATTACTAATGTTTCGCAATTTATTTTTTTTATTGATATTATGTCAAATGCTGGAATTTATAAGAATTCATATTTATCAACTTCAATAGAAGTTTTAAATGTATTTGTTAAATATGCAAAAAGACATGAAGATAAATGTTTTTTTCTGCTAGCAAATGATTATGACAGCGATAAAGTCTCAACGATGGAAAAAATATTTAAACTATATCAAGAACAATTTAATAAAGTAGGTATAAGCAATATAAAAATAGATATTAATTGTGCAGATGCTTGTGAATATTTATCAAAACTAAATGCTAATTATAATTTAGAATATATAAAAGGAGCAAATAAAAGTATTTTACTCTATGTAGATCCTTATAATTTTATAAATAAAAAATTAGCCTTTAGCGTGGAAGAGTTTATTAGCAAAAATTATTGTGAATTGATATTAAATTTTTATTGCAATGATTATTCAAGGAATGTTAATAATATTAAGGCTAGGGATCATCAAAATGAAATTAAAGAATTCCTCAAAGACTTTTGTAAACTCAATGAAAAAGAAAGCATTAGTGCGATTGATTTGAGAGATCATTTTACAAATTTACTTTTGAAAAATACTAAAATGAAATATTATTATGTTGTTATCATGAAAAACGAAAAAAATGCACCTCTATACTATTTGATATTTTTGACTCCAAGCATTCGAGGCTTAGAAAAAGTTAAAGAAGCCACATGGAATATTATAGGCTATCATGAAGAATATTGTGCTAATTATAAAGAAAGAGATCCTAACCAGTTGAACTTGTTTAACGAAACACCGGAAGATGAAGCATTTGTTGATGCCCTATATAGATTAGAATCAATTTTCAACAAATATAATGGTCAAGAATTATCATTTGAAGAAATAGAAGTAATATGCTTGCAAAAAACTTTTATGAAATCAACACATGTTATTAATCGAGTTATAAAACCTCTTATTAAAGTTAACAAAATGATAAAAAAGGGAAATGTTGGGAAAATCAATTTTAAAAAGGACAAATATTTAATTAATTTAAAATGAGGTATTAGTATGGAAACAATAATTAGAAAATCTCTACTTTACAAAACAGAAGTAGAATATGGCGACTATACAATTAATCATGTTCTTGGATGCCAACATGGCTGTTTATATCCTTGCTATGCTTTTAATATGGCTAAAAGATTTGGTTATGTAAAAAATTATAAAGATTGGACTACTCCTAAATTAGTATCTAATGCTCTTGAACTATTGGATAAAGAAATTCCAAAATTGAAAGATAAAATAAAATCGGTTCAATTGTCCTTTACAACGGATCCTTTTATGGAAGATTACCCTGAAGTTGTTAATATGACATTAGAAATTATCAATAGATTAAACAAAGCAAATATTAAAGCGGTAATATTGACAAAAAGCATTCTTCCAAATAGTTTGTTAAACACATCGAAAATAAATGAATTTGGTATTACATTAGTTTCATTAAGTGAACAATTTAGAAAAAAATATGAACCTTTTACAGCTGAATTTCAAGATCGTATTGAAGCTTTAAAAATGTTACATAATAATGGATTCAAAACGTGGGTAAGTATAGAACCTTACCCAACTCCTAATATATGTGAACAAAATTTAGATGAGATATTAGAAAAAATATCTTTTGTAGATTACATAGTTTTTGGAAGATTACATTATAACAAAGATGTTACGAGATATAAGAATCATAAAGATTTTTATAATAAATGTTGCTTATGTTTAGAGAAATTTTGCAAAAAAAATGGTATTAAGTATCATATAAAAAAGGGTACAAAAACGGATTAATTAAAAAGATGATTGAAACTTTATTAGAATACTCGATTATTAGTAAAATTACTTATGATTTCTATGAAATAGATAAAATAATCCAAATTTGAACTATATTACTCAATTTTATAATATTTTTAATAAAAATTTTTAAACTGATTTAAAAGTGATTATATAAAATTTATATTTCATGTGTTTGTTTAATAAATCTTTAATCGATAAAATAAAATTAATTTAGAACACTTTTAAGAATTTAGAGGAATAATATGGAAACACAGTATTTAAATAAATGGCTTACAGTCATAGAACAAATGAATAATGATAATACTTATAAACTAGCTTGGGGTCGTGCAATCATTGAATGTGTTTCATTTAATAAATATACTATGAATGGTGAAAATGTAATTATAGATTTCGATGAAATATCAAAATGTATGATTAAGTATTACTGGAATCAATTATTCTTTTTTAATCTTAAGCAATCACCATATAAAGATAAAGAACCTGTAATTTGTAAATATACAAATGTTTTAATAGAAGAATACAGAAAAATTAGTAAACATAGTTTTCCTGTATGGTTTGACGAAGGAATAGAATTAATAAATAAAAATCATAATAATTTATTTAATAATATCGTAAGAAAAGTTTCAGATACACTACATCAAAATGTTTGTTGGAGATTTAAAAATATACCTAATGGAATAGTAGATTTGTATGAATATAGTAGAGATTATGGTTCGAGGATCGTTTTAAAATATGATGATGTGTTGTGCTTGAAAGAATATGCAGTTATCATTTCAAAATTATTAAATTATAAATGGGCACAACTATTAGAAAATTTTAATTTTGCACCTAAAATAATAAGTAAAATAAATGGTATTTCTAATACTAAATTAAAAAGGAATAATTTATCTAAATATAAAGATGAATTATTAAAACAATTTAAAGAAGGAAAAGCCATTGATTTTTATACTGGTAAGGAACTAAGTTATGATGATATATCTGTTGATCACGTTATACCATGGAGTTTTATGTATTCAGATGATATTTGGAATCTTGTCTTAACTTCAAAATCATATAATTCATCAAAATCAAATTCTATTCCAACGCTTGAAATGATAGAAAAACTTAAAAATAGGAACAAAGAGTTATTAATGGTCTTAAATGGCAAGTATAAAGATGATATTATATTAGCAATCAATAACGGATATATTGATAAATTCTATTATGAATGTAGGTTATAAAAATGATTAATTATTACGAAAAAAATGCCGAAAAATATATCGAAGAAACATTCAATTGTGACATGAAAGAACAATATGATTTCTTTTTACAATATATGCCTAAAAAAGGAAAAATATTAGATATAGGTTTTGGTAGTGGGAGAGACATGATTTATTTTGCTTCTAAGGGTTATGAAGCTGAAGGTATTGATCCAACTTTAGCATTCGTAAATAATATGAAAGAAAAAGGGTATAATGTTCATCAACTATCTGCTCAAGAATTAAATTTTAAGAATAAATTTGATGGAATATGGGCATGTGCCTCATTATTGCATGTTAAACGAGTATATTTGGCTGAAACTTTAAAGAAATGTAAAAGTGCTTTAAAAGTGAATGGAATAATGTATTGTTCGTTTAAATATGGAAATTGTGAGATTATTAGAAACGAAAGATATTTTAATTATTTAAATGAAGAATCTTTGAAAGAAATTTTAAATGCAGATAGTTTTAAGATTATAGATATTAAAATATCTAATGATGTTAGAGTGAATCGCTTTAATGAAAAATGGATAAATGTAATTATAAAAAGAATATACTGACAGATTAAAGAAGCACAAAAAATTAAAGTGATGAGTCAAAAATCGATAATTGAACCAATTTTTTTTAAATTTAATAAATTTTAATTCAAATTAAGGGTAAAACAATTAAAATGGAATTATACAATTTATTCAAGCATGGGAATAATTAGAGGAGTAGTTAAATGAATATAGGAGATAAATTATCTAGGGCAATTAAAGAAGGTAAATGGTTAAATATATCTTACGTTAACAAAAATGAAGAAAATACATTTTATTGGATAGCTATAAAAGATATTGATTTTCAAAATAAAAAACTTTTTGTCTCTTTGTTTAATGATAAAAAATCAATGACAGCTTTTGATGCATGGATATATTTTGAAAAGATAAAGGAAGCTAATATTATTGAATTTTCATCATATGATGTTCCGGAACAACTACTTGATAAAATTGAAAAAAACTTAGATAAATGTGATTGGCTAAATTATGACCATTTTAATCATAATATTCTTAACTATTATATTGAATGCAATTTGCTAGATAATGATCCTTGTCAAAAAGAATATTCTTGTATTCCTGGTATAGATTTAGATAATCTTAAAAAAAATAAACTATTTATGTTAGATGATGAACAAGCGAAAAGAGTAATTTCTGATATTTATCATTACGATATTAAAAATATTAGCAATTCTTTTTATACTTTAGCAGTTAGTTATTTTTCTATTGATGAGGGTAAAAACAAATTTGTTATTTGCTATTATCCTTTAACTTTTAATCCTATAAATAAATCTTTAGTTCTTGATAAAAAACCGCGTTTTAATCAGTCTTTTATTGTTGCAGGACGGCGACATTCTTTATTTAACTATATTAATATGAATATAGATGAATTTACTAAAACGTTTATAGAAAATTTTGATCTATATCAAAATATCATTAAAGAAAATTTACGACCTGGAGAATCTATAAATACTCGCCCTGATATTATGCTTATTCAAAGAGATATTCCGGTAGATTTAAAAGAAACTTTTGATGTTATAGAAGAAAAATATGATAATAATCAACTACCTATTCCACTAAAATCATTTTTTGGCAATATAACCAAAAGAAATAATATTAGAAGAAAAGAACCCTCATTAATTATTCTTGATAAAAAAATCAACATTAATCAGATGCGTGTACTTTATAATGCTATGAAATATCCCGTAACATATGTTCAAGGCCCTCCAGGAACCGGCAAAACGCAAACTATTCTAAATGTTGTTTTAAGTGCTTTTTATAATGAAAAAAACATATTAATTTGTTCATCAAATAACAAACCGGTAGATGGCATTGTCGAAAAATTAAATTTTAAATATAAAGATAAAGAAATAAATTTTCCATATTTAAGGCTTGGTAATTTTGAAGATGTGAAAAAAACAACTTTAAGAATCAGAAACCTTTATAATTACTCCAGTGATAAATCTCCAATAGATGCATTATTAAACAAAATAAAGTTTTCTCAAAATGATAAAAACGCTAAATTAATTGAACTTTTAAATATCCAAGAAAAAAGGGTTGAAATTGAAAATTGCTTAGAAAGCTCAAAAAAATTAATAGCATCGTTTAAAGATAATAGTAGTAAAGTAATAGACATTGTTAAAGAAAAAGTAGAACAATTAAAAAACGATTTAAATAAACTACATGAAGTTGCTAATGAAGAATTAACATCTTTATTTGAGCCATTATCGGATAGTATTCAATTAAAACAGTTTTTATTTTTTAAGTCATTACAATATATCGAAAAACTAAAGAAAAGCAAATATGCTGATTTAATAGCTATATGCAATATAGAAGATGATGATACACGAGTTAATGAATTTAACAAATGGACGCAAAATGATAACAATATGAAAAAACTGACTGAAGTTTTTCCTATATTATTTTCAACTAATATTTCTTCAAGAAGATTAGGAACTCCAAACTTTATGCTTGATTTAGTTGTTATGGATGAAGCCGGTCAATGTAATGTGGCTACGGCCTTGCTTCCTATAGCTAAGGCTGAATCTTTATTATTGGTCGGCGATCCGAATCAGTTAAAACCTGTTATTGTCCTCGAAGAGCAAGTAAATAATGAATTGATGGAAAAATATAATGTTCCAAAACAATATAACTACAAAATAAATTCAATACTTGATGTCATGATTGAAAATGATAATATTTCTAAATATATTTTACTTAAATATCATTATCGATGTGGCAAAAAAATCGTTGGCTTTTCTAATCAGCGTTATTACAATAGTGCATTAAATTTGTCATTTGTTGAAAATAATGGTGAGTTAAAAGTTTTAGATGTTAAAAATCAAAACGTCAAGCAAAAAAATGAAGCCTATGAAGAGGCCAGTGCCATTGTTAATTATATTGAAAGAAATAATATTCATGATGCATATATTATTACTCCATTTGTTAATCAAAAAGAACTAATACTATCGTTATTAAAAAATAAAAATATCGTAGATGTTGATTGTGGTACCATTCATTCTTTGCAAGGTGCTGAAAAAGATACAATAATTTTTTCTCCGGCAATTTCATTAAAAACCAGTAAGAAAACATTTGAATGGATTAAAGATAATTATGAACTTATAAATGTAGCTGTTACTAGAGCAAAGAATAAATTAATAATTGCTGCTGATACTGAAGTAATAAGTAAATTATCAAACAAAACAGATGATCTTTATAATTTAATTAACTATGCGAAAAATAACGGACAAATTGAAGTTCCACCAAATGAATCTATTAAAATTGAAATAGGAAAATCAAATGGCAGTATAAATGAAGATGAATTTTTTAAAACGGTCTCTCACTTTTGCACATGCCATAAAGATTTTGAAGCAAAAAGAAATGTTAAACTTAATAAATTATTCGCATCAATAAATGATTCCCAAGGTCTAGAATTTGATTTAGTTCTTTATGAAAAGAATTATTTTGGCAAAAAGCCAGTTATTGCTTTTGAAATAAATGGTGGTGAACATTTGGGTTCTTTGCCAAGGGAAAAATCAGATAATTTGAAAAGAGAATTATGTAAACAAAATAAAATTCAACTTGTTTTTATTTCAAATTCTTTTGTTAAAGCCTATGAATATATAGCAGATATAATTCTATCATCTAAAAACAAATCTTTAACAATCCAGCAATCTTTATTCGATGAATATTGATAAATATTGTTATTATCAAAAAGTGATAAAATATCAAAATCATTATATCAAGTTTTTATTAGTGGCAGAGCAGAGTAAAAAAGTGTTTTTAACAAAAGCAAATTTGTTTTTTTAAGTTTGAAAAAAAGTAATAAATAAAAAAAATTACAAAATTTTGAGAAAATAATTAATCTCATAGGAGGTGATAACTTGGATTATCCTAAATCATTATTTAAATATAGTAAATTTAAAAATTATTCATTAGAAATGTTAGAAAAAGGGTATATCTACTTTTGCCCTGCAAATAAATTGGACGATCAATTTGAATGTTTATGGGATTTTAGCAAATATAAAGATTCTGATAAGGAAAAAATAATTGCGATTGTTAAAGAATCTTTATATAACTTTGGAATTGACATTTCTAATCTACCATTAAATGAAATATTTGATGATGAAATTAAAACAGTGAATTTTATAAAAGAAAAAGATAATAATGTTTCTAACGAACAGATTAAATTTGCTATTGATACAATAAAATCATTTAAAAATTTGGAATTTTCAAATGAAATTAAAGCGCAGATGGAACAGATTTTGCTTATAAGAAATAGTGTTGGAGTCTGTTCTTTTGCAGAAGAAAATGCCAATCAAGTTATGTGGGTAATGTATGCTAATAACTATAATGGGTATTGTATTGA
This sequence comes from uncultured Bacilli bacterium, assembly GCA_947591215.1. Classification (GTDB taxonomy): domain Bacteria; phylum Bacillota_I; class Bacilli_A; order RFN20; family CAG-449; genus CANQAG01. Next base: position 3,020 of record CANQCZ010000031.1, on the reverse strand, counting down.
ATATGATATAGAAAAAGCAATTCTCGATAATCCAAGCATTCAAAATGACTTGTTGAAAGTCAAGTATACTGATACAAAAACATCTTTTCCAATTGAAATTTTTTTAAAAGGCTTATATGCAGAAATACTCTCAAAAATTAATCATGATATAGAACCCTTTAATAAAAATATTTTTAAAGATACGATTATTAATCTTTTTACTACAAAACATAGTGATTGGTCTTTTCAAAAAGAATGGAGATTTATTGGTAAACCAAATAATACAGATTTAATTTTACCAATAAAGGCAGTTTATTTAGGAAAAAATTTATCAAAAATTAATCAAAGCAAAATTATTTTTACATGTAAAAAGAAAGGTATTTCAGTATATTCACAATATAATGATTTATTATCATTAAAGATCAATTTTAACAAAATAATACACTTGTAATGACAAAATGATTTTAATTTGTACGCATTTTTTGAATATCGTGAATTGAAAAAGTAAATTCCAGTTTCAATATAAAAGGAGGGAATTTAGTCATACACAAAAATCCAGTTATAAAATTGTAAGACTAAATTCAATTTTTTATAATAACATACATGGGTGTTTCGACATTGAAAGTGAGGTATTTAAATATATGTCAAAACAAATCCATGACAATAAACATTTAACTCTTGATGAAAGAAAAATTATTCAAATCGGAATTGAACATCGTTCCAATAAAGTTGATATTGCTAGAACTATTGGTAAAGATCCTACGACCATTGCAAAAGAGATTAAAAAACATCGAACTTTTAAACCTAGGAATCAATTTAATTACCAATCTATTTGTATTCATAGGAAGGAATGTGGAAGTTGTAAAAAACAATGTTCAAGATATGAAGAAATTAAATGTAATGAAAGAGATAAATCTCCCGGTGCTTGTAATAAATGCCCAAATATTACTAGATGTCACTTAGATAAATACTTTTATTATGCAACTACTGCCAATGAAGAATATAAAAATGATTTAATTGATTTTCGTGAAGGAATAAATTTAACTACTCTTGAAGTTAAAGAATTAGCTCATATTTTAAAGCCCCTTTTAGATCAAGGACATTCTTTATACCAAATAAAATCTTCTCATAAAGAAATTAAGCAATGCGTTAAAACACTTTATAATTATATTGAAATGGGCGTTTTTAAAGATTTTGGCATTGATAATTTTTCTTTAAAAGAAAAAGTTAACAGAAAACTATTTAAAAACAAATACAAGAAAAGAAAAGAACCTGTTAATTATACAAATCACACCTATAAAGATTATCTTAATTTTAAAGCTAACAATCCCGAAGTTCCGACCACTGAGATGGATACGGTTTTTAATTCTTTATCTGGTCCATACATTCAAACTTTTTATTTTGAAGGTTCGGGTCTCATGATTGGTTTCCTACATAAAGATAAAACTTCCCAATCTATGTCTAATACTTTAGATTATCTTGAAAATTTATTAGGTCACGATTTATATAGAGAACTTTTTCCTTTAATTCTTACTGACAGAGGTGTTGAATTTGAAATAATTAATTTATTTGAATTCAATAAGCAAACCGGTGAATTTAGAACGCATATTTTCTATTGTGATGCTTATCAATCTTCGCAAAAACCACATGTTGAAAATTCGCATAATTATATTAGAGATATCATCCCTAATCAAATGGATATCTCTAATATTACTCAAGACGATTTGGATTTATTATTCTCTCACATTAATTCTACCCCGAGAAAATCTTTAAAAGATAAGACTCCTTATGAAGTTTTTTGCTTTATGATGAGTAATCCCAATAATCGCACCAGAGGTAAAGACATTTTAGATTTATTAAATGTTAAAGAAATTAAAAGAGATGAGGTTATCCTAAAACCTTATCTCCTTAAAAATAACAAGACTCTTTAGTTCTTATTATGTAATTTAGAAACACCCATTTATTCCTATCTTTTGCTTTTTTTCAAAAGGAATTTAGTCTTACAATTTTTTTTATTTCTATCTCCTTTTGTCTTTTTGTCATGAGTATTTTTCTATTACATTTTTGATTTTACTGTCTTTCTTTTTTAATTTCAATTATTTCCCTTTGTATATATTGCCTTTATTCTAGACTTTTCTCTTACATCCTTTTTACACTTTATGAAACTGGAATTTACTTTTTCAATTCACGATTTTTTGAATATTTGATATCAAAAATTATAACTAATGGTATAAAAAACTTCTTTATAATTCTTTAAATATTTTTGTTTTGATAAGAACATACTCTTCGAAAAAATTTCAAAGCACTATTTTGCAACAAACATTCGGATGTCTACAATCCCGACATACATGAGTACAGTTATTATTACCACATACATTATGCTTTTTGCATTCGTATTTAAGTCCACATCTATTCTTGTATTTTAAATTTATTTGCAATTCTTTATTCCGATCTATTTCTTTCTTTACTGTCGATGCAGAACAGTGCAAATATTTGCCACAATCAGTTAAATTTAAACCTCTTTCTATACATTTTTGTAGATTGTATCTATCCTCTTTTTCTAGTTGCTTATACTTCTCGTGGATTCCTTTCTCTGATATCGTTGCCATGTTTAACATTCTCCTTTCTTTTCATTTCGACAACAGATACTTCTTTATTTTATCGGTTTTGAAGTTTATTTTTGAATACCTTAACTTTTGAAGTTTAAATTTTAATTAAGTTGTTTATTTTACATTATAAGCCTTATTTATGCTTCTTGCTATATAGTGTTTTTTATGATATAAATTGACTATAATCTTGTAGATTAAAACATAAAGGAAAAGTTCATGAATCGATGCGGGAGTTTGACAGTTTGAAGTAAAAAAATAAAGAAAAAAGAGAAGAGTTTATACTACGTATAAAGCTTCTTTTTATTTTTGTCAAATTTATGTTATTTTTTAGTAGCCATTTATAGTACTATTATGTTATAATATTATTAGGTGATTTTTATGAAAATTAACATTGTTCCTTTAAAAGACGATAAACTTATCTATCTTGCTAAA
>CANQCZ010000030.1 GCA_947591215.1 uncultured Bacilli bacterium | reverse complement strand
AAGGAGAGAGCAGGGTAACCCTTGAAGTCTTCCATTATCAATTATAATCGGACTTTTTAGGGTGTTCAACAAAAAAAGTGCTCAAAAACGTCTGATATTTTGTTGCAAAAAAAGCCACTCTTTCAAGCGGCTTTTTGATATATAGAACAAAAAGTATATTCAGGAAAAAAACTGCAAGAAATAGAAATACCAATAAAAAATTAAAAATTTGAAAAAAAATTATTTTAATCAAGGCTTGAGCATCTATAAGATTAAAAAGTGTTTAAGTTCCGAATAAAACGCATAAGGAATAGATACAACCTTAAAAAGTAAATTATAAATTGACGTTTTTTACTATAAACTGAATTTACTTTGCTATTGAAAGCTTGTTAAATAACGTTACATATTTGCTTGACAGTATTTTATTTTTTCGCATATACTATAGATGAAGGAAGACCTCTAAGGGTCACCCTACGTTGTTGTGTAAGATAACCCCTACATTTTTGGCGATGAAGGGTTATCTTTTTTTGTTATTATTAAATGTTAACAAACATAAGATCAGAAATATTAATGAGAGAAATACTATTATTTCTGTCATAATAATCATCCCCTTTCTACTCCTATAAAGGAGAGAGCAGGGTAACCCTTGAAGTCTTCCATTATCAATTATAATCGGACTTTTTAGGGTGTTCAACAAAAAAAACACTCAAAGACGTCTGATATTTTGCTGCAAAAAAAGCCACATTTCTCTGGGTGGCTTAATTTATAAATTTTTTATTGATTGAGATCTTTTATTTCCTTTATATCCCTGATTTCTCCTCATGTACATCTTAGTTCCCCGTAAGAACAAATACAAAAAAATAAACTAAAATTTGACTTTTCTTAGTTTAAAAACTGGAATTTATTTTTCAATTTACGCAATTTTAATTGATGAAAGGGGTTTCAAAAATGCTTGACTCGGCAAAATGAGATAATTATACTTATTTACGATGAGATTTAATCTTATCGATAATTCTCATCATGGAGGTAAAAATATGAAACAAGCAAAATTTTTATTGGCTCTTGCTTTGCTAGGAAGCTTAGTAGCATGCGGCGGTGGCGGCGGTAATGAAGAAGAAACATCAACGCAACCATCTTCAAGTTCTGCTTCTTCAGTTTCCCCGACGACGAGCAATTCGGTTGCTTCGTCAGCCCAATCGACTGAAGAACAATCCGAAGAAGAATCATCCAGTGAAGCGGTAAGCGAAGAGCAAAGTTCGGAAGAGATTTCAAGCGCAGAGGAAGTCACAGGACAATATTTAGCCACCGAATATAATAGCCCGGTTAAATACAAACTCATGAGAGGTTATTCCGATATTATGAAAGCTGAAGAATGGAGCGTTACGGCACACCTTGAAGAGGGATATGAATTTATGTTCTTCTCCACGGAAGCCATTGATGCGACATGGGGTTACACTTCAGATGTTTACCCGACTACAAAATCCAATAAAGCCGATGGTATCGGATATACCCTTTCTGCCGATGTCCAAAACGGCAATTATACCGACACTTATTTAGAAGCGCTTAATACTGATGAAGATGGCGATTCATTAGATGATAAAGGTAATAAAAACGGTACATATTGGAAATATACTTCAAGTCCGCTTGGAAAAATCAGAGTCAAACAAACAGGTACCTACAACATTTACATCAACATTTGGGATCAAGGTGGTTGGTTACAAATTTACGCTTCTTTAGCGGCTTAATTGATTAATCAATAAAAATTTAAAGCTATCGAGTCTTAAACTTGATGGCTTTTTTTTGTTAATATAAAAAAATTTTTAAATACAAATTCTAATAACAATGATTTATCATTAAATGTGTTCACAATTATAATTTAAATTAAAAAAAATAGTTTAAAAATTATGTTGAAATGTGTTTTTTATTGAAAATTTTTATTGTTTACAATAATAATATTCACTAAATATTGGATTTTGTATTGTGCTAATGGTATAATAGCCTTAAAGATTTATAGTTTAACTAAAATATTTTTGTGGAGGAAGCTATGGTAATTAAAAGAGATTTGTATTTAAATACTTTAATTCGTCATCAACATAACAAAATGATAAAGGTCATCACAGGTATTCGTAGATGTGGTAAGTCGTACTTGTTATTTAACTTGTTTTATAATCATTTAATTGAATCCGGCGTTAAGGATGACCACATAATAAAAATAGCACTTGATGATAGGCAAAATAAAAAGTATCGAAATCCTGACGTGCTTTGTGACTATGTGCATAGTTGTATCAAAGATCGAGAAATGTATTATATTCTTTTAGACGAAGTGCAGTATGTCAGTGAATTTGAAGATGTATTAAATAGTTTTTTGCATATTGAAAATACCGACACATATGTTACTGGCAGTAATGCAAAATTTCTTTCTAAAGATATCATCACTGAATTTCGCGGAAGAGGAGATCAAATTCATATATTTCCACTTTCATTTTCTGAATTTATGTCTGTTTATGATGGAAATGTTATTGATGGGTGGAATGAATATATAAATTTTGGTGGTCTTCCTAAAATATTAGAATTTAGTAGTAATAATGATAAAGCAAAATATTTAAAAGAAATATTCTCTGAAACTTATTTTAAGGATATTAAAGAAAGAAACAATATTCGAGGCGATGCTGAAGTCGAAGAATTATTAGATATTTTATCTTCGTCAATTGGTTCACTTACTAACCCTAAGAAATTATCTGATACCTTTAAGAGTGTTAAGCAAATATCAATTCACCCGGATACAATAAAAAATTATCTTGACTATTTCGTAGATTCATTTTTAATTACTCAGGCAAAAAGATATGATATTAAAGGCAAAAAGTATATTAATACACCTTCAAAATATTACTTTACCGATATTGGATTAAGAAATGCCAGACTTAATTTTCGTCAAGAAGAAGAAACTCACATCTTGGAAAATATCGTATTCAACGAACTATTGATAAGAGGAATGAATGTTGATGTCGGTTTTGTAGAGCATTATGCACCTAATGAAAAAGGCAATAATGTACTAAAAAAATCGGAAGTCGATTTTGTTTGTAATTTGATTGATAAAAGATACTATATTCAAGTAGCGTTATCTCTTCCTAGCAAAGAAAAAATTGAGCAAGAACAAAAATCGCTTTTGAGAATTTCAGATTCATTTAAGAAAATAATTATTGTAAAAGATTTGCCACGTTCACATTATAACGAAGATGGAATTTACTTAATGAACTTGTTTGATTTTCTTTTAAATCCCGATAGTTTGAATTTTTAAATAAGAGTTCACATCACGTTTAACAAGAAACATAGTAGGATTCAAAAACGACTTAAACGATTATATCATTTACATTGATTATTTTTTAACAAATCGTGATGTATCCACTTCGTAAAAAGTCGGTTTACCGAAAAAAACTAAGTGAGGTGCGACTATGCAAGAAATCAAAAGAGATTTATATCTAAACCAGTTAATAGAAAAACAAGGGAACGGAATGGTTAAAATCGTTACAGGTATAAAAGGATGCGGAAAAAGTTATTTGCTTTTTGAACTATTTCGTAAATATTTGTTGGCTAATGGAGTAACTAACGAGCAAATTATTGCACTTTCTTTAGATGATGAAAATGAAGAATATCTAGATCCTTCTAATCTTTCCAAATATTTAAAAGCCAAGATAACAAATGATGAAGATAAATTTTATATCCTTTTAGATGAGGCGCAACTAGCTATAACGGAAGAAGAATATAAAGGCAAAGGAATGATAAAGCTATATGGCATTCTCAATAGCCTTTTAAGACGTCGAAATGTGGACATTTATATTACTGGTAGTAATTCCAAATTTTTATCTTCAGACATCTTAACCGAATTTAGAGGTCGTGGTGATGAGATTAGAGTCCATCCTTTATCTTTTTTAGAATTCATGTCGGTATATTCTAAAGATCCTTTTACCGGTTATCGTGACTATTCGTTATTTGGCGGGTTACCATATGTAACCACCATGAAAAGTTCAGAAGAAAAAGTAAGATATTTAAGCAATCTTTTTAAAAATACCTATTTGAAAGATATTATAGATCGACATAACTTAAAGGGCGATATCGTTATGGATACCTTAATCAATATATTATCTTCTAATACGGCAACATTGACAAATCCTACTAGACTTGCTAATAGTTTTATATCTCATTCAATAAAGACAAACGCTAATATTGTTTCTACTTATATCGATTATCTTCTTGATGCTTTTATAATTTCACAAGCTCAAAGATATGATATCAAAGGTAAAAAATATATTGGTTCGCCGTTTAAGTATTACTTTGAAGATATCGGTTTACGCAATGCTAGGCTCAACTTTAGACAAATAGAACCGACGCATGCAATGGAAAACATTCTATATAATGAGTTAATTATACGGGAGTTTAATGTCGATATTGGAGTTGTTAAAAAGTATACAAAAAACAGTAAGGAACAAAATACAGTAGCACTTTTAAAGGTTGATTTTGTATGTAATAAAGGAAGCAGACGGTATTATATTCAATCGGCCTATTCAATTCCGGATGCCGATAAAATGGCACAAGAGCAAGAATCTTTGGATAGAATAGACGATTCGTTTAAGAAAGTCATCGTCGTTCAAGATAATGTTGCCCCTTGGCATAATGAAAAAGGATATTTGATAATAAACATTTTGGATTTCTTACTTAATCCCAACAGTTTAGAATTATAGTTATCAAAATATTTTTGCTGCACCATTTGAAAACAAGGTTGAACTTTCAAGTTCAATTCACGGAAAGCACGATGATCCCGCACTTGGAAGAACAGCTTGCCGAGAGGGAAAAAGAGATAGAGAACATCGTCAACGCCGTACAGAAGGGTTATGCCACAGACACGCTGTTGAAACGGCTCAGCGAACTTGAAAAACTGCGGAACAAGATTTCAGACGCGATCGCCAAAGAAAAATTGCAGTCCCCGCTCTTTACGCAAGACCATTTAAGAATGGTATTTCATAACTTCTGAAAAGTCGATATAAGCAAGCAGGAAGGCAAGCGGAAAATCATAGACACCTTTATCAACGCAATTTACGTCTTTGACGACCATATTAAAATCGTCTATAACGGAAACGGAAAAGAATATTTTTTGCCGTGTGTGCCTGCTCTTGCCGTGCGGGGCGATTTTATGCTACAATTGTAACGATTAACAGCGGTTCGGCGGAGAAATATAAAAATGGAAAGTCATTTTGGAGATAGAATGTTGCTCCGATCTTGTTATTCGCCGTAGCGATAGTAGCAGTCATTGCATACACCTGTTTCCTCAAAAAAATCTATGCGGCAATAAGCAAAAAAAGAGAACGACAGTGGATGCAAAGGTCTATGAAATAACCCTCAAGCGATTAAGAGAAAAGTGGAAAAATGGACGATTTTGAATTGGAGAAATTAAAAAGGCTGGTGCTGAATATGCACGTATCGGCCTTGTTGCTGTGTGCGGCTTGCTGGCCTGTCATTTTTTGGGCGCGGGACAATCTTAATTTTGACATTGCCCTGATTGTAACGACCGGGACAATATGTCTATATAATTTTGTTAGACAAACCATTTTTCTTTCCAAACATCAAAATTATGTAAAATCAAAGAAACGATTTCTACTTGAAAGTATTTCGGTTGCCTGTTGTTTTATTTTTGCTGCGGTAATTGCCGCCGTTCAATTATGCAATCATTTCAAGTCTTTTGCAATCGCTGCTTTCTGGATAATAAAAGTGTATTATGTTTTGTATGTTTTCTTGACATTCATTGCTTTAATAAGTTCTGCGGATCGAATGATGAAGATTTTGACAAAAGCGGAAAAAGGCGAGCTTTGGGAAATTGAAACGACAAACAATTTGAGTATTTTCTCTTTGGTTGGGGCTTTCTTGTCAGGCGCAAGCAGCATGACGATCCTTTGTTCGGGAGTAAATAACTTTGTGTTTTATTTCCTTTCCTTGCCTCTATCGGTATCCGCAGTTATTGCATTCCTTTTTTACATAATGAACGTGAAGAAAATGGGTTTTATAAATCATCAAACAAAGTACAGGGATATTACAGGATTTGCCTGCCTGATAATTTCAATTACGCTATCTTGTGTATTTACTTGCGCAAAAGTATCGGTTGAATATGATAAAGTAACTGTGGAGCCGAATATATACACTTTTGTTTTGCTTGCGGTGATCGTTTTGAATATTTCCGCGTTTATCTGCTTTTTCCGTAAAAATAAGGATGAGAAAGCAAACAAGGACAATTCAAACGACGAATCGAGCAGCGATTCGGACAAAGAAGAAAACAAAAAGGAGAACTACAATGAAACGAATGAGCGGTAAGACAAGAAAAAACGTTTTTTGGACAATGTACGGGGTTTCCTTACTCGCATTGATTGCGGTTTTGTAATCGGACTTTTGGGCGTGAAATAAGGCAATTCTTCGGTTATTCGCATATCTATTATTATCATACCGTGCGATCTGCTTCTCAATGTTCTCAATGTATTTGTTTTCAAGCCGAGCGGCAAGAAAGCGAAAAAGAGCGATAAAGAGGAACCGAAAAAGTGAACGATTTATATAAGTTCGTTATCATAAGAAATTTGATTTGATTCATTTCTATGACTGATTTAAATAATTAAAAAACTTTTTACTGGGGAAGTTCCATAATAGGGACTTCCTTTTCCGTGGGCAAAAAATATCCAAACAAATGTTTTAATATCTATTGACAAACGCATTTCGGCTGTGGCATACAACCTGACTTCCGTCGATTAAGTCAAAAACTAGTGAACAATTAAAAATCAGAGTCAAAGAATTTTAAAATATCGGAGTGAGTAAGATGGAGATTGTCTAATTTAGAAAGACCCAACTTTTGTTTAATAAGTTGTAAAGTTTTAGAATTTTTAATTGTAGAGATGTATTCATTATTACCAATAAGAGTAACATTAAAATCTCTAATAAATTGAACCAATTGATTTATAGATAACTCATCATTAAAAACTTTAAGTTCAATTAATCTAAGAATTAATAAAGCAATGTAACAAATTAAGAAATGTCCATATATAGAATCTTGTTTTTGTAAATAAACAGGTCTTGCTTGAAGTTGGGTTTTAGTAATTCTAAAAGATTCTTCAATTCGCCATAAACCATGATAAGTATTATAAATCTCAATTGCAGATTTGTTGATTTCAGAGGCAACTAATAGATTAAACATTCTATATAATGAGTTAATTATACGGGGCTTTAATGTCGATATCGGAGTTGTTAAAAAGTATTCTTTGGATAGAATAGACGATTCGTTTAAGAAAGTCATCGTCGTTCAAGATAATGTTGCCCCTTGGCATAATGAAAAAGGATATTTGATAATAAACATTTTGGATTTCTTACTTAATCCCAACAGTTTAGAATTATAGTTATCAAAATATTTTTGCGGCATACGTGAAGAATTGAAATCGATTATTTAATAAAAAACCAGGAAAAAATCCTCTTCTTTTTTCCTGATTTTTTAACTTTTGCGAATGTAAGGGGTTACAAAAAAGTATTGATTATTGTAAAGATGTATTATATTATAAATGAGGTATTGATTTAATCGTTTTGATAAATCGATCCAAAGGAGGAAAAATGAAAAAGGCAAAATTTTTATTGACACTTGCTTTGCTTGGAAGTTTGGTGGCCTGTGGCGGTTCTTCTAATGAACCATCGTCATCGACACCTTCGAACAATAGTTCCACCAATACACCGACTTCAGTGCAATCGTCAAGTGCCGGTGAAGGAGATGTGAGTTCTGAAACTTCCTCAAATGGTGAGGTTTCAAGTTCTGAATCTACCGGTAGTGAAGAACAATCAAGCTCCGATCCGACAACCAGTTCTGATCCGGACACTTCAACTGACACTTCAATCAGTATTGTAGATCCAGATCCGGAAGTTATTTACAGTATCTATGTCGGGGATACTAAAAAGGTCGACATGGTTGAAAATGAAGCAACCGATAAAGGCGACGGAAGATTAGCCGAATATATGGCTATCGGCGTTGACCTTGTTAAAGGTGATTCGGTTACTATCAAAGACAATCAAAATAACAGTTATCTACATTGGTACGATACTCCGTTAGCGTCTGATGGACAAGCGTTCAGCGTCACTCAAGACGGCACATACGATTTCTACTTAAAGTTATATGTCGATGGTTCATCTAGCTATGTTAGAAATCAAAATGACAATCCGAATCCGGATATCACTTACGGCGTCTATGTCGGCGATGTTAAAAAAGTCGATATGATTCTAAATGTGAACATGGATCCGGAAGAAAACAAAGTTTCTGAATACATGGCATTGGACGTCGCTCTTGTAGCTGAGGATTCTATTACCATTAAAGATAGCGACGGCAAGACATATCTTAATTGGACTAATGAAGATCTTACCTCTGGCAATGAATTCAAGGTTACCGAAGATGGAAATTATAGCTTCTACCTTAAGTTCTATAACGATGGTTCATCTTCTTGTTATGTCGGAAAAGCCACCGGTCCGGTTGTTGTCAGCGGATACTATCTCGTCGGTACTTTCATTGATGACGAAGCCAAACAATGGGAGTGCAATGAAGAATACAAATTGACAGTCAATGAATCTAACGAATACAAAGAATCATATACCGAATATATGATTCCCATCGAATTAGAAATCGGTGATGTCTTTAAAATTCGCGATGATGGTGAAGGTTGGTATGGCAAGTTCGATAATCAAGGTGTTGTCTATGACGACATGGGTAACTACACTTGTCAAAAAGCTGGTGAATACACCATTTATCTAAAAGTTTATGTCGATGAAACCGAACCATCGATTTGGGTCAATGAACCGGTTATTGTCGATAAAACTAAAGTTACGGTTTATCTTTCGGTCGACGAAAGCGTTACTTGGGGTAAATTCTATATTTATTATTGGGCAGGAGCAGATACTCCACAAAAATGGCCTGGTGTAGCCATGGAATATGATGATGACCAAAAACTCTATCATTATGATATTGAAAAGACCTATACTAACATAATTTTCACTAATGGTGAAGCAGAAGATGCTAAAACTAAGAAAACCACTGATTTGGTTTTTGATGAAGAAAATCCAGTCTATTATTTACAATTAGATAGCGGATATGGCGCTTGGGGCAAAATCGGTGAAAAACCGACAGTTCCAGAAGTCGATACCATTAGAATCGAATTTGAACTTCCTAACTGGAATCCGCCTGCCACCACACCGAGAGTTCACTATTGGGGTAGCATCAACACTGAAAGCGAGAATCTATTCGATGTCAATGCCAAGAGCAATATGACGCTCGATAGCAACACTGGAAGATATTATATTGATATCGACAAAACTGCTAAATTAGAAGGAATCATTGTTATTTTCAATCAAGGAAAAGAAGTCAAACAATCGGTAGATATTACAACAAACTTACCGACTGGAGCGGGAACTTATTTGGTTACCGGTGATTGGAGTGCCGCTTGGGAAAATGGTCACTTTAAAGCGACCATTGCTAAGATCGGTTAAACGATTCTAGACCTTAAGCCGCCAGGATTATTCTTGGCGACTTTTTTTCTTTTTTACCTAAATTTATTAGTTCTATATTTAAAAAATCTTCCAAGCCCATATTTTCAAGGACTTGAAAGATTTTTTTATAAAAGTGCGTAATTTGTTTAACTAGATAATCATGGTTACAAAAGGTCTTTTACCTTTCCTACAAGATAGAGCGGAATGTTAGTAAACGCACCATCATTGCGATATCTGCGTTTGGAGAAGCGGATAGCGTTTGTCGGGTGATGTTCCGCGAGATATTTTTTGAAAGATGGTGCTGATTTATTTTCACCGCCTTTTGCTTCCACGAGGATGATCTCCATGCCTATCTGCAATACAAAGTCGATTTCTAGTGATTTGTCGACATAATAACGCGGTTCCACAGGAAACTGTCCACGAAGCTGTTGCAGTACATAGTTCTCGGTCAGCGGTCCCTTGAACTGGTAGTCGGATTTCAGTAAAATCGCAGTGTTGTCGATTCCTGCCATGTGTTTCAATAGTCCGGTGTCAAACACAAACAATTTGAACTGATCCAGTTTATCAAAGGCCGAAAGGGGATGTTCCATCTTTGAAACATTGTAGACCCGGTTGAGCATTCCCGCGGAAACGAGCCACTCGATGGCTTCTTCAAAATCACGAGCTCTACCGCCTTCCCGAACAGCACCGTACATGAATTTTTCATTTGGCTTAGAAAGTTGGGAAACGATACTACGAAACACCATTAGAATGCGCCCACTATTGACCTTTCCGCTATGTTTAGAAAAATCGTTTTCGTAAATCTCCACCAACTCATGTTGGATCTTTGATATTTTCGAAGGATCTTTGTATTTGATCCACGAAGCAACGCACTCTGGCATTCCACCGATGATTAGATAGATGTTGTAAGCATCGGTCAGCCGATTGTGAAAGATCTCTTCAATGTGCTGATCTTTTTTTATGCTTATGTAGAAGTCATAAAGAGAGGGATCGGTAGCGTTTAAAAATTCGTCAAAGGTCAACGGGAAAACATCAAGCAGATTCACCATGCCAACCGGGTAGGTTTTCAATTGTGCTAATAGCGTTCCAAGCAGACTTCCGGCAGCAATCACGTGATATTCGTTTGCTTTTTCCTTAAAATACTTCAACGTGTTCAGCGCTTCGGGGCATTCCTGTATTTCATCAAAGATAATCAGCGTTTCGCTAGGCTGAATTTTACTCCCGGAGATCATGGAGAGAAGTTCGATGATTCGTGCAGGGTTCTTGTTTGTTTTAAAAATGGATTTCAGTTCGTCTTCTTCGTCGAAGTTGAAATAGACGAAATTATCATAATAGTTTTGACCAAATTCCTTCATCAGCCAGGTTTTTCCGACTTGTCTAGCACCGCGCAACACCATCGGTTTGCGTTCGGGATCGTCCTTCCATGTTTTCAGTGCTTCCATTGCATTTCGTTTCATAAAATCACCTCTTTTACCTTGTCAAACATTAGTATTACACATTTTTCTTAATTTTTAAAGCTCGATTTCACACATTTTTCTAAGAATTATTGATAATAAAACACACATTTTTCTGTAAATCGAGCGATTTTAATATTAAAATCTACTTATTTTCCTATAAAAATCGAAGATTAATTATTGTATTAAGACTTTTTATTCTAATTTAATCGAGATATTATGGTTTAAAGTTAAAAAACTTACAATCTTTACTACTTTTTTTCGATATAGAAGTAAAAACTTTTGTACATTTGAAAGTTTTTCGGGTATACTTTGATTGTAGGAGGTTTTTTAAATGATACTTAGACCTGATTACATAAAAGAAATAAAAAAATTCATTAATGTTCCATTAGTTAAAGTCTTATCGGGAGTTAGACGATGTGGTAAATCTACTATTTTGGAGATGATTAAAGATGAACTATTAACAAATTATGAGATTAATAAGCAATGTATTATTTCAAGAACTTATTCGGAAATAAAATATGACAATATGACTTACCTTGAAATGTATCAAGATTTGATTAAAGAATTTTCGGTTGATCAAAAATATTATTTGTTTTTAGATGAATTACAAGAAATTAATGGATGGGAAAAAGTTGTTAATGATCTTTTGGAAAACTATGATGTTGATATCTATGTCACCGGATCTAATTCAAAGTTGATGTCTAGTGAAATATCTACATATTTAACAGGTCGCTATGTATCGATTCCGATTTATACCTTATCTTTTAAAGAATATTTGGTTTTTAAACATAAAGAGGAGAACGAAAATCTCAAAAATATGTTTGATGAATATTTACAATATGGCGGATTTCCTTTGATTGGTATTAGCGATTTCGATCTTACTTCTGCCTATCAAGTGGTCGATGGCATTTATGCGACGGTTATCACTAGAGACATTTCTAAACGACATAAAATAAGAAATAAAGATTTATTCGATCGCGTTGTAAAATATGTCATTGAAAATGTCGGTAAAACTTTTTCGGCGAACACCATCGTGAAATTTTTGAAAAATGAAAAAAGAACTTTGTCCGTTGAAACAATATATAATTACCTAAAATGGTTGGCAGATGCTTTTATTATTTATCCATGTAATAGATATGATATTCAAGGTAAAGCGGTTTTAAAAACACAAGAAAAATATTATTTATCGGATATTGCTTTTAAATATTGTAAATATGGCTTTGCCTCATCGATGATTTCTTCCATGCTTGAAAATATAGTTTTCCTAGAACTAAAAAGGCGGGGATATGAAGTTTACGTCGGTAAATATTTGGATAAAGAGATCGACTTTATCGGTATTAGGCGTGATGAAAAAATATATGTCCAGGTATGTCGAGAAATCCCTGAAACTTCAAATCGCGAAATAAGTAATTTAATGGAAATTAAAGACCATTATCATAAATATATAGTTACTGATGATCCGCTATCGAAAGGTAATGAAAATGGTATTGAGATTATGTATATTAGTGATTTCTTATTAAAAGAGTCATATTAAAGTATCTAAAGACATAATTATATATTTGCTTTTTATTGTGAAATTCATAGTATTTTTTAGAATTCAATAATTCAATTGTAAAAAAATTAAAATTATTTTAAAAAAGTGAAAGAAAACGCTTTCATTTTATAGAATGTAGTGATAGTATAGTTAATGCGAAACAACATTTTTGTTGCGCAGATATTTGAAAGGAGAAAAAATTTTTATGCTTAAAGGTATAAAAGCGTTTCTGCTCTCCGTATTAACGGTAGGATCGTTGGTAGCTACTGGTAATATGGTTAAGGAAGAAACAAAAGTCGCGGAAGCGGCAACGGATTATTCAAAAACAATTCGTATTTATTGGAATGGAGGAAATACTAATGCAGGCGTATCTTGGGGAGGAAACGTAAGGGTTTCTACTTCTAACAGCAGCAAGCCTTATTATTTTGTTTCAACAAGTGGATCCGATACTCAGGGAAAAAAATACGATGCAACTTTAGGAAGTTTAGTTGTGGATATCACTAGTACTTCTACTATTTCCTACATACAACCAGAATTTACAGAATGGGAGGTTACGTGGAAACTAAATGTCACAAAATTTTCAAAAACTTTTACCCCTGGATATCAGTATATAATTACATATGGGGCTTACACTGGTGAGAATGGTTCTACTAAATACTTTTCAGCTACCTGTAGCGAAGGAACTCAAATACCAACGGATGCTAAAACCTTTACAATCAAGTATTATGATGCTAATGGTAAATCTTTAGGTAGCGGTAGTCAAAAATTTTCTACTGGTTCTTTATTTAAAGGTGACTTTTTTGAAAAAACTGGCAAGTTTTTCGAAGGTTGGTATTTAGATCAAAGTTTAACCAAAAAATTGGAAAATGGTACTGCAATTACTAATGATATGGGAGATAGTACCAATACAATAAAGTTATATGGAAAGTATTACGATGGTGTTAGTGATCAAAAACAGAATACATTCCGTGTTTATGTCGAAAATACTCGTGGCTGGGCAAGAGTTTCAATACATGTTTGGGCTGATAAAATTGATGGTCATACTACTGACTGGCCTGGATTAACTATGACTAAACTTACGGGATATTCTAATCCTACCATCTATTACTATGATTTAGATTATTCTAAGAGTTATGATAGTATTATCTTTAATAATGGAACTCCTGGGGATGATAGTTCAGCTACTGAACAAACTGTAAATACTGATTTAATGGAAGTATATTCATTTAATGAAAAAGAAAAAATAGTCGATGTAACAAAGAAGTTATTTACAATCGGTGCAGCTAATAATGAAAACAAATATGCTTGTAGTTTAAAAAATACTACTAGTTTAGAAAATGCCGCATCAACAAAATTAAATACTGCTATAAATAGTGCAGTCGCTGAACTTCAAAAATATATCGATTATAGTTCTGTTGATGCAAAACAAGCCAATCATATCGGAAAATCTAATAGAGATACAATTAAATCTACAGTTACTCAAGCTATAAAGGCGCAACAAGAGGCTGTTGAAAAAGCTGTTGATGATTATAAGAAAACGCCTATGATTAAATATTCAGAAGATGTCATCTCTGTCGCAACAACTAAATTTAATGGTGTTGTTGAGCAATTGCAAAATGGAATTGATAAAAAGATTGAAGAGTCAAATTTAAAAGTCTATGCTCAATCACAAGCATTAGACAATGGTGACTTCAATATTAGATTTTGGGGTACTGTTGATGATTTAGGAGATAACAAATACAGTGCTCTTGGATTTAAAATCGTTGCAAAAATGAGTGAAAAACAAGTTGAAGCTGAACCAATTTATATTAATAGTATCTATACTTCAATAAGTTATACTGGAAAAGAAAAGGTAACATGTACTGCTGATGAATTTGATACTACTGGTTTCTTCTTATATATGCTTACAAATGTACCAAGTACTGCAACGGATGTTGAATTTGAAGTAACTCCGTTTGCAAAACGTATGAACGAAGATTTAACAAATGAAGATTATGGCTTAACGCAAACATTTAAGTTTGTAAGTGGTCAAATTCAAAGAGTTGCAGCATAAGGAGGAATGAAAAATGAAAAAATATATTAAACCGATTATCGAAGTAGAAAATCTCCAAATGTTGAGCTCTATTCTGGATGTTGTATCTCAACCTGTAGGAATGAATGAGGCAGAAGGAACTTTCGATGATGCCAAACATGATTCATTTGGTGATTTATTCGGCGGATTATTCAACTAATTAAAATAAAAAGGGGATGTTGAAAAACCTAACTGAAAAAATAGGTTAAAAAGCATCCCTTTTTTCATGGGTTAAAATTGAAGAAATTCAACAAGCTAAGCTTGTTGAAAAACCTAAG
>CANQCZ010000029.1 GCA_947591215.1 uncultured Bacilli bacterium | reverse complement strand
CACTCGTTATTTTTTATTAGTGTAACTTTTCTTTCTATTTCAATTATAATGAATTTTTAATTCTATATCAAAGTAGCTTTATATTATTAACTTATAAATAATCACTTTATTGTGATGAAAATGAATAAATTCAATCTCAAAAGAGAGAAAAATTATTATTGTAATTATTTTGATAAAGTTTTACATTCTTAACTTCAACTCTTGAAGTAAAACCAAACAATATTATCGAAGTCTTCTCTAGTCAAATTAATACCATATTTTTTATTCGCTTCTTTTAATATATCAGAAATAGCATTGCTATATGTTTCATATACATCTAGCCTATCTTTATTTTTCATCTTAAAATCTGTGGCATTTCTTTCTTGCTTTAGATATATATTGCAATATTCATGTAAATGGTCAGAAACAATATTATCGTATTTTGAGTACTTGATGTCGGAATTTAAATAAATAGAAGCATAAGCGCAAAATTTTGACGCAAATGAAATGTTGTATCGATTACCTTTTTTCCAGATCCAGATGCTGTAATTCCATCTGTCAATAATGAAATTAGATGATCTTGTTTATTAGTGTTATTACTGCTAAAAGGTATATTAAGCATGTTTACTAAATCATTATAATTATGCATTTTCTACAGATACGATCTCGCATTATCTTACTGCCATTATTAGAAGCTTCTAGATGGGTTTTATTTGTAGTATCAATAGCTATTATAGCTCCTAAAACACATTTTTTAAAATTAGCATTTGGCTTTGTCATCTCTTCAAACCAATACTCAGCAGTACCACAGGATTCCTTTTTTTTCGAAGCATAATGAGTTTCAGGATCAAATCCTTTTGATGGATTCTTTTTGCGATAAGTCAACTGAATAATGCTCTTGATAAAATCAGCATTCTTTCTAGTCAAAGCAGTATTTTTATTTTATTAACTCCCTTTCCGATTTTTTCATAGTCCAATTCATATGGATTATTACTTGTTATTAGCATGTGTATTACTCCTTTGTTTTTGATCTTGTAAAATTGTTTATGGCCCTCTAAATCTTTGAAAAGAAGTTTTCGAAGTGCTGCGTCTAGATCCGAAGAAAGTTCAAATATTTCATTGAATTGAGCATCGTTCCAAATAAATTTTGCTCCAGCATAAGGAAAAAAAGAAGGTTCATATTTGTCCCACATTTCATTCTTATCAAAAGGGATTCCATGCGAATTACAATAACTATACTCAAAGTAAGAAGCAAGAGATTCTTTGATAACTTTTGATGTAGCATCTATACGATTAAGAATATCTTCGTCCTTTTCTGCTACGTATAAAAGATAGTAATGCAAGAAATGAAATAACTCATGAGCAAATGTTTTTTCAAATACCTTTAAATATTCACTGCTATTTTTACATGAACTTTCGATGTTTTTTGTGTATAACACAATCTCCCGCGTCGCATTGCGATATTCTCCAAGCCGCGAACAATATAACTTCACAGAAGAGGCAATCTCTTTGATATGAGTATAAACATTATGAACATCATACTCCATCGAAACGATTTTTTTTGGTATACATGCCAATTGTTCCACGTTTTTTAATAGTTGTTCCCTTGTCTCAATATTGACTAGATACTCTTTAAGACATTTTTTAACTTCCTCTTGGGAAAAAATTTTTATGATTTTTTCTTTTGCCTTTTCTAAAGAAATAGTACCATAGATATCTCTTTCCTTTTTATTTGAAAAAGTGATTTCAAGTGATAAGAGCATCGAGGCGTCATCACTATTGTTAAAATCCCAATTATAGTCTTTAAAATCATCAGTAAGCTTGAATAGAAACTCACAAACATTATTATACCAACTAATCAATAGTGACTCTGAAAGATAATGTGGCATATTTTTTGTGTCAATATCCATATTAGTTCGTTCCCTCCAAAAATTTTTAATATTAAAAGTCTTTTTCTAGTCAAATTATAATTTGTATTTTATTCTGTATCAATTATTTTCATTTTTTATTGTTAATTATTATTAATCTAAAATCTCATGTTTTGGCCTCAGAATTTTCTCAAAAAAATCCCACTTTTTTATGAATATAAATTATAAATACCCTTTCGTCATCTATCGTCACCACTCTAATTTAAGGTCAATAAAAAAGGCTCTAGAAATAATGCCGTCGTAGTATCTTTCAAAACCTAAATTTTTTAAAATACCTATATGCTGAGATTCGAACCTTATAAATAAAAACAAATTGATACTAGAAATGATAAACTTCTTTGTATCAATCTGGTTCTTTCAATATGGCAAAAGAGTAACATTTTGATACAATGCGCGCAAGTGAACGCAAATGCACGCAGGCTATAAACAAACAAAAACCACCAAAGTCATAATAGACAATGATAGTTTTTCTTATAATTTTGAGCGCACTCTTTTATTGCTCTTCAAAGCGAAGTTTTAAGTTATTAAAGCTTGATGAAAGTAAAATTTCATCATGAGGTATAAATAAATATCTAAAAGGCTTATGTCCATTTGCAATATTATATTCACTAGCAACTTTGCAATATTTTATTGCTCTATCTTTCTTGGCTAACACATCTGGATCTTGTAATCTATTACTTGCCTTAACCTCAACAAGATAATAACAATCCTTTGTTTCTACAACAAAATCTGGTTCATATCTTTTTCCATTATTATATGTAATATTAAATTGTTTAGCTGCTGGTCTAAGCCATTGTATAACTTCTGACGAGTTTTCACAGACAACAGCAAACTTTCTTTCTGGTTCACTATCAAATTTTACTGGAATGGTAATAGCCTTATTTGCACCATCAAAAGCAATGGATGATATGTTTTCTCCAACTTCAGTGCTTTCATTAATATTTTTAATTCCATCAGTTACTTCTATAACATATTTGTTTACTACAGTTTCAATTCCTTCTACAGTTTCAAAAATGTCCTCATATTTAATAGCTAAATGTTGAATAATTTGATTTGCAATTTTTCTTGTAATATCTTTTTTATACATCAAACAAATATTTCTTACTTCTACTTCACTATATTTATTTCTATAAAAAGAAAGAAAGGTTTTTACACATTTTTGAATAATATCAGGGCATTTTTCATAATCAATTTCATTAACATCTCTTATTAATGAAACAAGTGATATTTCTGGATTGATAGAATCATAATCTATAACACCTTTACTAATTACTTCTGCATCTTCATATGTATTCAAAAGATTTTTAAGCAAAATTTCATTTGAAATAGGAACATATGTTAAATTAGAAAAATCCAATTCAAAATCTTGAATTATGTATTGTTCGTTACCTAGATGTTCCACTTTTATCTTAGGAATATACATTGTTTTTTCTTGTGCATATTCAATTATTTCATCAGTTTGATTTAATCCCCACATTAGAGAAAGCATTTTAGTAATATCTGTATTTTCTTTATAACGTTCTCCAAGATCTTTTTCAACAGTTTCTTTTATATCTTCTTTTTTAACATTTTTGGTAAAGTTAGATTTTTTAACTTCTGTTGTTGCATTAATAATACTAGACATTATTGCATTATATTCTTGCACAACATTTTCATCATTATGATCAAATCCTATTTCGTTTAACACTTCTCTTCGTATTTCGTCAATATCAAATAAAGCTGGATTTGTAGAAACTTGTGTCATTTTCTTTTCTTTTTCATATTCGGCATAGATAATACCGTCTGCTTTGAAAATAGAATCGCCTCTTTGAGCTTCAGCAATTATTTCATCAAATTTATCATGGGCAGTAATTGTAACCGAATCGATATATTTATCTCCAGTTCTTTGACCATATGGAAGTCTTAGTCCTCTTCCTACAGTTTGTTCTCTCAACGTTCTGCTAGCGGCAGTTCTTAATGGAACGATGGTATAAAGATTATTAACATCCCATCCTTCTTTTAAAATGTTAACATGAATAACAATTTCAATTGGATTATCTGATTTTTCAACATCTAACAATAATTGAATATTTTCTTCTTTTTCAGCACCCGTTTGATTACTATGAATTAAAATAACTTTATTTATATACTTTCCTTCTTTAAAAACATTAGATTTCACATAAGTTAAGACTTTTTCAGCATGTTTTGTATCCTTACAAACAACTAACATAAAAGGTTTAACATATGGAACATTGTTATTAACGGAATATTTATAAAGTTCTGCTTTAATATTTTCATGATGATTTATTCCATCATTAAGCATCGTCATATCAAGTTCATCTTCTGTTAAATTGTAAGCTTTTAAATCTTTTCTAGTTAAAGCATAGGGTGTTCTTGTATATCCATCTTTGATAGCTTGTGAAAGAGGATATTCGTATACAACATTCTTAAATAAAATTGTTTTATTCCCACTTTGAACTTGAGGGGTTGCAGTAAGTTCAAGTCCAAGAATTGGTTTAAGCTCGTTGATTGCTTTGGCGCTTGATTGTGCTCTGTAATGGTGTGATTCATCCATAATCATAACAAGATCATCAAGCCCTTTTAAATAATCAAAAAATGACTGACCTAGATATTCATTTATAGACATTATATTTCTTTCATCACTATTAAATTTTGAAATATTGAATATAAAGATGTTTATTGAATTACTATCTGTTAAAGAATGCGCAGGTCTATTTCTATAATCATCATCACACCAAATATTAGGTGTTTCTGAAGCAAAACAACCAACGCCATTAAAAACATATTTTTTATTATTAGGTGATGGATTTCCTAAATCATTCTTTAACTTGTTATAAATTGTTAAATTAGGTGCTACAACAAAAAAATTTTTAATACCTTTATTGGTATAAAGATATATAATAAATGTACCCATCAATTTTGTTTTACCAACACCTGTAGCTAGTGCAAACGTTAAAGACATAAATTCATGTTCAAAATCGGAAAAAATAGGATATTGATTGTGTATTTCGTCTTTTGCTGAATTTAAATCAAGATTTTTACTTAATTTTATTTCATCTAAAATAGAGTCAAGAATTTTTAGACTTCTTTTTTGAGGCTTTCTTAATCCCATTATATTGCAAATATAGTCTATAGAATATTCTGAAAATAATTTCTTATTTAAATTATTCATCATCTTCATCCTCCTCATATTCTGGAGGGCAAACTATATTTAAGTTATAGTTATCAATTCCAAATTCACAATTTTTAAGCAAAGATTGAGGTATCTTTTTAATAGAGATTCTCTTATCTAAACCACTTAAAATTAGGCTATCAAAAGATTTACAAACAATTAAAAGAAATTCATCTTCATTAATATCACTAAGAATATTATTAATAGTATCTTCATTAATATGCTGTGTTGTTACATATAAATATGATTTTTCTTCACTTTTCGATTGTTTCCAATAACAACTACTATCTGGACTATACTTATATCCTTCATGTTTTGCAACTGCTGCAGCAAGCATTTCAGGGCTATATTCTTTATTAATTACGGGTTGTCCAAAAGCATCTGTTTGAATTAGCGTCGGAGCCAATTCATAGAACTTGTACCCCCCCCCGTTTTGCCAATTCACTTCTTTTGTTATACCACCAAGGTCAATTCCTGCTATGACTTTATCAAGTCGAACTTTACAATGTGTATAAGCAGTATTAGTCAATTCTATTCCAATCCATTTTCTTTTCATTTTATGTGCTACCGCTGATGTAGTGCCAGAACCAAGAAAAGAATCTAAAACTAAATCATTTTCTTTTGTAAACATTTCAAAAATTGTTTTTATTAAAATTTCTGGTTTTGGGGTTTCAAAATCTTCCCTATTAAAACCCAAATCAGCAAGTTCGTTTTTTGCTGATTTTAATGAGCCGTGTTCTAATAACAAATTAGAATACAATTTGTAATTTTGTCCCTCTTTATAATGTTTATATTTTGGGCCATTATCTGTAAATATTATTAAACCTTGACTTAAATATTTTTCAATAGTAGCTTTGCCAAACGTCCATCTTTTTCCATTTGGTGGATAATAAATTTTGCCTGTTTCTTTATCTATTATAGGAAACTTCATTGTATCTCTTTTATAAGTACCAGAATCTGTTTTTGTAAAACTTTCTAAATTATATTTACCATTAATATCAGAATACCTATATTCTTTATCAAAAACTTGTTTATTTATTACTACATCGCTTTTGTTTTTACAATATACTAAAATGCTTTCCGTAATAGTTCCAAACCCACCTGCAGTATTACTTGGATTACCTTTCTTCTTCCAAACTAAGGTCCCTAAATAATTATTTCGTCCAAATATTTCATCACATATAATGTTTAAATATGGTGCTTCAGGTGTTTGTCCGTTCGAACCACTAGGCGAATTATCTATCTGAATGCAAATTACTCCTTTTTTATTCAGCAATCGTTTTAAAAGAATCAATCTTGAATACATTAAATTTAACCATGTTGAGTGTTCAAGATTATCATCATAAGTTGCAAATGCAGCTCCAGTGTTATAAGGAGGATCAATATATATACATTTAATTTTGTTTGCAAACTCTTTTTCTAATGATTTTAATGCAAGTAAATTATCTCCGTGAATAAGCATATTAGAAGTATCACAGTCTTTTTCGGTATTACTTAAGTCAGGTTTTTCAATTAAAATTCTAGGTTCTGCTTTTATTTCCTTATCTTTTCCATACCACATTAATTCAAGTTTATTATTCATATAATTTATTACCTCCTATGCTTTCTCAATTTCTATATTGTTTTCTTTACACATTTTCTCAATGCGAACTCTTACAATCTTAGTAGGAGTTGCTCTATTATTTTCCCATCTATTAACTGAAGCATAGACAACGCCAAGAAGATAAGCTAATTCAGTTTGAGATATATCTAGTTTCGACCTTAGTTCAATTAATGCTTTTGAATAGTTATATTTAATGTTTTTATTCCTCATTTTTGCTTACTTCAAAAATATGACTAATTATAACATTTTTTTGATAAAATGTCTAATCTTTCGTCATAATAATCTCGTGTTTATCTTAAATTTTTCTCAAAAAATTTCACTTCTTTTTATAAAAATAAGTTTCAAAAAACCTTTCGTCACCTATCGTCACCAATCGTCATCACCCTGATTTAACGCATCAAAAAAAGGTCCTAGAAAAATGCAACTTCTGCACTTTCTAAGACCTAATTTTCTTTAAAATCACATAGACGTTGGGAGTTGAACTCTATAAAAAAACAGACTGACACATTGTATCAATCTGGTTCTTTCAATATGGTGCGGTCGATGAGACTTGAACTCACACGAGTAACCTCATACGCCCCTCAAACGTACGCGTCTGCCGATTCCGCCACGACCGCAACGGCTTAGATATTATATAACCATAATTGATTTTGTTGCAAGTCTTTTAAAAAAATTAGTAGAAGTTAAAAACGCATCTTCAATTTAGAAGATGCGTAATTATTAATACTTACTATCGTCGATAGTCTTTAAATACTTCTTTAATGGTGAAACTATTTTTTTGATTGTCCCGTCTTCAAACGGATTGCGCAGTTTAGCATGTTCCAACAATTCAATAAATGGATATTTACCACCTAATTTGCATAATTTAACGTATTTTTTCCAAGCTTTTTCGTGATTTTTAGTATTTTCAACGTGGAATTGGAAAGCTACCACTTGAGCCAACGTATAATCGATATAGTAGAATGGACTTTGGAATACGTGACTTTGCTTCATCCACCAGCCACCTTTTTCATAGATCGGTACTTCATCGTATCGGCGATGTGGCAAATATTTTTTCTCGATTTCTCTAAATTTTTTACAACGCATCTCGTGAGTCGCTTCTGGATTTTCGTAAACCCAATGTTGAAATTCATCGATGGTCGCACCATACGGGATGAAAGTGATAGCACTTGAAAGATGCGCATACCGATACTTTTCTTCTTGATCAAAGAAAAGATTCATCCATGGATATGCAAAAAATTCCATCGACATCGAATGAATTTCACAAGCTTCCAAAGTCGGAGAACGATAGTACGGACATTTAATATTTCGGGACATATGCCCTTGGAAAGCATGACCAAATTCATGAGTCAAAACATCGACATCACCGCTGGTACCATTAAAATTGGAGAAAATAAACGGTGTTTTGTAATCCGGTAGATAAGTCATGTAGCCACCGCCGACTTTACCGGGTTTTGCCTCCAAATCCATCATTTCATAAGTGACCATGTATGAGAAAAATTCATCGGTCTCTTTTGAAAGTTCGTGATACATTACTTGGGCTTTGTTAACCAATTCATCTTTATTGCCTAGGGGTCTAGCATTGCCGCTTAAGAAAGCTAAATTATAGTCATAATATTGAGGATTTTTGATTTTAATTCGCTTAGCTTGTCTTTTAAACAACGAATTGGCGAATGGCACTAAATCTTCGTAAATCTGCTGACGATAATTGGCCACCATCGCCTCATTATAATCGGTTCTGCCTAACATTTTATAACCGAGTTCCACATAATTTTTAAAACCGAGTTTCACTGCCATCTGATGTCTTAATTTGACCATACGATCATAGATGTCACCGATTTTATCGTTATTATCTTCGAAAAATTTCGCACTTAGCAAACTTGCCTCTTTACGAGTTTTTCGATCTGTGTCTTGCGAATATTTTCCAAGCTGTGAAAGATTTAGTTTTTGACCTTTAAATTCTATTTCGGCAGAAGCGATCACTTTGGAATATTCACTTCCCAATTTGTTGATTTCTTGCAATTCGGGAATGATTTTTTCATCAAAGCACTCTAAACTCGTCTCCACCATCTCAAAAAGATATTTACCCCATTTCTTTTCAAGCTGCTCTTTGAATTTTGCATTAACTAAAGCTTTGTCAAATTCGCTATAAGCCGCTTGAAGCAAGGGTCCGTTTTCATCGAGATATTCTTGCGCTTTAGCATATTTTTTGTCGCGAGTGTCGATCGTATAACGAATGTAGGCTATCGTCGAATTTGTTTCGTATTTATCGCGCAATTTAAATACCTTACGAAGAATAGCGTCTTGTTCTTCAAAAGAATTTGCAGTCTTAAATTGAGCGGTATAATTTTGCATTTGTTCTTTAAGTTTGAGGATGTTCGGTTTTACGAACTTCATTTCACTAAATTTTTTCATTGTAAACTCCTATTCGTGAATAATTAACGTATCTTCTTCCATCGACTCCGGTTTTTTATCTCCTAACAAATCGATGATGGTCGGAGCGATGTTTGATAATTTACCTTGGCGAAGTTTTAAGCCTTCGATCGAAACACCAAACGGCACCAAATTAGTGGTATGCGCGGTAAACGGATTGCCGTTATCATCTAAGCATTGTTCAGCATTACCATGATCCGCGGTTATCAAAATAGTCGCATCGTGTTTTTCAACCCAATCGATAACTTTGCCAACGCAATCGTCAACCGCTTCAACCGCTTTGATAACAGCTGGTATTACGGCTGTATGTCCCACCATATCACAGTTAGCATAATTTAAAATTACCACATCAAGATCGCCCTTATTAAGTTCTGCTAGTAATTTTTCAGTAACTTCATACGCGGACATTTCCGGTTTTAAATCATAAGTCGCCACTTTAGGAGAATTGACAAGGATTCTCCTACAATTCGCCAATTCCGGTTTTTCTATTCCGTCATAATTAACTGTGCCATCAAAGAAGAAAGTGACATGAGCGTATTTTTCTGTTTCCGCGATCCGCAACTGATGATAGCCTTTTTGTGCTAAAAATTGACCGAGAACCATATCTAATTTCGGTAATTCAAAAGCGATTCTTCCCTTGACAGAATCGGCATACTTCATCGTGCATACATAAAATATATCATGTAATTTTACACGTGGCGAATACGCTTTATATGCTAAAGTTCCGTCTTCTTTAAGCGCTGGATTTTCATAAAAATCCGGATTGGTAAAGACGGTTGATATTTGAATGGCGCGATCCGGGCGATAATTCATAAAGATAATCGAATCACCATCTTTAATGGTCGCATCGACTGCTTCATTATAAGCCGGAATAATAAATTCATCGCTCGACTCTTTGCCGGTAGTGGGCAATTCACGATATTGTTCTTGCAAATAATCATGGTAATCATTAAAACTACGACCGACTCTTTCCGTTAAAACCCGATATGAAAGGTCGATTCGATCCATATTTTTATCACGATCCATCGCATAATAGCGACCATGAATAGAAGCGATATGTCCAAAGTGCAATTCATCCATTTTCTTTTGCACTTGGTCTAAAAAGACGACTCCTTCTTGAGGATCGACATCGCGTCCATCCATAAAAGCATGCACATAGACATCTTTCAATCCTTGTTCATATGCCATTTCAATCATCGCTAAGATGTGATTGATGTGACTATGAACGCCACCATTTGACATTAAACCAAAGATATGAAGTTTGGAATTTTTCTGTTTGACGTTGTTTATCGCTGAAAGATAATGCTCGTTAGTAAAAAAAGTTTTATCTTTAACGGCTTTGTTGATGAGTGTTAGCGACTGATACACAATACGCCCCGCTCCGATATTGGAATGGCCGACCTCCGAATTGCCCATTTGTCCTTCCGGTAAACCGACTGCTTCGCCGGACGCTTGTAAAGTAGTACTTGGATACTTTTCAAAAAAGCGATCCAAATTCGGTTTTTTCGCAGCTTTAATCGCATTACCCGCGACTTTATTAGAGAGACCATAACCATCCATAATGCACAATATTATCGGTTTTTTATTCATATTGTTAAATCCTCCTAAGCATAAATATTATATATTTGTATTTCAAAAAATTAAACAAAAAGGCATTTGAAAAGTAAGTCAATTTTATTTTGTGCTTTTCTTATAAAATAAAACTTAAAAAAAGAATATCTCTTTCGATTATTCGAGATATTCATAAGGTTTCATTTTGAATATAAAAGCAATTGGACGGAAAATGAAAAATTTAATCCAATAGTTATATCCACCGACATCAGCATTATAGCTAGCCGTTTCTTTTCTTAATTGAAGATTAGTTTCATTGATATTGTCTTTAATTTTAATAATTTCTTCATTTTTAATTTCTTCACTGTCGACAATATTCAAAAATATCGTTTCAGCACGATACAATAATGATTTTAAAGAAAGGCGTTCAGTTGTAGTCACATATTTTAAATTGTAATCGGCATTTAATTCTAAAACTATATTTAACTCTTCCGGTATTTCAACATCGATCTTCTTCAAATGCCTAACGGAAGAAATCAAAAGATCATACTTTTGTGCCGTTAAAACATCAATCGTACTCATTTTTTTATTTACTCTCTTTTTCAATGAAAAGATTATAATCGTAATAATAATATCGAAGAGTACCAGAAGCGCTGCTAGAACTAATAAAGTAATTAGTACTATAGTCATATTACTTCACCTCTCGAGTATGTTTATTAAAACACATTATACCAAATAATGCAAATATAAGATGTGTTTTTCAATTATCTTCGATATTTTATGGAATTATAAAATTAGGTGGATTATATTTTTATTATCACAAATATTTAGGAGGAGGTTTTTTTCATGAATGTTTGTATCATCCTCGCTGCAGGTTCAAGTTCAAGAATGAAAAATCAAATTCTTCCTAAACAACTCATATCAATCAATGGCAAACCTCTTATTTGCTATTCCTTAGAAACTTTTTTAAATAATCCATTAATCGATAAAGTCGCGGTAGTTTATAATAGTGATTATGAAGATTTGTTTTTTAAACTTTTTAAAGAGTATCCAGAGGTTCGCTTAATCAAAGGTGGTTCGACACGTCAAGAATCTTCATATTTAGCAATCAAGGCTTTCGAAGAACTTCAAGATGATGATATTGTGCTCATTCACGATGCCGCGCGAGCTTTAATAAACGATAAAATCATCACTGAAAACATCACTGAATGTCAAAAAAATGAAGCTGTAATCACTGCTTTAAAGGTCGATGATACGATGATTGAAGGTGAAACTCATCTTGAAAAAACTTTAAATCGGGAACGCCTTTTCTTTGAACAGACACCACAAACTTTCAAATATCGTCTTATTAAACAAGCTCATGAAACGGCTAAGCAAAAAAATATCTGCAACCTTTCTGATGAAGCCCAGCTTATGAGATTGATCGATAAAAAGGTTGCTTTAGTACTAGGAGATAAGAAAAATTTCAAAGTAACTACCTTAGAGGACTTAAAATTGTTAAAATTTTATCTCGAGGAGGCTCAACATGGAGTATGAAATCGGTGACATCATTCAAGGTGAAATTACAGGCATTCAATCATATGGTGCTTTTGTTAAAATCGTCAATGGTGAAAATGGTTTGATTCACATTTCTGAGATCAGTTCTTATTTTGTCAAGGATATTCATAACTTTGTCTCGGTAGGACAAATTGTTAAAGTAAAGGTTATCGGCATTTTGACTAATCGATCTCTATATCGTTTATCGTTAAAACAGGTCGGAGGTCGCAATCGGCAAAATATTCGACATTCAAAACCCACTCACGGATATCGTAAACGATATCAAATCCCACCGGAGCAACAAAATTTTGCCCCTTTAAAGGAACATTTAACATCATGGGTACAAGAAGAATTAAAAAAAATGGAGGAAGATAAAAATGATTAAATTAGATTTAGGTTACACAGTCGATGATATCACTCTTGCTTCTTATAAAGAGCAAGTAAAAACCATCAACGAAATGATCAACAAAAAAACCGGCTTAGGAAATGATTTTCTAGGTTGGACTACTTGGCCTGAAGATTATGATAAAGAAGAGTTTCGTCGGATCCAAGAAGCTGCAAAAGAAATTCGAGATAACTATGAGGTTTTAGTAGTTTGCGGAATCGGCGGCTCTTATCTTGGCGCACGTGCCGCGATTGAGGCTTTAAACGGCTTATTTCCTACTAACAAATTACAAATTATCTACTTAGGTCAAACTTTATCAAGCAATTATGTTTGCCAAGTTTTAGACTATTTGAAAGATAAAAAATTTGCGATTAACGTCATTTCAAAATCTGGAACCACCACCGAAACCGCAATTGCCTTTCGCCTTTTAAAAGACCTTTTAATTGAAAAAATCGGACAAGAAGCGGCTTATAAAGCGATATTTGCCACAACCGACAAAGCACGTGGAGCTTTAAAAACCGAAGCTGACGCGAATGGATATCGTACTTTTTGCATTCCCGATGACATCGGCGGTCGTTATTCCGTGCTCACCGCAGTCGGCTTGCTTCCTATCGCGGCGATGGGATCTGACATTCAAGCCATGATGGATGGAGCTAAACAGGCGATGTTAGATTTTGATAATGATGATCTTTTCAATAATCCTTGCTATCAATATGCATGTGTTCGTAACTATTTTTACACTCACCAAAAATCAGTTGAAATGTTTGTGACTTACGAACCTCAATTTACTCAAATCGGTGAATGGTTGAAACAATTATTCGGTGAATCGGAAGGTAAAGATCATCGTGGTTTACTTCCAACCAGTGTTACAAATTCTACTGATTTACATTCGATGGGGCAATTTATTCAAGAAGGAACTCCTCTTTTATTCGAAACGATTATTCGCGTAAAAGAAGCCAATTATGACTTAGTCATGAAAAATGACAAAAATAATCTTGATGGACTTAATTACCTTGAAGGAAAAAAGTTAAGTTTTGTCAATGAAAAAGCTTTCGAAGGCACCCTTAAAGCTCATAGTGAAACCGGCAAAGTTCCAAATGTCGTCATCGAAATGGAAAAAATGGATGAATATCATCTTGGATATCTCTTCTATTTCTTCATGCGCGCTTGTGCAATGTCGGGATATCTTTTAGACATCAACCCCTTTAATCAACCGGGAGTTGAAGTTTACAAGAAAAATATGTTTAAATTACTTGGAAAATACTAATTATTTTCTAAATCAATGATGATAGCTTCCGGATGATTGAAAATTCGGAAGCTATTTTTTGTATTGCCTAAGCCACGACTGACGATCGTTTTGCCGTAAAGTCCCGCGGTATATTGCGGCAAGAATCCTTGTCGCGGTGCATAAAGTCCGCCAATAAAAGGTAGTCTTACCACACCACCATGAGCATGACCACTTAAAATTAAATCGAAAGCGGTAGCATTGTAGAGTTCCAAATATTCGGCACGATGCGCTAAAAGAATTTCAAACGCACCACTTTTTTCATTGGCATTTATCTCATTAAGATTAGCGCTTGTGATCGCCTTTTCTTTACTTTCCGGCCCTAAAGGATCTTTTATTCCTCCTATTAACAAAGTTTGATTTTTGATTTTTATCTTGATTTTAATATTGTCAAGATTGACGATACCCTCTTGATTTAATTCTTCCTTAAATGATTTAATATTTTGATATTTTTCTTCATGATTACCGCTTACCCAATATGTAGGAGCAAACTCTTTAAAATTTGAAATATATTTTACTAATTCATGGTGTGACGAGGCGTCACGATCTACTAAATCTCCACTAATCAAAATCAAATCAGGACGATTTTGCTTTAAAAATTTATTTATGGAATACAAAAAGTTATCGTTGGTTCTAGAATGAAGATCGCTTAAATGAGCTATGCGAATCGGTTTAGTGATTTTCTCGCTTATAATATGGTAATAAGTAGTCGTTAAATAGTTGTTTTCTTCATAGAAAAAAAGTAATAATAACACAACTACCAATAATAATCTTCTAAACAGTTTCATATTAAATAATATTTGCTCTCTTTTTCAAAAATACATAATTTGTCCGTGGCAATTTTTGGGATTTAAATCATTGATATTCAATTTTTTTGAATTTGATTAAAACTAATTGACTTCATTTTCCATTATTGCTATATTATTAAAGCATGATTTAGTGCGTGCAAGGTTGGATGTTTAGCTCAGCTGGGAGAGCATCGCCTTTACACGGCGGAGGTCGTAGGTTCGAGCCCTATAACATCCACCAT
>CANQCZ010000028.1 GCA_947591215.1 uncultured Bacilli bacterium | reverse complement strand
AATATGAAAATAAGCTAATGTTCATCTTATTCCTCGAAGCGTTAAAAAAGCGTTTAAAATTTATTCGTTTTTTTAACGTTAAACAAATTTATAAATATTGCCATTATTTCTCTTTTTTGATGATATTAGGCAAAAATAAAACTCACCCAATTTAAGTGAGTGAGTTAATATTTAGTCTAAGCGATTATTTTAATCTTTTTTCTTTCTCATTTCAATTTTTTATACTCTTCATCATTGACTGGTTCTAACCATTCATTTGCGGTTTCATTTCCCGGCACTTCAACGGCCAAATGTGAAAACCAACTATCTTTAGCCGCACCATGCCAATGCTTTACACCAGATGGAATGTTGATGCAATCTCCTGGATTAAGTTCGATTGCTTCTTTTCCAAATTCTTGATAATATCCTCTTCCGCCGATACAAATAAGAATCTGCCCGCCACCTGTTTTAGCATGATGAATGTGCCAGTTGTTGCGACATCCTGGTTCAAAGGTTACATTAAATATTCCCACTTGTTCTTTGGAAACCGGATATAAATAACTTTGCCCAATAAAATATTGTTTAAACCCATCATTCTTTTCGCCTATTGGAAAAATAATAGTGTTTTGATAACGATCTTTTTCACTATTTGTCTCTGTCTTTTCATTCCAAACTTCTTTGGCTAAACGAAAGACGGCCCAAGCTTTAGGCCACCCGACATAAAACCCACAATGGGTGATAATCGCCGCGATTTCAGTTTGACTGACGCCATTGTTTTTAGCATTTTGCAAATGATAGATTAAAGAACTATCGGTTATCCCCGATGACATCAAAGCGACGATAGTGATTATGCATCTAGTTTTAAGATCGATATCTTGATTATTCCAATTTTCTCCAAACAGAATATCATCGTTGAAATGTGCAAAATCCGGTGCAAAATCACCTAATTGTTTTTTCCCAGCATCTTGTGTAATTTTTTTCATTTTACGTTTCTCCTCTTTATAAATTTAAAGTTTTCAACCACGCGGTTAACATGCTGTCACTAGGATTACCATTTAATATTTTTCCTTCTTTGATAATGGTATCATCCGTTACACTTGTCTTTAAATATTCGATGGTTTTTCCAAAGTTACTTCCACCGGATGTCGCAAACAAAATGATGGTTTTCCCTTTGAAATCATAATTTTCCAAAAAGGTATTGATGATCGTAGGGGCAATATACCACCAAATTGGAAAACCTAACAAAATCACATCGTAACTCTTAAGATCCAAATTATCTTTTATGATCTCGGGTCTTGAACTTTTGTCATTCATTTCTCGGCTAGATCGTGAATTTTTATCCATCCAATTTAAATCTTCCTTAGAATAAGGAACTTTAGGGGTTATTTCATATAAATCGTACTTTGAAATAGCCGCCAAACACTTAGCAACTTCTCTTGTAGTACCACTAGCACTGAAATAAGCAATTAAACCTTTCATTTTTCTCCTCCATTTGAAATAATCTGTAAGTTTTGAACTAAATTATTTAAAATTTCTAAAACTTCTTTCGGATTTTGAATATTTTTATATGCTTGTTTTTCTCTATTGTATAAATCTTTTAATAGCATATCGGCATAAGTTTTACCGGATTCCGTTAAAACGATATTCAATTCCCTCCTTTGACCTTTTATTTGTCGTAAAGTAATATACTCTTTTTCTTCTAATTCTTTGATGATGGTATTCGCGGTACTTCTTGGAATTGACCAATCATCACATATTTGTTTTTGGCTATGCTCATTACCATCATTCAAGGAGTATAAAATCCAAAGTAAGTTCGGTGAACTGATATGAGAGTTTTTTCCATATGTTTCATAAACACCATCAATTCTGTAAATCAATTTACCTAGTTCATAAAAAAAATCTTTTTCATTCATAAAGTTTTCCAATAATTCTAATTCGTATTTTAATTGTAATTCAACTTCGTGTTTATTTCAATAAAATTTTTTCGTGTCACAAAATATTCTTTTCTTTTATCATTCAATAAACGTTAAAAAAAGATCTCATAAAATTTTTTATGAGATCATTAGAATAATTAAAGAGCGACGAAATTAATCTTCATTATTATTCGACATTGGGAGAAGTTTTATTTAAATCATATGCTTCAATCCACATACGATATTCAACATTATCATCCGATCCCATGTTAAATGGTGAAGTAAATCTTACAACGATATTATCTTTTTGATAGACATATCTCGTATCGCCATCACTATCTTTAAAATCTTCAACAAATTCAAATCCGGCTGCAACAAGAAGTTCACCATATTCTTCAGCAAAGGTAGCAACACCCTCTTCTTTAATATAAGCGATAGCAAATACACCATCGGCGATTGTTTCTTCATCAACGATGATACCGCTATCTTCATACATGATATTCCATCCATCAAAAGAAACTGGTTCGGGAATTTCCATACCTAAAACATCCATACATAAAGAGCCAAATGTCATCGAGCGAGAGAAAGTACTCGTTTCTCCAACATAGACAACAGGGCCATTTTCCCATTTGAAAGTAAGATTTCCAAAGTCGATAGAATCACCACTTACAATTCCTTCTTCATCGACAAAATCAAGATAAGCTTGTTTCATTTCTTCATCTAATCCTTCAGAGAATTTTACATCTATCGGAGTCGAACTATTTATTTGACATTTTAATGAGGAAGCACCACTAGTAGTAACTTCTCCTTCGATGTAAGTTAAAGATAAGTTAATAGACATACCATTCATTTTTGAACCATTGTAACTATCAACAAATTCTTCTTCCCAAGTACTAGCATCGAGAATTTCATATGGTTCAATTTCCATTTCATCACCAATTGAAACTAATTCAGCGTCTTTAAATACTACTGCGCCATTTTCGACATCAACAGTACCTTTTACGGTTATTTCTTTAGAGTAATTTGACCATGGATCAAGTACACTAGCATCTGGGAAGTAGGTAGGAACACCATCACTGATGACTGTAGCGGAATTTCCCATATCAAGAATTGATGATAAAATACCGGTAAATTCTATTTCCACACCCTCATATAGTGCGTTACCTTCTTCACCTACTCTTAATAACATATAAAGTTCAGGATCTTTAATGTCCATTTCCCCATTTGCGTATTCATGAACATAATCGATTCTAGATGTACCAATATCTCCTACAGTAATTCTATAGAAAACATTATCTTTCGGTATGCTAAGGATCCCGCCATCTAACATATTTGGATTAAAGCCCAAAAACTTAATTTGATCTAGACTTAAATCTTCATTTAGACTTATATCAATACCACCATGAGCATGACCAAAGTAATATGCAAGTGGGTGATTGGTCAAGTTTAGTAATCTTTGAATCGAGAATTCATCATCAGTGTGGAAAGTCAACTTATCTTTAGTTTTCACAAAAGTATCAAGATCTAAAACATGGTCCAAATCTTTCATATAAGAAAGATGTAGCGGAAGATAATCTTCGCGACCATAATCATCAAATCCATCCCATTCGTTTGTAATAGACTCCGGATAATATAAGTATGAATGAACAGTATCATTGTCATTTGATACTTTCATATATCCAGAAATTTGTCCTGAATCCATAAAGGTTCCAAAATAGTTTTCGGAAACGACAGTTTTTCCAGTACTTCCATCGTAACTGACACTATTAAGAGTATAGTTCTTTCCAAGTGATTCAATTGCTGTTTTTAAATCTTCAAGAGTAGCATTGGCTTCACTTGTTGTTTCAACTGATGGTTTTGAATTTTCGGAAGTATTATTGACTTCACTTGATGTTTCATCAACATTAGAAGATGAACTTGTAGCGTCATAACTATTATCACAAGCCGCTAACAATAAGAATGATGTAGCAATAATAAGTAGTGTCTTTGATTTTTTCATAACAATTACCTCTTTCTTTTTGTTTTTATAAATATAAAATAAAAATTTCGAAAATAGAAGAGTTTTTTATATACGTGAATAATTTTTCTTAAAACTAGGAATTTAATGGTAATAAAAAGTCAAAAATAGCTTTTAAATAATTATAATGATATTTAAGATGAGTTTTCTATTAAAGGATACCCTTCTATCTTCCTTAGATTGAACGATTATAAATGTGAGCAAAATTCATCTTTTATTTTTTTAAATCGCAATGAAATTTCTCAGAAAAATACGTTACTGAAATAGTATCCATAATTGCCAAAGTATAAGTAACTAAAGGTAAAATAATAATTAAACTAAGTATTGCGCCGAAAACGGCAAAAGAAGCCAATACAACAACTCCTAAGCACAACAAAATAACGATAAAACTCAGCAATAAAGACACTACATTTCTTAAGTTTAAAAATCGTTTAAGCGGTTGTTGACGGAAATAGAGAAGCCATGTAGCGAAAAGATTTTCACAGATCATCGCAAGAATCGCCATCAAGATTAAAGGAATTATTCCTAATTTCCAAAAGCTAGCCACTAGTGCATATAAGCAAAGAAAAAGTGAAATTGAAATAATTCTTAGCACAAAGGTTCCCCAAAAATTAGAGGAACTAATTTTTGGTAAATCATCACGAATTACTTTTTTACAAAGATAAGTCGCATAAGTAATGCTTAAAGATAAAAATAAGATACCGATTAATACAATTATCACAAATATAACGATAAATTGACTGGTGTTGATATAAATGATTTGAAATATCTCTTTTAATAGCGAAGAAAAAGTTGATATATCAATTAGTGTTTCTGATGGATTATTACTAAAGAATACCGTTACTTGCTCATTTATTTCCGTAATTGCTTCTTGGGAAAGCGACTTAATCAAACAAATTAAAATTCCACCGATTGAATTAACGATTACTAAAAAGCTTAAGTAAATAACTCCACAGGTAGTAAAGAAACCTTTACCATTCGTAAAAAATGCTTTGATAGATTTTCTAATCATAATTAAGTTCAATATAATCTTTTATATTGAGCATACTCCTTTCAAAAATTTTATATTCAAATACTGCACATTCGCATTAATAGATTTTTATAATAAAGGTGAAAACATTCCGATAATGGCATTTAATAACAATGCCGGTTTACTCATTTTAAAGTTAGTTGATGTCACTTCTTGAGAAACTTTTATTATTTCCGTAAAATCATCTTTGATATCGTTTATGCAAGGAGTTTTATACATTATCGCACCGCATTCGTAATGATGCACCAAACTCCGATAATCTAAATTTATCGTTCCTACAAATGCTATTTGATCATCAGCTAACAACATTTTGGCATGAATAAAGCCCGGAGTATATTCGTAAATCTTGACGCCGGTCTTTAAAAGATACGGATAATTGGATCGTGTAATATTGAAAACCATTTTTTTATCGGGAATATGCGGAGTGATGATACGCACATCTACTCCGCGAAACGCCGCATTGCGTAACGCTGTGGTTAAATTGTAATCTAAAATAAGATATGGTGTGGTAATATAGCAATAACGCTTAGCGGCATTGATTAAATTGATGTAATTGTTTTCTCCGATTTGTTCATCGTAAATCGGTTTGGGACCATCGCCAAAAGGATGAATATATCCTGCATTATCGAATACTTGATGCTCGATAACAAAGTATTTTTCAAAGTCGTCTTTGCTACTTTTGGCATTCATATCATACAATTCTAAAAAAAGCGCCAATAAATTATCTACTGCCTCTCCTTCAACCTTTATCGCCGTATCTTTCCAATGACCAAAACGATTAATGGCATTAATGTATTCATCCCCGATATTCACGCCACCGGTATACCCTACTTTTCCATCGATAACCGTGATTTTTCGATGGTCGCGATTGTTATGAACGCCGGAAACCACAGGACGAAAAGGATTGAATTTATAACATTGAATTCCTTCTTTTTGAAGTTTTTTACAAAAGCTGCTTTTAACCGCTCCGACCGAACCCAAATCATCATACATCAAGCGCACTTCAACACCTTCTTGAACCTTTTGTACAAGAATCTCATGAATGGAATTCCACATTTGCCCTTCATGAATAATGAAATATTCCATAAAAATATAATTTTTAGCTTTTTTTAACTCCGTTAACAAATCTTTCCAGAAGTCTTCACCGATCTTAAAATAAGTGACGCGACTATTAGTCGAACCTTTAAAGCATCCATTGCTAGCAAGATAATTTTCTAATCCGAAATTATCATCAAGAAATGGTAAGCAATTTTCTTTGTTTTGAGTTGCCAATTTTATTGTTTCATTTTGAATCGTCTTTAAGCGAAAAGAGTCCTTTTTAGACATTTTAGTATTGGCAAACAGAATGTAAACCATAATGGTGAAAAAAGGTACTACCGCCAATAAAACCAACCATGGAATCTTAAATTCCGGTGATTCTTTTTTATTCACAATATGCAAGAAAATCATAAGTGAAATCAAAACACTGAATAGTTGAAAAATCGGGAAAATTTCCAGAAAAGTAAAAGCCAAGAAAATCAATGCCACTTGGACTAAAAAAAGTAATATTATCACAATAATTTTACTAAATAATAATTTAAAAATTTTCATAAAGCTCCTTCTTATTTTAAATCGAAAAGTTACGTTTAAAATGAATGCATAAATATTATACTTATTAAAAACCTTTAAGACAAGCATGATAGCCAAGGCTATTTTGATAAAGAAACAATAAAATAAGGTTTGCTTTACCTTCATTTGCAACTATGATTGTTGGTTTTCTTTAATAATTATGTTACATTATTGTTGCAACTAGAAGTAGGAGTTTTTTATGAAAAAGTTAGAATCCAAAATCCAAATTTTGCAAAAATATTTTTCTATCGACAATAATATCGCTACTTTAGATCTCGTTTATGATACCTTCTCTGAATTGATTAATCCAAATTTTGGCGATGATAAAATCGAAAAACTGAATGATAAATTATTTTCCGACATTCTTGAAGCGGTCTCATTATTGCCCTTAAAATATATGCTCAATCTTCATATCGTGATAAAAGATTTCGGCGATTACAGTCGCCAAGAATGTGAAAAAATCATCATTCAAAACATCAAATTAGCGGCCTATAAGATTTTAAAAGAACGTTACAAAAAATTGACAGGCGGATGGTCGTTAATTGGAATCGGGGCCGTAGTTTTGGTTTTAAGTTATTTTTTGCGGAACCAAAATTATGATTTGTGGTTTGACTTAATCAATATAAGCGGCACCCTCTTTGTATGGGAAGGTGTAAACATGGCTTTTATCGAGAAAAACGCTGAAAACAAAGCGGTCAAAATTCTTGCAAAAACTATAAACTTAATTACCATTGAAGGGATGCAATAATCTTGTTTGATGGCTTTAATAAAAAAGCCTTTATTTTATATAATAATTTCTAGTTCGTATCTACTTCATAAAATCAATAAGGTTCAAAGATCCAAATGAAAAAACTCACCCAAATTAATGAGTGAGCTATCGATTTTTCTTCTATATTGTAATTTCTACGCAACTTCAAAATGAGGTGTAAATTCTGCAAACTTTTTCAATTGTTCTTCCGTTCGGATGTAATATCTCTTTTGCTTATTAATCTTAGCAATTTCCTTCATATCATTTTCGTCCAATTGAAAATCAAAAATGTCGAAATTATCTTTAATATGAATCGGATTTTTAGAACCCGGAATCACAATAAATCCCATATCTACATGCCATCTTAAAATGATTTGTGCCGGCTTTTTATTGTACTTTTTTGCTAATTCTTGGAAGACTTTTTCATTTAATAATGAGG
Organism: uncultured Bacilli bacterium; assembly: GCA_947591215.1. Lineage (GTDB taxonomy): Bacteria > Bacillota_I > Bacilli_A > RFN20 > CAG-449 > CANQAG01. The sequence goes on along the minus strand of CANQCZ010000028.1, from coordinate 8,816 downwards.
AATCTCCATGTCCTAAAGGATACCAACTCATAAGTTTAATATCGTGTTTTGCTAAAGTAATTCTCAATTCATCTTGAGTAAAATAAGGGTGCGCTTCAACTTGAATTACTTGCGGCTTTATTTCACAGTTTTCAAGAATTTCATCGATATATTTGCCTTCAAAATTTGAAATACCAATCGCCTTTATCTTTCCTTCTTTATAGGCTTTTTCAAGTTGCTTATACCCTTTTAGATAATTTCCGGCTGGTTGATGTAAAAATACTAAATCGATATAATCTAGTCCTAGTCTTTCTAATGTTTCATCTACGCGGTGTCTTTTTCATATTCACTAGGCCATAATTTAGTGCTGACGTAGATGTCTTTTCTTTGTTTATTTGCCTTTTTAATCGCTATTCCAACCGCTCTTTCGTTGACATAAGCATTAGCGGTATCAATTAAGCGATAACCCATATTCAAAGCTTCATAGACGGAATTTTCGGCATCTTTAGGGCTTAACATATAAGTACCAATTCCTATTGTCGGAATAAAATTACCATTATTTAATTTAATTTCTATCATCTTTTTTCTCCTTTGCTTATTAAATCCATTGCTCAATTTTATTTTTTGCTTTAATGCAATCTTTACCTCTTATCGCAATACTATCATTTATAATATTGGCGCCAATACAGATTCTTTTAAGATCTTTTACAACTTCACCCAATCCTGAACCTTCATGAGTAGTAACGATTCTTACTATCTTACCTTTAAAATTTAAATCTTTGAGAGCAGTTTCAATTTCAGGCGCATATGTTCCCCAATAAATGGGAGTCATAATATAGATTACCTCGTATTTTGAAATATCATTAATCTTATTTTTAATCGGTGCATTATTAATTCTTTGTTTTGCTTCTTCAATGCATTTATCGTACACCTTACTATAAGGAACAAGCGGTTCTACTTTGAATAAATCAGCGTTTGTAAATTCTTTTACATATTCAGCGATATATTCCGTGTTTCCTTTTTGAATATAGCCGACTGCATAATTTTCATCGGCTCTAGAAAAATAGATGACTAAACTTTTCTTATCCTTAAAAATACTCATACGAACTTATCACCTTCTCTAATTAAATTATAATTAAAAATCGTAATTAAAAAAATATAAAAAATGTATTATGCTATAACTAAAACGTATAGTAAACAGTGTTTACAATTGAATATTTAAAATTAAACAATTTTTTAATCTCTTTCAATTAGCATTATAACACCTTATAAACCATATTTATTAAATACTATGGATACTTGTATAAATTCGGTTCTTCTTAAATGGCAAAAGAAATCATTTTGTTACAATGAACAAGATTTAGCACATGATAATAGTCAGTTAAAATATAATTTATCTAATAAAATTTGTAAATTTAATTTCTTCTAATATTGGTTGATTAATACCTTTTTCTTTTCCGGCTTCAATGCACTTTAAATAATAAGCCATATTTTTACCAAGTATTCTCATTATTTGCATTCCTTCTTCATCTTTTTTTACTTCTTCGGGATTAGATCCATGTACCATATTCCAATATCTTGAGGAAATTACAGGCATTTGAGTCATTGTAAAGTATTTATTTATTTGATCAAATGTAGCAGTTGTTCCCGCCCTTCTTGCTGAAACTACAGTTGCCGCAGGCTTTAGTCTAAATATCTCTTTATTTGAAAACGTTGAATAAAAAAGTCTATCCATAAATGATGTCATTGCTCCTGAAGCAGCCGCATAATGAACTGGTGTTCCAAAAACAAATCCATTAGCTTTTTTAGCCTTTTCAGCAAATTCATTAACAACATCATCAAATACACATTTCCCTATCTTTGAACATTTGTAACATGCAATACATCCTGAAATAGGTTTTATACCGATCCAAAATATTTCAGTTTCTATTCCTTCGTTATTTAATGTATCTGCAACTTCTTTAAGAGCTGTATAGGTACAGCCATCTTTATGCGGACTTCCATTTACTAATAATACTTTCATAAGCAATATCTCCTTATTTTTTAAATTTACTATTTATCTTACTCACACAAAGTGAAATTTACCGCTTTTTAATTTTCGGCAATGGTAGGTCATCATACATTGCCTTGAATAATTTTGTCAAATAAAGCTTATCGTCCACATCGTCCACAAGCAGCATCTCCTTTGCACCTTCATACGGCAAAGAATACTGTGCTTGTGACATATATGATAAAGCGGATTTCACGGGTTTTACGAGCAATCTATCGTCGTAGATACCACCGACAAGTTTATCGCGATAGTAAATCAAAAATTCACCCATCATAGACTTATAGGTTATATCCGTTAAATCGGATAGCTGCTCTAAAATAAAATTCAAGTATTCCTTGCTTGACAGAATAATTCCTCCTTTAAATTCCTAATTATTTTTTATATTATAGCATAAAACTTCGCGTACATTAAGCCAGATTCCCTTAAACCTCTCCCCGCAAATTAACAAATATGCTATTGAATTTCAAAAATATCGTGAAAAAAATCGTCATCAATACTTTTATACATTGTGAAAGTTGTATTTTTATTACTAGTTAATAAAATCTCATTAGGAGATCCGGGGTTATACCTTCCACGGTCCAATTCTCTTCTAAAATTGTCGGAAAGTCGTTTTCGTAAAATTTCATCGTTTCTTGAGCTTCTTCCTTGCCGACTATTGCTATTAAGTTCTCTTCTACTTTCTTTTTGAATTCCTCTAAAATCATCATAACGCTCTCTTTTCTTAGTCTTATTGTATGTTATTGAAGATTTTTTCAATATCTTTTACATTTTTCCTATTGAATTGTGATTATTCGAAAGAGGAAATGCTCTAGATGGCGTTTCGGACGTAAAACTTGGTAAGGGGGGGGGTATTACCACCATGAGAGGTTGAAAGAAGATTCTCTCCCTTTTTTTTGTTTTATATAAAAAGCCCGAACTAAATATTTTTCATTAGCAGATAATAAAAAAAAACTAATCATTACTTTTAAAAAGGAAAAAGACTAAATGACAATCGAATAATATAACAAATTATAAATAAAGAATTGATAATCCACCATAGTAAATAGTTTTTAAAAATAGACCATTTCTTATTTCTTAATGGAAATAAAAAAAGTGCCATTAAAGGGAGTAAAAATAAAGGATGAAATTCAAACGCTTTAATTACATTACCTTTAAATAAACTCAAATATGCTCTAGTCAATCCACATCCAGGACAAGGAATCTTAAACACCAAATGAATCAAACAATTCTCAACAGAAAAAATTCTTAGCATGACTAAAAAAAATATAAGTATTAAAAGATACCAATATTTTTTTAAGTCTTTTTTTGCCTGAGTTAAATAGCCTTTCATAAACTAGTTCATAATTTTACCATCGCTATCAGTAAATTTTGTATTAACTAAGATTAGGATTCCATCAATAACTCCCCAAATCCATGCAAAACCACAAGTAAATATAGTTGCCAATAACTGAGCAACAGCAATTCCGGTATGACCAGAGTAGAATCGACCAATTCCAAATCCACCGAAGAAAAGTTGTAGTATTCCGCAAACAATACGGCTCTTGCCAGAATAAACCTCACTATTTTGATCTGATGATCCTCCCTTTTTATAGTGACCATTTCTCCAAGATGTAGAATAAACTCCACTATTTTGATCTGATGATCCTGGAATCACATGTTTAATCACATTATTTACAGGAGAATAGATCGGATTTGCTGTTCCGCAATAACGACATTTCTCCTCTGTATCATTCATATCATTGCCACAATTTGGGCATTCATAATTCTTCATCTTTTTACTCTTTCTCAGTATGAGCGAAAGTTGATGCTTCTTTTACTTTAATCTCGTTTCCCTCATAACTATGGTTTGATTTAACCATTTTTTTGTTTGAAGTTAAAATTAAACCTATAAATACTACATAGATTAATAACGATAATACTAAGATTAATACTCCCCAAATGGTTGAATTTTCAACACTTGATTGCAATACAAAACGTTGTAATAAAGGAATCAATTGAAATAAACAACTAAGACCGGTTAATGACAAAGTAAATCCATTCGCAGTTTCTTTGAAAAAGCAATATGCAATTGTTCCAATAAAAAGTAACCCATATAAAATTTTACTTATTAAATATACCGTTAAAGTTTCATCACTTGGGAATTTTTCTGTAAATAAGAACGGAATAATAATTACTACCGCAAGAACTAAGAGTGATGAAATTAAAAACCAGAAATTCTTTTTCATGAATAAATCCTCCTATTTATTTAAAGGTTCGCCACACTCAGGGCAAAACTTTTGTCCAGGATTAACTGCATTATGACATTTTGGACATGTAAGAATAATTTTTTTACCACATTCAGGACAGAACTTAGCGTCTTTTGAGATAACACTTCCGCAACTTGGGCAGCGATAAATATCACTTTGACGATTTGGTATAATTCCTCCACCTGCACTAATATTTTTAGCAACATCTAAACCTAAGCCAACACCGACAAATGCGCCCGCCGAATTATTGTTTTTTGCTCCTTCTTCAAGAACATCATAACCTCTTGTTGTACGATAGGCACTATCTCCAAGTTGCTCATATTCAGCTTTCTTATGTAAAATATCATTAAGTTTTTCTAAGTCTTCATCAGGAACATTAATTGATTCAATACTTAAGTTCAAAACATCAAATCCGAATTTTTCTAATTCTTCAGTAATTGCATCTTGGAATAATTTTTGAATTTCATCTAGATGAGCATCAATTTCAAAATAAGTAATCTGGTTATTAATCATATAAGTACTAATAACCTTTTTAATTCTTTGGTTAATTGCTCCTCTAAAGTAATCTTGCAAAACAGAAAAAGTAACATAAGAGCCCTTTATTAAAGTTCCAACTAATGTTTGTAAAAAATATTGATAGTCAGAAAGTTTTATGCCAATTTGACCTCTAGCTCTAATTCTTAATTGAATTTTATAAACTGGATCAAGAATATTAATTGGATCGCTTGTTCCCCATAATAAATCCAATTTTACTCTTTTATTTAAATAATAAATTTCAATAGGATATGGATTATTTCTGCCATAAACAGTTTTAATAATTGACTTTACGAAAGGAAGCAATTCTGTATCTAAAGTATATGAGCCCTCCCCCTTAATGCTTTCAATCTTACCATTATGAACCAAGATTGCAATTTGTCCGGTTGTAACAATTAATTTTGATTTAGTATTAACTTCTGTTGCCGGATGCTTATATATAATCCAGTCATTACCTGTACTTTCAAATTGCACTAAATTATAAAGTGACATATTTTGACCTCCGTTTTTATTTATTAATAATATCGCTAATATCATAACATAAATATTTATAAATGTAAATTTTACTATTGAATGATTACATTAATGTTAAGCGACAAAGTTAACGCTATGAAAGGGAATTATTGACAAAAAGACAATTTTGATTATTTTCTTTTAATAAGGAAATTAAATTTGAGAAAAGAATGTTTATTCAAGCATGTTATGCAAAGATATGTCGATAACCGATATATGATATATTTCCAAGATTAAAGCTTCAATTTTGCATATTGATAAGAAACGAATTCTTTAGATTTCTTAATCTCAAAAAAGTTAATCGGAACTCATTTTCAAAATAATTCTTAATTTAGGCATCATTTAAATTAAAATTAGTTTTAGGATTTAATAAAGTCCACTGTGTATAATTCCAACTGCTTGTTCTGGAGTGCAATCCCAACTCATAAGCTCTGGCAAATTTTCTTCGTAAAGTTTCATCAACCGTTCGTTTTCCTCCATGATATTAGGATATCTCTTCATCATGCATTCCCAAACTTTCTTCTTGTATTCTTCTAAAGTCATCGGACGCTCTCCTTTCTTAGTCTTATTGTATGATATTGAAGATTTTTTTCAATATCTTTTATATTTACTTAATTGAATTGTGATATATTATTATTTGGGGAGAGGAAATGCCCCAGATGGCGTTTCGGACGTAATACTTGGTAAGGGTGGTTTATTACCATCATGAGAGGTTGGGAGAAGATTCTCTCCCTTTTTTGTTTTATACAAAAAACTCGGACTAAATTATTTTTTTCTTACCTATAATATATTATTTAGCAATGCTTTTTCGATCATGTTAATGCTTAAAGATAAACATAGTTGCTTGATATCTTGTATCGTAAATTTTCATATTCTACTATGAACTGCCTTTTTGACCATATCATTTGCAGTTAGTTTTTCAGATGCAATATCCATTCTATCATCAAACTAATTAATTTATTTTATTTTGCTCGCATATCAATTTATGTCACCATGGAAAAATTATCAGCTAAATTTTGACTGATTTTTGATAATGTTATTGCAAAATTTATAAAAAGAGCCTTCTTCCTTATTGTCAAGTAGTGTTATATAAAAAAAGCTGTTTTTCATCTCTTCAAATATTCTTTTCTTGCTAAGTGCAATCTTAACGCTATTGGTAATTTTACATCTTTGTTTAGAAATGTTTGCGCAAGTCAAATAGACAAGACGTAACTTTTCGATAGTTAATTCATATTCGAAGCGCTCAGTGTCATCAACATAAGGTAAAGTTATATATTTAACATCTTTTTTAAAGATATAATTGTTTAAATACGCCGCCAAATAAACGTAAAAAATTTCTCTATTCCCAGTTAGTGCAATTATGTTTTGATCTTTTAAATATGAAAAAATAAATAGCCATATGAAATCTACATCAATATTATACTCATTACAATCTAAAATTAATTTAATTCCAGTTTCTCTATTCCGTGAAATCATTATTTCTTTTTGATGCATTTGTTTCAAAATCTCCATGTATTGCTTTTTGGATGATATAGGATATATTTCAATTTTTTGCATCTCCGAATAATCATAGTTAAGCTTTAATGTCAAAACTTTCTTAGTGTATTTTTTACAAACAGAACCACATAATTTACATACAAGTTCAATATTCTCATTTTGCTTTTTTTCTTCAAACAAGTCGGATTTTAAATATGCACTATTCGTATCATCTACGCATAATTCAACTTTCCCACAATCACAAATATATACTTCTTTTTCTTTCGCTAAAATAAATTGTTTATTATATAAAGCTGTAATACTTGATAATGCAAATTCAATAATACTTTGATCATTTATCTCCTTGTTAAATTCCATTCCCCATTTACCCAAAAGAAACTCTCTATATTTGGATAAATATTTAGTAGAATCTTTTAAGCCTAACACATTATAAGTCGCAATTTTTTTAGAATAGCCAACCATTCTGCCAAAGTAATCGGCAAACAAATAGGGTAAACATTTTTCTATTTTATTTTGCTCTCGTGGCGAACACGGAAAGGAAACAAAAGACACTTCAAATCTTTCTTTTAAAGCGAGAAGAACACGATTATATAATTCATTCAATTCATTTTTAAGTGATAAGATACGTACAAGCCCATTATCCATTGCCCAATCATTTAAAAGCATATCTCTTATTTCTGAAATTGAAATTATATCATAAACATGGCTGCTCAATTCGATATCCCTTTTCTTTAATGATATTTCCAAACGATTCATTAAAAATAGGTACTCAACATATCGTTTTCGTATATCATTATAATCTTTTTCACCTATCAGTGAAGCAATTAATCTATTATTAAAAAAAGCTTCTACGTTTAGAAATTCAAACTGCTTTGTATAAACTTGATTTATTTTTCGTATATAACTTATAAATAAATATAATCGATCTAATACTTCATATTTTATATTTTTTTTGAGCGCAGCAATGGTGAATTCGCTATCAAGCGTATTTTTGCAAGGTGAAATTGAATGATAAGTTAAATATCCATATTTAATTTCTAATTTGTATAAATCGTTTTCGAAATCGTGTTCTGAAGTATTTTCAACAATTTTAAATGAATACAACCATTCTGTATAATTTTTGTCCTTCATTTCTGTCTCAAGATACCGAAGAAAACTATCATAATCTCTAACAGACAGCATATTCGAAACAACATCCGGTATAGTATTTTTTCGACAACAATACTCAATAACTTTATCAGAAGAAAATACCATTTGAAAAGAATTCTCAGCTTCCAAATAATTTTTTTCCTCTATTGCTGATGGCACATATGTAAATATTGAATGTACTTTATCGCGTGAAATCTCGCATATTAAAGCAAGCGATAAATTGATAAGTTCCTCAACACAACAGAAATAATCATTTTTTTCTTCGTCATAGATTAGGGTATAGTCGATATCGCTATAAATACGATCACTATCTCGCCCATAGCTTCCTTCAAGTAGAATCAAATGATTAATCGGTAAATATGGTTTATAAAAAGATATAACAGATTCGAACATTTCCATAATGCATTTTCGATATTCTTTTCGAAAATTTTGATAATAATCCACTTCTCCATTCCACTCACTCGGGCCTAGAATATTAAATCGACGTAATACTTCTTTTTTCTTTTTAGAAAATTTACTCTTAACATCATTAATGAAAGAATTAAATTGATCAAAACTTATAATTTTACGTGCATCAAATATAAACATTGTTTTTTTCCTCCAATGGGATATTTAAAATGCATTAAATTTTTTTATAGTTATATTTTTAATCAATCTAAAATGAAAAGCAACACATTTCAAAAAACTTTGTTGCATGTTAAATAACAAAGTTAACAAAACGAAAAAGATTTATTGAACAATCCGCACTTTATACCCGTCTTTCGACTTTAGCACTATAAATCTTTCGATAAAAAAGTAAGAGTTGTAATTTTTAATATTAATAAATTAATATTAAATTTGCGATTAAA
>CANQCZ010000027.1 GCA_947591215.1 uncultured Bacilli bacterium | reverse complement strand
TTCTTCATTCATAATTTTTACCTCCGTAATTTTCTTATCAATTATATTTTATGGATTATCAAAAATAATTCAACTTATTTGATAATAAAAAGAGATAATAAGATTGAAAAATTTTTAAATTTTTTTCTAAGTGACAATACTAAAAGCTATCTTAAAAAGTTAATTCTCAATTGACAAATTTAAATTAAAACTATGATAAAAATATATTGCTTAATAGTTAAAGTTTTTAACTATATGCATGATGCATGTAAAAAAGGAGGAAAAAAATGCTTCACTGCGGATCATGTGAATATTTTGGCAAAAATGGTAGTGTTAGTTGGTGCTATCATCCATCGAAAAATTACTCTACTTCCCAAAATAGTTCAGCTTGCAAGCTGTATAACAGCAAGTGGTAAAAATGGACCACAAACGATTTATTCTAGGCCGTATCGCATTAGATGCGGCCCATTATTCTTTGGCAAAAGTAATTTTCTTAGATGCGCTTGATGCTGACCCATTATGCGCTTACGGACTTTATATTTTAGTGAAAATCGGGATAATTGAATCACGCGAAGAGTGTCTAAAATACGAAAAGATGTTTCACAAACGTATGACAGAAATCTTTGTTCTTGCCGATTCTAATGACGCAGAAGCTTCATTTGTAATCGGTGTTTGTTACGAAAAGGGCTTAATTGAAGAATATCATCCCGAAAAAATGATATTTTATTACAAAAAAAGCTTTCGTGAAGGAAATTTACGTGCTGGCTTCAATCTTGCATGCTATTTTTATGCACATGGTGAAGTAAATCGAGCCATATCCATTTACGAGCATCTGTGCACTGAAAATATGATAGAAGCGAGCGTCAATCTCGCCTATATATATTTGAATGAAAAAAATTTTAAAAACTTCGAACGTGGCTTTTTACTTATGGAACAAGCCGCAAACCAAGGCGATGTTCTTGCACATTTTCATTTGGGAATGATCTTTTTGTCTCGCGATTTTCATCTATACGATGCTCAAAAAGCAATATATTACTTGAAATTTGCAGCACAAAAAAATAATGTTTCCGCAATAATGCGCTTAGCGCAATGCTATGAAAATGGTGAAGGAACGGAAAAAGATCTTGAAACTGCTAAAATGTTATATAAGCGAGCAAATATTTTATCTAATCAATCAAAAGAACATTACAATTTTTTTTGTTATAAAAGCGACATTTTTTAGTATCAAAGTACCTGCAAATATTATCTAGAATTTATCCAAAAGAATCATCAAACTTATGTACCTCAGATTGATCCAGTCGAAGACAAAAGGAAGACGAGCAATTATTAATGACGTTTATAAAAACAAAAATATTTATCGCCATTCCATATTCATCATCAGTGAACCCTAAGATCGAAAGAAAACATGAATCCTTTCGATTTTCGTGCTTTCCGGTAAAGCCTTAAATGATATCACACAAACGCAAATTGATTTAATTCTCCCACATTATTTCATATAATCATTGACATACTTTTATGTTAAGTAAATTCACTCTTATTCAAGAACATCAATTTTTATATTGATTTCTAAAGATGATAATTATGATTAAATTTTTTTATTTTACGAACTTTTTTAGCAAAAAATTGTTTGCTTTATATAAACTGAATCTACTTTGTCATTTAACGTTCGATTTATATAACTTAAAATCATTTTAATATAATTTTTTGTTCTTAATTATCTAGGATATAATTCTATATATTTTTTGACTTGCATAAAGAATTCATCAGCCCTTTCTACACCTTTATCAACAGCTTTTTTACTCAAATAAAGTGCTTGATCATAATTTCTAGGAACTCCATCACCTAAAAGATAACACATTCCTAAACCGATTAGAGCAATTGGCCAATCTTGATTAACAGATTTTTTTAACCAATATACGGCTTTTTCATAATCTTTAGGAACTCCTTCTCCCTCATAGTAACAATAGCCTAAATTACATTGTGCCTTTGCATCACCTTGATTAGCAGCTTTTTCATACCAATATACGGCTTTTTCATAATCTTTAGGAACTCCTTCTCCATCATAGTAACACGCACCTAAATTATTTTGTGCATATGCAGCACCTTGATTAGCAGCTTTCTCATACCAATATACTGCTTTTTCATGATCTTTGGAAACTCCATAACCATAAAAATAACAATTGCCTAAGCTACATTGCTTAAGAACACTATCGGGTTGTGATTGAATATAATCGTATAAATCATCTTTTTTACTTTCTTCTAATTCGATGTTGCTAAAAATATAGCCTTCTTGCAATTTTTGATAGAATTCTTCAACGGATTTAACGACTATTTTGCTGTAATTATATTGCATCTTAGTTTTACTCCTTTATTTTTTAATATTTTATCATAGTTTTATTTAGTGTTTGTCAATTGCGAATTAACTTTTAAATCTGCTTGTACAAATGGGTAGAATAGAAAATAATTGATTACAACGATTTTTGTAATGGTCTTTATTTTTTATATATTCACATGAATATACAATTATATAAAAATAAAAAACCAAGAAGCATTGTATTACCTCTTGGTTATGATAATAAAGCTGATTAATGAATCTGCTTTTTATCAATTAATTATTTAATTAATTTTTTCGAGTTTCCAAATATCGTTAACGTACTCTTTAATCGTGCGATCCGAAGAGAAATATCCGGCATATGCGATGTTGATGAGGCAAGAACGAGCCCATTGCTCGCGGTTTTGATATCGTCTAGAAATTTCTTCACTGGCCTCAAGATACGAATTAAAATCTTTGACATTGAAGTATTCGTCATTACGATACATGATTTCATCGAAAATTTCTCTGAATTCATCGTGATTCAAGGCGAAGGTTCCATCGACTAAACTATCGATCACACATTTTACCATCGGTTCAGAATGATAGATATCCCATGGTGAATAACTTCCGGAAGCTCTTAACGCATCGACTTCAAAATCTTTCATACCGAAAATCACGCTATTTTCATCGCCAACTCGTTGATGAATTTCAACGTTGGCTCCGTCTAAAGTACCGAGAGTAATCGCCCCGTTAATCATAAACTTCATATTCGAGGTACCGCTTGCTTCTTTGCCGGCTGTGGAAATTTGCTCGGAGACATCGGCGGCCGGAATAATCACTTCCGCGGAAGAAACGCCATAGTTTTCTATGAATACCACTTTCATGTATTTGGAAATTTCCGGATCTTCATTGACTTTAGAGGCCACTGCATTGATCAATTGAATGATCTTTTTAGCAAGGCTATAACTCGGCGCGGCTTTAGCTCCGAAAATAAAGGTATGCGGATAGATTTTAAAGGAACTATCCATCTTCATTCTCTTATAGTAATAGATGATTCTAAAGACATTCATCAACTGACGTTTATAGGCGTGCAACCGTTTGATTTGCACATCGAAGATGGAATTAAGATCGACATCGATTCCATTATGTTCTTTGATATATTTAGCTAAAGCGACTTTATTTTGATATTTGATATCGTTGATTTTATTTAAAACTTTAACGTCGTCTTTATATTTTAAAAGTTTTTCAAGATCGTCGGGATTCATAATCCAATCTTCGCCGATAAGCTCACTGACATAGGAAGATAATTTTTGGTTGGAGTATAAGAACCAGCGACGATGGGTAATTCCATTGGTCTTGTTGTTAAATTTTTCGGGATATAATGTGTAGAAATCATGGAATGTCGATTCACAACAAATCTTGGTGTGAAGTTTAGCTACCCCGTTGACCGAGAAACAAGCGTGAATACCGAGATTGGTCATATAAATCATGCCGTCTTTGATGATTTTGACTCGATCGATGAAGGCATCGTCATATCCTTTGGCTTTTAAATCGAGAATAAAGCGACGATTGATTTCTTCAATGATCATATAGACGCGAGGCAAAAGATTGCTCACGTAGTGAACTGGCCATTTTTCAAGGGCTTCGGCCATAATCGTATGATTGGTGTAGGCCATTAGATGGGTCACTTGATACCACGCATCATCCCAACCAAATCCTTGTTCATCCATTAAGATGCGCATCAATTCTGGAATGGAAAGAATCGGGTGGGTATCGTTAAGTTGGAACACATACTTTTCACATAGATTGTCTAAAGTTTTATAAACACGTTTATGACCGCGAATAGTCGATTGTAAACCTGCCGAAACTAAGAAATATTGTTGCCGCAAACGAAGGATTTTACCATGTTCCGTCGAATCGTCGGGGTATAATCCGTGACAAATTTCTTTAATCGTCTCAAGGTAAGAAGAGAAACTCATATTAGTCGGAAGTTCGTCTTCAGTCGGTTCAGCTGACCATAGACGCAACGTGTTGGTCACATGATTTTTATATCCGATAACCGGAATATCATAAGGAACTGCTTTGACATTTAAGGCATTGATGGTTCGAGAACGAACATTTCCATCGACATCTTGATATGTTTCCGCTTGACCATAGAATTTAACGTTGACCGCGTGTTTCGGTTTTTTTATCTCCCAAACATTACCGGAATTAAGCCATTGATCAGGTACTTCGACTTGTTTGCCGTCGATAATCTTTTGTTTAAAGAATCCATATTCATAGCGGATGCAGTTACCATGTCCTGGATACCCCAATGAGGCAATAGAATCTAAAAAACAAGCTGCGAGACGTCCTAAGCCTCCGTTTCCAAGTCCGGCATCGGTCTCTTGATCTTCAAGATCGTGAATGTCGATTCCTAAATCTTTCAATCCTTCTTTGGCCACATTGTAAATGCCAAGATTCATCATGTTGTTGACAAGTAGACGACCGATTAAAAATTCCATTGAAAAGTAAACCAGTTGTTTACCTTGATGCTCTTGGACATACTCTTTTGAAGCTTTCCAATCGTAAGCGGTGTAATCGCGAACCATCGAACCGAGAATCTCGTAAAGTTCGGTGATATGGCAGCGTCTAAAGTCAACACCATATTTGGCAATCGCTCTTTTTTCAAACTCTTCTTTAAATATTTCCTTGGTTTCAAACATATATTTACCTACTTTCTTTTTTCTCTTGCTTTGGCAACTTGAGAATCAAGGCTCCAAAACTCGCGAGTTTAATTGTAATATGAAATGGTTGATTATTGCAATAGCCTTCATAAGCTTTTAATGGCAACCCATTGTATTGATTATAACCACCATAAACATCTTTATCGGAGTTGAAAATCTCCGTGTATTCGCCTAATTCGTCGACTCCGATATCGTAGGAATCGTAAAAATACGGCGTCATATTAAAGACAAAAATCAAAGTTGATTCGTCAGATGTTCTTTTAAACACATAGACTGATTGTTGGGCATTATCCGCCATTAACCATTGGAAATGGGCCGGATTATGTTCTTCAAAATACATCGACTTTTCATGCGCATAAATCAAATTTAAGTCGCGTACTAAACGGGAAATCGAATCGTGAATCGGAAATGATTTTAAATTCCACGGCAGCGATTTCAATTCATTCCACTCATCGAATGACGCTAATTCATTGCCCATGAAGTTGAGCTTTTTTCCGGGATGCGCCCATTGATAAGTGAATAAATTACGGATTTGAGCGAATTTTTGATCGTAATTTCCCCATAGTTTATTGATGATTGTCCCTTTTCCGTGAACGACTTCATCGTGCGATAAAGGTAACATGAAGTTTTCCGAATAGAAGTATGCCATCGAAAAAGTCAAATCGTAATGATGGTATTTGCGGTAAATCGGATCTTTGGAATAGTATTTTAAAGTATCGTTCATCCATCCTAAATCCCACTTATAATCAAAACCTAAACCACCATATTCAAGCGGTTTGGTTACTCCTTGATAAGCTGAAGAATCTTCGGCGATGAGCATCACGCTATCATGTGCAATGTGCAATTTACCGGTAAGTCGCTTGATGAATTCAATCGCCCCTGAATTTTCTCCTCTTGAAGTATCACCATGCCAATAAATGATGTTGCTCACCGCATCGAAACGCACACCGTCAAAGTGGAAATAATCGATGAAATAATTGACTCCCGACATCAAGAAGGAACGAACCGGATCTTTGCCTAAATCAAAAAGGTAACTGCCCCATTGACTATATTCCGCATCGCCTTGACCTTCATAAAGATTAGAACCATCGAATTTGCCTAACGCGTAATTGTCGGTCGCAAAATGGACTAAAACATAATCTAGGATTACCCCGATACCCGCTTGGTGTAAGCGATCGACAAACGACATTAACTGAAAGGGATTGCCATATCTTGAATCTACGGCGTAAAAACCGGTCACTTGATATCCCCACGATCCATCAAACGGATATTGGGTAATCGGCATAATTTCAACGTGGGTAAAACCATGGTCTTTCACATATTTAATCAGATGATCGGCGACTTCTTCATATGAAAGAAAACGTCCATCTTGAGGTCCTAGCCATGAGCCTAAATGCATTTCATATATCGAAACCGGGCGATCAAAATTGCGGTTGCGTTTTTTGAGAAATTCTTGATCGTGCCACATAAAGTTTTCAATATCAAAAGTTCTAGAACAACTGTTTGGTCTTAATTCACTCGTAAAAGCAAAAGGATCTGCTTTGTCGATATAATTATTATTACAATCTAAAATGTGAAATTTATATGAACTATAATTGCCAATATTTTCTACAAACACTTCATATACGCCGGCAACATCAACTTTGTTCATGCGATGAGTTCCGGGATTCCATGAATTAAATTCTCCAATTAGCGAAACTTCTTTTGCTAACGGCGCATAGACACGGAAGACAAATCCCTCTTTATCTCCGTTTTTGACATGATGAGCACCGAAGTACTTATAGGCTTCAATTGATTGCCCCATTAAAAAATCATACAACAAGCCGTATGCCATATTGTCTTATCCTCCTAGCGACTAGTAGATATCCTTTTTGTAGTTTACCATAAAATTGGAATTTTTACTAGTGTAAATTATCACTTGGCATTGTTAAATGTGGTTTAATATTCTGCTTTTGATTGATTTTTGTATTTTTTAAGTTAAAATATCATTGGAAGTAGACCGGTGGACATCTATATGTGCATCTGTATGGCTACTTCCTTTTTTGTGTCTAAAACGAACTTTTAGTTCGTTAAGAAAGATGAATAAATCGGAATTTCTACTAGTGCTAATTATCGCTCAGTATCGTTAAGCGAGAAAAAATCCAATATTTCATTGTTAATTTACATTTTTTAAGCTATAATAATATTGGAAGTAGGACGTGGGAGCTAATGACTCTTACCTAGCGCTGCTTCCTTTTTTGTGCATTAAATTAATGTTTTTTATATTTATTGAGAAACTAAGATGAATTGTAAATTTATTTTTTGTTGAATTTATAATCAACAATAAAGGGATAATTGCATTATTTTTGTTGATAATTTGCCTTTTTTAAGCTATGATAATATTGGAAGTAGGACGTAGGAGCTAATGACTCTGGCACAGCGCTACTTCCTTTTTTGTGCATTAAATTAATGTTTTTTATATTTATTGAGAAATTAAGCTAAATTGTAAATTTATTTTTTGTTGAATTTATAATCAACAATAAAGGAATAATTGCATTATTTTTGTTGATAATTTGCCTTTTTTAAACTATAATAATATTGGAAGTAGGACGTAGGAGCTAATGACTCTGACACAGCGCTACTTCCTTTTTGCATATTGAAATTTACTATTTTTAATTTTAACTCTTACATTAATCAATGATAAGTATATGTAAAAATAAATATTTTTTTATCACAATAATCTTAGACGCTCAATAGTGACAACTTAATTTAATTTTCTTTACTTCAATAATCAATTATATTAAAATTCAATATTGGAAAAAGGAGCATCTATATGTCAAAAATAATCGCTGTGAACGCGGGAAGTTCCACGCTCAAATTCAAACTATTTGAAATGCCAGAAGAACGTCTTATCTGTTTTGGAATGGCAGAAAATATCGGGCTTGATAACGCCAGTTTCAAAATTGAAGTTGTCGGAAAAGACAAGTCGGAATTTATGTGTCAAATCAAGGATTATGCGATTGCGGTGAGTCTTCTTCTTGAATCATTGACTGAAAGCGGCATTATCAAAGATCTCAATGAAATCAAAGGTGTCGGTCATCGTGTCGTCCAAGGTGGTCAATATTTTTCTCACTCTGAAATCGTTACAAAGGATGTCGAGGATAAAGTTGAAAGTTTAATTCCTCTTGCTCCTTTGCACAATGCTGCTCATCTCATCGGTTATCGGGCTTTCAAAAAAATTTTGCCTAATGTAAAGAACGTTTTCGTTTTTGATACTGCTTTCCATCAAACGATGGAAGCCGAAGATTATCTTTATGCTTGCAAATATGAATATTACGAAAAGTATCATGTGCGCAAATACGGAGCTCACGGCACTTCACACCAATATCTTTTCTTAGAAGCTAAGCGTTTATTTGCCGATAATCCTCTAAAAAAAGTTATCACTTGTCACATTGGATCCGGAGCTTCGCTTTGTGCGATTAAAGACGGAAAATGCGTTGCAACATCGATGGGACTTACCCCATTAGCCGGTGTAATGATGGGGACTAGAACCGGCGACATCGATCCTTCCGTCATGCCGTATTTGATTAAACAGACCGGCAAAGACGCCGAAACGCTTTACCAAGAGTTTAACAAAGAATCGGGACTTAAAGGTATTTCTGGCATCAGTCCTGATACAAGACCCGTTGAAAAAGCCGCTCTTGAAGGCAATCCTCGCGCTATTTTGGCTACCAAAATGTACGCTCGTCGTATCGCCGATTACATCGGTCAATACTTTGTCCGTCTCGGTGGCTGTGACTTGATTATATTTTCAGCCGGAGTTGGAGAAAACTCCCCGTTCTTCCGTAAATTGATTGTCGACGATATCAAGGAAGCTTTGAATGTCGAATTGAATGACGAACTCAATAACATTACCATAAGAGGTAAATATGGTCTTATTTCTTCAATTAATTCCCTGCGTCCAATCGCCGTAATTCCAACTAATGAAGAATTGATGATCGTTCGTGACACCATGCGTCTCTTGAACATCAAATAAATAAAATCTAACCGAACCCTTGGCCATGTGAAAGCCGAGGGTTTTTATATGTTATTTTAATTATTTTTAAAATCAGCTTTTTTTATAATTTCCGATATTTCACTCAGTGATTTGCTAGACATCAATGAATATGTGGCCTTCGTTTTAAAATAATGCCTTTTTTTTAAAGCGCTCGGTGTTTCAAGAAAAGTGATTTTTTCGTTAGCAATTCGAGAAATATTTCCACCATTGTTTTCTTGATTATCGGGAAGAGGCAAAACATATGCATGATCGTATTCACTTAAAATTTTTTGAAATTGATCGAAAAAATATTCAAATCGCGATTTTCGATCGGGTTTAAAGATCGCATAATGTCGATAAGTCGGATAGCATCTAATGACATTTTTCAGATTTTCTTCGATTTGCTGCGGGTGGTGGGCATAATCATCAATGAGGACATAGTGATCATGTTCTTCTATTTCAAATCTGCGTTCAGCATTTTTAAAATGACAAAGATTTTTGAATCCTTGTTCTAAATCGAGATTTTCTAGATCAAAAAATGCCGCGATTGCTAAAAGATGATGCAAAAATTGTTCTCCAACTAACGGCAATTTAAATCTGATCAATATTTGATGTTCTTTGACGATAGTGCCACTTATAAAATTTTTTTCTAATTTATAATTTAAATAGTGATATGTCGCTTTTTCGTTAAGACCATATGAAATCACATTTTTAAGTTCATATTTTTCGACAAAATCATAATCAACGATCGCTTTTTGACTTTGAGCAATAAATTTTAAAAATGAATCATCGTATTGTTGTTGATTTTTAAAATAATCGACATGATCATATTCGACATTGGTGATAATCGCATAACGAGGATGATAAGCTAAAAAATGATCTTTATATTCGCACGATTCCAAAACAAAATATCGTTCTTGATCATCATGATTGCCCTTTCCATCGCCCTCTAAAAATGATACTTCTTCCTTTAATGCGGTTATTAATAATTTTACCGTAGTCGTTTTCCCATGACTTCCAGCGACTGAGATTAAACGATCGGGTTGAATATAAAAATTTAAAAATCGGTGATACTCGAAAAACGGAACATGCGCCTTAACCAGTTCTTCAATTAAATCTTGATGATAAAAATCGTGACCGATAATCACTAAATCAGCTTCAAGATAACTTCGATCATCAAAGGGCAGAATATCTATTTTAGCTTCCTTGAGTTTATCTTCGTTTTTTAAATATCGATCGACATCTTTGCCACAAACTTCATAATTATCGCTTTTTAAAAGAAGCGCCAAGCCCGCCATGCCTGAGCCCTTAATTCCAATTAAATAACATTTCATAAAATCACCTATTGTAATTTATGAAGTAAGGACTCTAAATTGACAAATTTAATGTTATGTAATAGTCGATAAGCTCAAATCAACGAGTAAAAATCACTTCCACTTGGAAGATTTTTAATTTCTTCATTGAGGATTTCATCATCGGCTAAGTTTAATAAAATTCCTTCTGATTTTATTCCCTCAAGAACTTGCTTTTTAACTCTCGTTCCATTTTCTAAAAGGGTTCCGTTTAACGCGATGATTCCTTTGGAATTTAATGATTTTTGCTTTTTGGAAGAGACGATGATTTTACGCTCTTTAAGTTGCACTTCAACAAACATCTTATCGTCTTTATATAAAATCGGTTTTAAGATATCTACGATTATAAATCCTGAATTTAACGGAACATCAAAAGTGATGTTTTGTTTTATTAGTAAAGCATTAATCGCATCGATAAATGCTCTATTAGGGAGAAATATCTTTCCCATGGAATGGATTTTAATCGTCTTCGATATATTCAAAAAATTGATACCGACAAGTAATTCATCATGATACAAAGCGACGATATCGTCGATTTTTTCGAGGCGATTGGGAATCACATCTTCATGGACAATTGCAACTAGAACATTTTTAAAGGCTTGGTGATTATAGAAAAAATCCGCGATCATTTATTCAATACCTATCTTTTTAAAATCGAGATGTTTAAGCAAATAAATCATCCCTCTTCGAGCGTTTAAATAATCGTCGGTATCGATGATGGTCGAAGCGGTATGAATACTACGTGCCACTAAACAATATGTGAGAGTTTTAATACCGTCTATACTTTTATGAATACTGCCGGCATCGGTTCCTCCTGGAGAAATGTAATATTGATATGGAACTTTAGCTTTCTTCAAGGTTTCGATTTGATAATTGATGAGATCTTTAAACGCGATCATGGTCGCATCGACGACACGGACTAAAACCCCTTTCCCTAAAACTCCTAATTCTCCATCGTTTCCTGCCATATCTTTCGCAGGCGAGCAATCGACAACAATAGCTAAATCCGGTTTTATAAGATGAGCCGAGGTCAAAGCACCGCGACATCCGACTTCTTCTTGTACCGAGCCGCCTACATATAAATCAAAAGGTAAATCTCGATCTTTAAAATATTCAAGAATTTCAAGACCTAAGGCGATTCCGATTCGATCATCGAAAGCTTTCGCCAACAATCTTTTTCCTTCATTTAAAACTTCAAAAGGTCCTTCACAGACAATCGGATCACCGATATTGATACCATGTTTTTTCAATTCATCGATATTTGTAAAACCAAAATCAAAAATCATCTCCGAAATTGAAACATTATCGTTTTTACCTCTAAGCAAATGCGGTGGTAATGAATTTATCGTCCCATAGTAACTTCTATTATCGCGCGTAGTCAAAATAACGCGATTACTCAATAAAGTCGCCGGATTATGACCACCTAAAGCATGAACTTTAACGCACCCGTTGCTTAATAACTCCTTGACGATAAAGCCCACTTCATCCATATGAGCGACGAGCATCACCTTTTTGGCATTCGTCACTTTCGATTTTTTATAAGCGAAAATCGAACCTAAATTATCGAACACCAATTGATATCCCCATTCACTATATTGATTTTTGAGATAATTGGCTAAAAGATGCTCATCACCTGAAACGGCATTTATTTGAGTTACGGTTTTTAATCTTTTCAATTGTTTGTTATTTAGTTTCATTTTATTTACTCCTTACTACAAATCTTTTGATTTTTACTTGTTGGTTACGAAATTTTGTTTCATATTCAGTTTGCGCATCGACTATTTCGTGACCATCATAGTCATAGTCAATTGCGATCGTTTCAAAACTTGATGCGTTTAAATATTCACACGAATCTTTAAAAAGCTCATCATTATCAGTCTTAAAGGCTAGATATCCGCCTTTTACCAATAGTCTTTCATATTGTGCTAAAAACGTCGGATATGTCAAGCGTCGTTTATGCTGCCTTTTTTTAGGCCACGGATCGGAAAAATTCAAAAAGATCCTTTCAAAGCGATGCGAGGGCAATAATTCAAACAATCGACTTACATCGCAGTTGATCATCAAAATATTTTTTAATTCTTCGTTGACCAATTTTTTTAAAGTGATGGCCAAAGCCATCTCGTTCATTTCAACGCCGATAAAATTCCATTCTGGGTATTTTTTAGCCATTTGAATCACAAAGTCACCTTTACCACTCCCAATTTCCAAAATTAAATTGTCTCTAGCTAAAAAATCCACCAGCAATTGTGAATTCAATTGTTCTCTAGTAATCACAAGTTCAGGATGTTCTTCGATGATTTTATCGCCCCATACCCGATGTCGCAATCTCATTATTTCAATCTCCCTAAAGCATCGATAGCACGAGCGTAGATGGCGATTGAAGTCGTAAAATCTTTTAGCGTGATTTTTTCATCAGCGTCATGAATTCGATCGTCATTATTAGGAAAAGCCGAACCGAACGCTAAAGTATTACGACTTTCTTTAGCGTATGTTCCTCCCCCGATTGTCACAATCGGAGTTTCATAATCGCCAGTTTCCTCTTGATAAACATGATGTAATGTTTTAACCATTTGTGAATTAGGATCAATCAATAACGGAGCACTTTCGCTTTCGATAGTGATAGTTCCTAAATTTAATTGTTTTATATTTCCAATCACTTGATTAAATTCGACATTTTCGGGGTAGCGAAAATTGACGACCATTTGAAGACAACTATTTGCATAATTGATAATTCCGACATTGTAAGTTGTTCCATGCAATTCTTTGGATTCGTAATATTGATGGATATTGCGCCCTTCTCCGTCGAAATAACTTTCGCTTAAACGCGACAATATATCGTTATTAAGATATGTTCCTAAAAATTTTAAAAGATATAATCCGGCATTGATACCGAGTTTGGGAGTTGAACCATGCGCCGCTTTACCATAAAATGTGACATTATTATTTTCTAATTCAAAGCGAATTTCAGGATTTTTTAATTTAAACTCTTGAAGTGCTTCCATTAAACCATCCGTTTTTTCAAGGGTTGCTTTAGCGATATCGATCACCGAATTGCTAGCTAATCCGGCTTCAATCGAACTGAGACCTTCGATTTTTTCATCAATATGATGAACGTAGTTACAGATTCCCTTTTCACCGTAAATTAATGGAAATTGACCATCGGGAGTAAATCCATATTTAGGATACGGACGTTTTAAAACATTAAAATAATGTTCAAGGCAACGAGAACCGGACTCTTCGTTACCTCCGATTACCAAAGTGACTTTATATCCTTCAATCATGTGGTGATCTCGAAGCAACTTCAACGCATAATAAGCCGCCATCGCCGGACCTTTGTCGTCGCTTGTCCCTCTTCCATAAATCGCACCATTTTCTTCTGTTGCTCCAAATGGTTGATGTTGCCATGAAGTTGAAACCGGGACGACATCGGCGTGAGCATATACAGCAATTAAATCACCTTCACCGACGCTTATTTCCGTACAATAATTATCGCATCTGTCAACCTTAAAGCCATCTTTGATAGCTAGATCAGCAATATACTTTAATGCCTTTTCGACACCTAGACCAAACGGTTGTTCTTTTGAAACCGTCTTTTCATCATAAATTGAATTAATCTTAATCCACGATTTTAAATTATTAATTGCTTCAACAAAATATGGTTTTGCTAAAGTTGCGTATTTACTTTCCATAAAAGCATCACCTCAAATTGATTTCTATTATAACATAGTACGCGAAGTTTACGCACTTTTTCTTATTTCTTTTTATAGTTTTTACCTATTAAAACTAACTGATGATGAAAAAGAAATCACTTTAGCTGACGCTAAAGAAAAATACGAAATTTATGGTTTAGCCGAAATTGTCGCTGAATATTTATCCAGTCAATTGAAAGAAGAAAATCTTGATGGTGATTTAGTCGCAATAGCTACTGAAGATGATGGCTTCAAAGTTACATTATGCGGTCATGAAATCGTCGGAACCATTTATCATGTCTATCAATTAGATCTTGAATTTGCTTACGATGGTTTCATTCAAAAAATAACTCTTGAAGATAAAAACTACGTAAAATCTTCAATGTATGATGATGCCGGTGCTTTAAAACCAGATGCTACAACAAGAAATGTAGAAGTAACCACCTACACGGCCGTTAAAGGCGAAAGAGAAGCATTGCCGGACGATCTTAATCTGGCTCAATATTTCATCGCATCATACGATGTTCAAATTTCACTTTCATATGGTAGTAATATGTATGTCAATGCCCAAAGCAATCACATTCCTCTTGGTTCTAGTTGGTACAAGAGTTCGATGACTATGATTAATGTGCAACCTGAAACGGCTATGGAATCTAAAGACTTAGAGTATGTCTCTAGTAGTGACACTTCGGTCATCGATGTTGATCCAACATCGCCGAATTATAAATTAGCTGCTTTAGGCGTTGGAAATACTACATTGACATTTAAATCAACTGGTGGTTTAGTCAAAACTTTAGAGGTCAGTGTCGAATTATTCGCACCAAAAACCATTACAATCAGCGCTCCCAATAAAATCGATAAAGATCAAAAAGTCGAATTAAGCGCGACCGTCAGTCCTACTAACGCTGATACTAGATTAACTTGGAGCGTCGATAATGAAGAACTTGCTAAAATCGTTGTCGAAGGCGATAAAGTTTATCTTCAAGGTCAAAATAATGGTGGTGGAATGGTCGTCGTTACTGCAACCTCTGAAACTCAAGATTTAGAAGGAAACAATGTCTTTGCTACTAAATCTATTCATGTTTTTCCGGGTGAACTTTCCGTGGAGGATTTAAGAGTTGCCTTGCTTGGAAAATGGGTGTCATCGACAACTAGTAGCAGTAGATTTGAAATAACTTTCAACGACGATGGTACTTATTCATTAATCGATACTTACCGTTCAGCCAGCAAAGTAACAAATACCGGAAACTTTGAATTGACCACTACTAAAGATGAGGACTTTGTAATATTCGATGATGTTACTTGCAACAATACCCGCGATGTTCCTCACCCAGAAGGATTATGTCGTATCTACCTCTAATCGTACTTATGATAAAGACGCTAATAATTTAAGCGGTGAAATTGCCGATTTGCACTTTATTATCGAAAAGGATGGTTCCGGATTAGTAATGCACTTTAAATGTCCTGGAAAAGATAGTTCAACGATGAGTTTCCAAATGTATAAGGAGGTTTAGAAAATAATGAAAAAGAAAGCTATTATTTTAAGTTTATTGATTCTTTCTTCTTTAGGAGCATGTAATCAATCAACATACTCTTCATCGCAAGAATCACTCGCCTCTTTAGAAAGTATTAATTCAAGTAATTCTGAAACAAGCACTGATTTATCAATCGATGAATCGTCTAATGAAAACATTTTAAGTATGGTTTCCTCAGATGATTCTTCAAATACTTCTAGTGATTCTTCTTCAAGCAGTAACACTAACCAACCATTTCTCACTGCGGAAGAAGCACAGATGCTTGTAATAAATGCCGGAAGCGTCGACGTCGGTTATGCCAAAACTGCGGAGGTCACTTTAAATGCTTCCGGCTACGATGGCGGTATCCGTTATGATCAAACTATGTATAGTCAATATACAACATATAAAGATGATATCACTATCGGTAGTGGTAGTGTTCATCACGTGGTGCATGGTGCCGATGGCGATGTCACTTATAACGACAATTTTGACGAAGTCAATTTGATTCGCAATTACTATCTAATTCAAGCAATCGTTTATGAAAATTCCGTTTTTGAAAGCAACACCGATCGAACAAATTTATTTGCTGGAAGTAATGTCGGTTCTATTAGTGACAATTTCCAATACGCTCAAGAATTAGTCTCTTGTGGCGCCGGAAGCAAGGCCTTTGACGATTTATATTACGCCACAGTTCTTGGCTCCACTTTCTACTATTCGGCTTCACAACAAAACGGCAAAGTAGCTTTAAAATTCTATGCCGAAGCTGAAAATAGCGACTCTAACCAAAAGTACATCGCAGCGTTCACTTATGAATTCGACAGCAAGGAACATGGTTTTTTGCAAAAATATGTTTCCGAACAAGCCTTCTATAGTTTAGATGATTATGAAAGTGTAGATGATCTTTCAACCTTAGTCCCTCTCGATTATTCCTTAGAAACTAATCTTATCACTTCGGGTGAATTAGATGAATTTACCGACGAATTTCCAATCGATATTGATTCGTCTTTTGTTCAAAGCATCACACTCAGTGCTGCTGAAACCACGATTGAAGTGGGAGAAACTCTCGCTATTCGTGCCGTTGTCGAACCCGAAACCGCAGTTAACAAAAGTTTGATTTTTTCTAGCACGAATGAAAATGTCGCGGTCGTCACTAACGATAGTACCGGTACAATTTTGGCTCTTGGTGAAGGAACTTGTGAAATCGTCGCTTTGAATGTCGAAAGCGGAGTTGAAGGAAGAATTTCCATCACCGTGACCAAAAA
>CANQCZ010000026.1 GCA_947591215.1 uncultured Bacilli bacterium | reverse complement strand
GTCTTAAAGAAAAATGATATCCTTAAATTACTTAATTTTAAAATTTAACACTACTTTTTTTCGATTTTGTCGAAAGTTAGGTAATAAGTTGCTCTATTAATACTTCTTCTTTCTATTTTTTTAAATTCAATTATTTCTCTCAACGCTTTTTCAATAGTGCTAATGAGTAAAGATGGGCATAATTGTTTGAAATAATGGAAGTATATATTAAAAATCATCTCTATATCCGCTATTTCTTCTTCAATTCAATTTCGAGGAGTTGTTTTTTCTTTAACTAATTGCTTTAATCGAGTATTTCTAGTTTTAATTCCCTTTATAGCATTAGAATTTTCTAAATTTTGAATTTTAGCAATTTCAATTAATTCATTCGGTTTTTGTTCTTGTTTACCATTCGTTTTATATATAATGGCAATATAACTTAGTATTTCTAAATCCTTTTTTCTTTTAGATTTTAATAATCGAGCTTTCTCATCCCACATCATCCACTTTGACATTCAATTTTATAGCACAATAAGATCAAAGCCTATAAATATAAGCTATTTTAAGTAATATTTATTTCGTAAATTAAAAGTAAATATTTATAAACAATGAAATTTGCCATAACAACTGTTAAAATTATTATGTCAAGGAGGAAAATAATTGGAAAACAAAAAACAATGATCGTAAAAATAGATTGAAAAATATAAAAGTGTTGAATTAAATTTGAGCAATATAATAAGTGGATTTATTAATAGAGGAGTAGATTTTGAACTTGTATTAATTGATGCAGAAAATTAGATAATAAATTCTAATATCAACACGATTGTAAATCAGTATATTATAAATTGTTAAAAATCATAGAAAACATTAATGGTAGATTTTAGATTGATAAATGAATTTATCGTAAAATTAATGAAACATAATAAAGAGCCAAGTGCAGAATTAAACATAGAAAATCACGATGACATTTATTTTGATATCATTTCTCCAAATGGAATTGTTTTTGAGTTAATCAGCGAACATAAGAAAAGATATTATTTTAATGGTGAACTACCAGTTGAAACTATATTTAACTATGTTCTACCTCCGTTTTACTGGTTCTTATATAAAAATCGATTTGTTACGATGAAAAATGTGGTAATTTAAGCAAGTAATATGTTGGACTAAAATAAAATTTAGGAAGTAATTTATGGAAGAAGAAAAAAAAGAAAAAGAAGTAATTATTTTAAACAAACCATTCAAAGGTGGATGGCTCAATAACGAAGGAAATATTGGGCATGAGATAATAGACTTTTTCCTAGCAGATAATGGGAAGCACTATGTCTACAACATGCCGCATGGACAATGCCCCTCTAATTTTTTGGTCGGCGACGAAGAAAAAAAAGGCGAACTGAAAAAAACGAAAGGTAAATACATTGCTGAATACATGGTTTTAGTAAATGACGTTCATACAAAGAAAAATAGTGAAAAAAAATATGAGATTTTATATATAATAAAATTAAAAGGCAAAATTCGCCATTCTTGCGAGAAAACTAATGAAGAAATTATTAAGAGCAAAGAAATTAAATATAATAAGATTCTATTAAATGATATTTATGGACCTGATGGCTCACAATATCTCACCTTTGAAGCAGAAGCCATCTACAAAGTAAGCAAACCTAGCGAACCTGTAATTTTTAATGCGAAAAAATTCAATTTTGGCAGAAATACTAACGGCTATATTAAGAGTGATGTTGGAGAATATTCTGAAGATTATAATGAATTGCGGGAAATAATAAAAAATAATGAGATTGTGAGTAACAAATCTAACTTGAAGAAGCTTGCGGAAGAAAGCGCAGGTAAATTTCATATAGAAAAGACCTTTTTAGACTTAATTGGGGCCCAAAATAGTGAACAAGCTTTTACAAATATGCTTCATTCCCTTCTCAACAACAACGAAATTTTCAAGAAATTTTGCAGAGAATTTAAAAAACGAGAAGATGAATTTGCTGAAAAAGAAACTTTCACAATTAAACGTGAATATGAAATTTCAAATAAAAGTGGCAGAATTGATATCTGTGGCGAAAGCGAATCGCAGATAATCATCATCGAGAACAAAATTGATAGTGCGTTAAACGGAAAAAAGAAAGATGAAAAAATCACCCAGTTGACTACTTATTATAACTGGGGAATGGGAAAGAACAAAAAACTTATTTGTTTTATTACAGTGCCAGATTATCGTTTTGATGAAATCGAAAATGAAATCAAAGATTACGACAATAACATGGTGGAAAAATATAAAATAATTAAATATAGCGAAATAGTAAAATTTTTAAATGAAAATGAAGAATTACTTAAGAAAAATGAATTGATAAAAAAATTATATAAACAAATTCGCAATGCATTTGCTAATTGGTCCTACCCAACTAAAGAAAAATTGTATGCCAGCATGTTTTTGATGGCAACAATTGAAGCAAAAAGAAAATATAAAAAAAAGAACATTTAATTCCAATTTTTTCGATACGCTTTCTTTCATCAAATATTTTTCTTTAAAAACACCTAAGCGGTGAGTGTCGAACCTTATAAAAACAGACTGACACATTGTATCAATCTAGTTCATTCAACATGTCTTATTAAAACGCAATACACAAATTTAGAATACTTATAATACATTTTAGAATCGGATATTTTATTAAGATTCTTTATCGTGAGATAAACATCTCCATATTTCCATTCAGATTATTATGGAAAAACAAGATTAATTAAAATTGGGAATTATAATATTGGTTACGAAAATGAAATCTTTACCATTTCTCATTATTTAACATTTTCGATATATTTTATAAAAAATACCTAAATATAGGACTTTTACAAAACTTTGAAGATCTTATACATATTGAAAATTATTTATGAATTTGTTAGAATTTAGCTAAAAAAAAGGAGAAAATCTATGCTATTTGGTAATAAAAAATTTATTGTTATGTTTACTTTAAATTCTACGGGTAAACGTAATTATGGCGCGAGTGAACTCTATATTGAATATGGAGACACTAGTAGTATTGAAGATTTACGAGAAACATTTACTTGGACCTCTGATATTGGAGACGCAAGAACTTTTAATAGTAAAGAAGAAGCTCAAAGATTTGTATCTATGCTACAGCGTATAGGGGATAGAACTTGGCAATCTTCAATTGAAAGAATCGATTATATTCCTGTTCGTAATTAGTAAATAAATTAATTTTTATTTATTGTAAAGATAGTTGTTTCTAATTTATTTTTGTCATTAAAATCATAGAAAAAGTGCACTATCATGTATTTGGTAATCTTGCACAAAAAGTAAAAGGAGTGTGCCAAAAATTAGTACACTCCTATTGACTGCTTTTCTAACTACAATGATTAATAGAGTTTTTTCTTAGTCTTAAGCTCTGCTAGTTGAATGTGGAGGACAGCGTTGTACTGTTTGTCGAGTTCATTATACATTCTTTTGAAGTTATCTGCCTTTTGCCAAGAAGTGGAAGAAGGATTAATATTCAGCCTCTTGCCCTCTACTGCGACCCTTTGCATATAGTCTGCAATGGATGGTGACCATTTCCTAACGTATGCCTCCGTGACATTGTAGATAATGTCAAAGATTTGGTCATCATGCCTTTTGCAAAGTTCCTGCATCTGCTCCTTCCTGATCAATGTGTCATGCATTTGAGTTTCTATTTCGTCTGCTGTAAAATTTGTCATATCTTATCTCCTTTTTATTATGATAACATATTTTACAAAGATGTAGACTAATTAGCAAAAAAATGACAAAGCATATCATTCGATGCAAGAACAATAATACTTCAATGCTGAACGGTTCAGTCCATAAATTTGTTCGATTTCTTTAATTGTCATTTCTTCATCTAAATGAAGATGAACACATCTTAACTTTTCTTTTAGTGTTCTTTTCATATTAAAAGCTCCCTTCTTATTGTACCAGTTTTTGGTCCAAAATTTGGGTGCAAGTGCATTTAACATGGCAAAAGAGTACCATTTTGATGCAATGCACGCAGGCTAAAACAGACGAAAACCACCGAAGTCATATAAACTCTAGTGGCTATTATTTAATTTACCATTTTTCTTTTTGCTCGCTTGGATCAAGTTCTTTGATCACTTTTGCTGGAACCCCACCAACAATTACGTTAGCTGGAACATCTTTAGTAACTACAGCTCCAGCTGCTACAACACTATTTTCCCCAATTGTTACACCTGGAGTAATTGTAACATTCATTCCTATCCAAACATTTTTCTTTATAACAACTTTTCCGTATGTATAAATTGTATGGCGATTATTAAAATCATGATTAATAGTAGCAATTCTTACACCTGGTGCAACGGAAACACCATCTTCAAAAACAATACCACCTGAAGCCGATAAAATAGCTGAATGATTAATAAATACATTATGTCCAAATTGAACTCTATTTCCAAAATCGCAAATAAATGGAGTTAAAATTCTAACATCATCAGTTTTCTTGAAAATAATTCTTCTAAGTATTTAATATAAGAATCATCAGGAGATACATTATTGGCTTTAAAGCACAAGGTTCTAGCTCTCAGCATTTCATCAACAGCTTCTTTAAAGTATTCTTCTTTGGTACTAGCTGGACCACCTTGATCCATCAATTCATAAACATATCCTTTTTTATATTCCATTTGATTATTCCTCATATAAAATTTTCCAATTTAAAAAGTTTTCCAAAGCTTCATCAGTTCTAATATAGCGTCTTTCTCCATTATTAAGAGTAGCCATTAAATTCATATCATCATTGGATAACTCAAAATCAAAAATATCAATATTTTCTTTAATATGGTTAACATTCTTACTGCCTGGAATAACAATAAAACCCATTTGTGTATGCCATCTTAAAACAATTTGAGCAGGATCTTTATGATATTTTTTAGCTAAAGAAACAACCTTATCATTTTCTAATAAATCCTTAGTCATTCCTTTACCACCAAGAGGATACCATGACATTATTTTATATCTTTTTTTTCAATAATTTCTCTTAATTCTTCTTGAGGATAAAATGGATGACATTCTACTTGAATTACTTGAGGAACAATATCATATTCCTTTAATAAATCCAAAATATATTCCCCTTCAAAATTGGAAATGCCGATACTTCTAATTTTTCCTTCTTTGTAAGCTTTAATTAATGCTTCATAGCCATAACGCCAATTTTTAGTTGGTTGATGGAGAAATAATAAATCAATATATTTTAGATTTAATCTTTGTAAAGTTTCATCAACAGCCTTTTCATTTTTCATATTCACTTGGCCATAATTTGGTTGAAACAAAGATATCACTTCTAGTAATTCCACTATCCTTAATGGCTCTTCCTACTGCTTTTTCGTTTCGATAAGCATTTGCAGTATCAATTAGTCGATAGCCCATCTTTAAAGCATTTAAAACACTATTGTAAGCATCATTCGGTTCTAATAAAAAAGTGCCAATTCCTACTTGTGGCATCACTACATTGTTGTTTAATTTGATTTCTTTCATTATTTTTCTTAGAGAACAACGATAATTTAAAGGAACTTGTCAATTCTTCAATTATTCCCTCATTCGTTACTAATATTACAATGAATAATAGATTGAGTAATGATCGAATCTATCTCCCTTTTTTAGATGAAGATGCAATTATGCCATTTTATATCGCCTATCTTAAAAAGAATGAAAATAAACTGAAAAACTTTTTAAAAACAATCTTAATTTAATAGTCTTAGATAAATGCACTAAATATGCTTACTAAGATTTTTTATATATTTGTATGTTCGATATTAAATTTTATAAAAAAAGATTGACACCTCGTATCAATCCGGTTTTTTTTAATGATGGTGGAGCTAACGAGGATCGAACTCGCTACCTATTCGTTGCGAACGAATCGCTCTCCCAAATGAGCTATAGCCCCAAAAAAATGGTCGGGAAAACAGGATTCGAACCTGCGACCCCCTGTTCCCAAAACAGGTGCACTACCAAGCTGTGCTATTTCCCGACAATGGCGCGCCCAGCAAGAGTCGAACTCGCAACCCCCAGATTCGTAGTCTGATACTCTATCCAGTTGAGCTATGGGCGCATCAATTAAGAAATGGAGGTTCCTGACGGAGTTGAACCGACGCTCACTGAGTTGCAGTCAGTTGCCTTACCACTTGGCTAAGGAACCACTTAACTTAACGCATTTGTAATAATAACAAATTCAATTTTGTTTTGCAATTACAATATATGCAAAAATTTCACTTTTTTGCAGTTAGTAATATGTCTATAATAAAAAAGAAAGTAGGATGCTTATGACAATATTAAATGTTGTTAATTTAAAGAAAGAATTTGGTTCCGATCTATTGTTTGAAAATGTGACTTTCTCAGTTACCGATCGAGAAAGGCTAGCGATTCTTGGACAAAACGGATGTGGTAAAACTACTCTTTTAAAAATCATCTTGGGTTTAGAAAGCTCCAGTTTTGGTGATGTAATGCTTTCAAAAGGTGTCACCATCGGATACCTTTCCCAACAAGTCATTCAATCTGAAAAAAACACTTTATATGAAGAAGCCCTTTTAGTCTTTGAAAATGTCATTAAATTGGGTAAAGAATTAGAAGATCTTGAAAGGCAACTTAGCGAAGATCCTACTAATCAAAACTTGATTGATATTTATGGTAAAAAACAAATTCAATTCTCCAATATGCACGGATATGACTATCCTTATTTAGTAAGTATGATGCTCAATAAATTTGGATTCACCAAAGAGCAATTCGATCGCCCGATTAATTCCTTTTCCGGGGGCGAGAAAACAAAGATGGCTTTCGTTAAGCTTTTGCTTTTAAAACCGAATCTTCTAATACTTGATGAACCAACCAATCATCTTGATGTAATTACCATTGAATGGTTGGAAAATTATCTTAAATCTTATGAAGGTGCTTTAATATTCGTTTCGCACGATCGTTATTTCATCAATTCCTTATCCACAAAAATAATCGAAATCGAAAATAAAAAAATCGAGATTTATAAAGGCAATTACGATTATTACGTCGAAGAGAAAAAACTACGTTACGAGCAAGCCTTAAAAGCTTATAATCTTCAACAAAAGGAGATCGCAAAAATCAAGCGATTTATCGAATACTATATGCCTAAGCCACGCTTTGTCTCTAGAGCCCGCGATCGACAAAATAAATTGAAGCATTTAAAAATCATCGACAAGCCTTATTCAAATAACAGCACCATCAAGCTCAATTTTAAAGGCGACATTATCGAAGGCAAGCAATTGATCAAATTTTCAAATTTAAGCTTAGGCTACAATCAAAAAATCTTGATACAAAGTATCGATTTTACCCTTTATGGACGCGACCATCTCGCGGTCATCGGCAATAATGGAAGTGGCAAAACTACTTTCTTTAAAACAATTATGTCGCAGTTACAACCTTTAAGTGGCAAATTAGAGATGCTACGAAATTTATCGATCGGATATATTGAACAGCACCAATTCGAACTTCAAGGCACCCACACTTTAGTCGAAGAAATACATCGTGAATTTCCCCAATTGGGTGAAAAAGATATCTGCAATCATCTCGGTCATTTTAACTTTGGGCAAGAAGATTTTTCAAAGACGATTGACGTGCTATCGGGTGGTGAAAAAATGCGGGTTGTTCTTGCTAAAATCATGCTCCGTTCCTATGATATACTACTTTTAGATGAACCA
Source organism: uncultured Bacilli bacterium (assembly GCA_947591215.1). GTDB lineage: Bacteria > Bacillota_I > Bacilli_A > RFN20 > CAG-449 > CANQAG01. Next base: position 10,978 of record CANQCZ010000026.1, on the reverse strand, counting down.
ACCAATCATCTTGATATGACCTCTAAACAAGCGTTAATTTGTGCTTTGAAAGATTATTTGGGAACGATTGTGTTTATTTCTCACGATCGATATTTTATCGATGAAATCGCCAATAAAATTCTCTTTTTTCACAATCGTCAAGGCTATTACTATGAAGGAAACTATGAGAATTTTAAGCAGATGGAGAAAGAGCTTTTCGAGGAAAAACCTACTGAAGAAGAACCTATAAAAAGCGAATTCAAAAAGAAAAAACCGCACCGCTCTTTAAGCAAGATCGAGCAAGAAATCGAGAAGATTGAAAATAAAATCAAAAAAATTCAAGACGAACAATTTAAAGAAGAAAACTATATGGATCATTTAAAGATGAAACAATTAGACGAAGAATTAGAACAAAATCGGAAATTGTTAAAAGATCTTGAAGATGAATATTTTGCTCTTATTGAAAACGAATGAAAAAGGAACGCTTACGGTGACGTTCCTTTTAAGTTATGAGGTGTTCTTAGAGGTAAAGTATTTCTACTTACACTATAAGATATGTCGCAACTTATTTTTTTAGGCGGTAAAAGCCCAAATAAATAAAAAATAGTGATAAGCCTACAAATTAGGCGTTTTGCGCCCAAGATGCTTTAATGCTCGATTTAACGCCAAAGCTGTGACCCAAGCGATTAACGCATTGATCGTGCCTTGAACGATATTAAAGAAATAGTTTACAAAAATATTGCCGTTGCCATCGTAAAAAATGCTATCCGGAATCAAATAGAGGCTAGCCATTACAAAACCACCGATAAATAAAGCGATGTAATGTATTCGATGGTGAATTTTATTAAAGAGCAGTCCAGCAACTAAGGCTTCAATAAATTTAATAAAGAAAGTAAACGGGGCATAAGCTCCATATCCTAACGTAATATCGGCAAGACTCGCGCCGATTGCTCCGGCGATTGCCCCACCTAACGGATCGATAAAAATTGCGCCAAGGAAAATCGTGGCATCCGACAAATTAAAATATCCGATTAATGGTAAAGGAATGCTAACGACCAATGTAATTACAAAAGTCATCGCCGCAAAAAGGCTAATAAGATTTAAGCGTTGTAATTTAGTCATCTTAGAATTGTACCACATAAGTTTTTCCTCCCATTAATAAAATCACGATATGACATTTTGGCTTTACCTTGCAATTGAACAATTAAAAGTTTAACTACTCCTTGTTCTAACTGCAGCAATAATCCGTTTTTATCGGCACTAATGATTTCCCCGACTTGATGATTACAACTTGTCGAATAACTTTCGGCTTGAAAAATTTTAAACACTTGGCCATCGAGTAATAAATAACCACCTGGAGCATCACTTAATCCGCGAACCCAATTTACAAAACTAACGGGATTACAATGTAAACTCAAATGTTCATCTTCTTTTGTGATTTTATTGCAGTAAGTGGCTTGGCTTTCATCTTGCTCTTGACCGGAAACCTTGCCATTTTGATAATTGGGCAAAAATTCTAAAAGAGCCTCTAAGCCGACTTTCATCATTTTATTGTAAAGAGAAGTGTAATTATCCGAATCCTCGATTAATACCTCTTTTTTCAAAAACATCTGTCCGGCATCCATTCGATCAATCATTTCCATAATGGTAATCCCTGTAATCTTCTTTCCTTCGATTATCGCCGATTGAATCGGAGAAGCTCCGCGTAGTTCTGGAAGTAAAGAACCATGGACATTGATTGCTCCGTATCGCGGAATATCCAATAAGCCTTGAGGCACAATTTGACCATAAGCACAAGTGACGATTAAATCAGGCTTTAACTCTTTGACAAATTCATAATCGAGACGAATTTTTTCAACTTGAAAAACCGGAATTCCATAATTGAAAGCAACTTTTTTGGTTGGTACCATTTCGATAACTTTTCTGCGTCCAACCGGTTTATCTTTTTGAGCAATCACACCGATCACATTATATCCTTCTTTGATTAAACCTTCTAAGATATATGATGCAATCGCAGGGGTTCCCATAAAGAGAATGCGCATCATTTTGTAGTCCACATTCATCACCTCGCTATGCTTAATATATTATCATAGTGTTCAAATTTGTGAAATATTTTTTTATCCCATCAATTTCGTAATAATACTGGCTCCGGTCTCTAAAATCGAACTAATAATATTGATGATAAAATTGCCTAAAGTATTCCCTGTATTGGCAAAAAAATTCCCATCGTTATTTACCACCGTCTCTTCTTTCATCACTCCATCTTCGATTACTAAACCATTAGAAATGTGTTCTTCAACCTCAACAATCGCATTAGACATATTCTGATTTTTTCTTTCTGTTTCAGTGCTGCTGCCTAAAATCGATCCGATAAGGACGATCGCAAATAGAAAAATCAAACCATGTTTCCAAAAATCTTTCATACTACAACTCCTCCTACGCTTTAATCATAGTAGATAATAAATGCATAAATTGTCATTTTTTATCGATATAACGAAGGATTTAAAGTTAAATTTAAACTATCCGCAATCAAAGAAGTCAAAAGTTCGATTCTTTGATCGATTTCTTTCGTGGTCAACACTAAATCTGCTCCGAATGAATTAAACAATTCATCGAGCAATTTTTGATCGTATATTAAATTCATTTGCTCTTTTAAATGTTGCAAAGCTTGATAAAGTATCGCACTTGAAGACACTACGGTCGCTACTCCGATTGCAATTACCGGAATTCCCAATTCTTTGGTATTTAACGCTCTCCGATAATTATTTACACCACCACCTGGAGCAATCCCGGTATCGGTTAGTTGAATCACTTTGTTGAGACGTGAAAGATGTCTTGAAGCTAAAGCATCGATAGCAATCACTAAATCGATTTTGAATTCTTTGATGACACTTTGAATAATCGAAGCACTTTCTAATCCGGTAAGTGCCATTACTCCCGGGATAAGGCAAGCCACTTTGGTTTTAACTGAAATATCTTTAAAGGCAATAAGATGAGAAGTGGCGTTCATTTTTTTTACGACTCGAGGTCCTAACGCATCTGGAGCATAATCATCATTCCCTAATCCCACTACTAAAATAAAAGGCTTTTTCTTTTTGATATTGCAGTTGATGAGGGAACGTAAATGCGACGATAAAATCTGTTTACATTCTTCATAGTCTCGATGTTGCTCAATATCATTTAATTCTAAAGAAAGATAATTTCCCTTTTCTTTACCATAGGGATTTTTTTCACTTTTAATGATCGTTTTAAAAATTTTAATGTTCCCTTTTCGATACTGTTTGATATCCAAGCAATCGCTATTGTGCACCGATTTAGTGATTTCATCGGCAAAATCAAAACTTCCATATTGCTTTTCAATATCTTTCATAATATTCACCTCTTAATTTAGCATTTGCTAAAATCTTATAAACTATTGAAAGAAAAAAATGAATGTGATAAAATCACGACGTATTGACGAAATGAGGTGAACATTATGGCAAACATTAAATCACAAATGAAAAGAATTAAAACTAATGAAAAAGCTAGAAGCAGAAACATCAGTTATAAATCAGCAATGAGAACTGCGATTAAGAAAGTCGAAGCTGCTTGTAAAGCTAACAATGTCGAAGAAGCTAAAAGATTACTTCCTCTTGCAGTTTCCAAAATCGATGCATCGGTTACCAAAGGCTTTCAACATAAAAAGACTGCGGCAAGACAAAAATCACGTTTGCAATTGCTTGTCAATGGTTTAAATTAACTCCTTAACGGAGTTTTTTTTATTAAAAATTTATAATAAATAACTCAAAAGCTAAATACGGATCAATTTTCATTTCTTTAATGTCGCAATCCAATTGATAGAGTTTTTCTAATGTATCATCAATCTTCGCTCTTTTGAAGCGGAGTAAGTTTTGAGCGCACAGTTTTACACGATAAGGGTGAACTCCAAGTTCCCCTGCGACTTCATTTTGCGAATGACCAAGTCCCAATAAATATGACACTTGAAAATAAAATCTAATTTGTGTGGCAAGCAATGCGATAAGTCTCACCGGTTCTTCTTTTATCATTCTCAAATCGTAGTAAGTTTTTAAGGCTTTAGCCTTTTGACCTTTAATTAAATAATCGGCAATATTAAAGGCGTTCATTTCAAGTGGAATCGAAACCATCTTTTTGACATCTTGGAGACTTATATCTTTACTAAAAAGCGTTAATTTTTCACTTTCATTCATAAACAATTGAAAATTCCCATCGGTTCGCAAAACCAACTCTTCTAGCGCTTCATCGCTGATGTTAGCACCTTTTTTTTCAAAAAAGACTTTCCCATTAGCAAGTAAATTGTCTCTAGAAAGAGTCTCTTCATATAAAAATCTTGCCGATTTTTCAAGTGCTTTATATATTTCAGATTTTTTATTTAACGTCTTGGTTTCAATCATCAAAATCAGATCATTGAATTCACTTGGACGCTGTAAATATTTAAGAAATAAAGAATAATCTTGCAGTTTATCATTTTCTTTACCATTACTTAACGGATAGAAATCTTCGATCACCACTACTTTTTTATCGTATCCTAAAGCGAGATAATCCAGTTCCTTAACGATATCTTGGATTAGATCGGTTCTTAAAGAATAACGTGCAAAATTCATCTCGTCAATTGAATCGTCGAGCAACGATTTTACAAGTTTTTTCATTCTTTTTTTCAGTAACGGATATTGTTCTCCGTAGATAACGTAAATCATATACTCACCGCTTTGATTATAACGCATTTTTTCATTTAAAAAAACTATAATTGTATATAATGGTTCCTTCGATATCTGTTCTTCGAATGGTAATTTGATACTTTTCCAATCTTTTTAAAATCTCATTTGAAGGATGATGATAATAATTATTAATTCCCACCGAAATGATAGCTTCTTTTATTTGAAGATTTTTAAGAAAATATTCTGAAGAAGAACTATTTGAGCCATGGTGAGCGAGTTTTAAATAATCTACCGTCATATTTGGATTGTCATCGATGATTTTTCTTTCAATCTGTTCAGTGATATCTCCTGTAAGAAGAAAACTATCCTTTTTTATTTTAAAATAAAGAACCGAGGAGCAATCATTTTTACTGCTGGAAGCGGTACAATAATGATTTAAATTTTTAAAATTCATATTTCCGATTATTAGTTCATCATAATCTGAACCTTCGATAAGTTTCTTTACTTTAAAATTTTGAATAAGATCTTGTTTGGCACCACTATGGTCAAAATCGTCGTGCGAGATAATCAAGGCATCTAAATAATAAATCTGCCTTTTACGAAGAAATGGAATTAACACATTCTCTGCCATATCAAAATTATATTTTCCGCCCGTATCGATCAAGACATTTGTACCTTTATTCGATACTAAAATTGCATCGCCTTGTCCGACATTGATAAATACCACTTCTTGAGTATATAAATGACGAAACGGAATTTGTGAAATGAGGATTAATATCACTAATGACCAGCTTATTTTTCTTACTAACAAAGTGTTTTTTACTTCTAACATTAACAAAAGCAATAAAATTCCGCTTCCTAAAAGAATCATCCATGCTTGATGATTAACAAAATATAAAACTGTATTCATTTGTGAAAAATTATATAAAAATTCAATTAAAAACGACGATAATAGATTGAACAAAGGAATTATCGGCATACAAACCAATAGAACTTTTACATAGATCATTATTAAAGGAGAAACTAGCCACCCTATAAGTGTAATCGACTGATTAAAATAGATGTAAGATGGTAACAATAAAAGATTCAATAAAAGTGAAAACGCAATTCGCGAATGCTTAATTTCGTAAATTTTAATAACGTATGAGATTTCGTTGATTCCAAAAAGAGCAGTAACCATGATCCAAAAGCCACTTGAAAATACATAGTGGTAATTTAGAGTCAACAAAATTATAAAAAAAAGCGCCAAACACTCATGTCTTTGCAATTTATTTTTAAAAAACTTTTTATTAATAATTTCTTTAATTAAAATCAACATAAAATAGCGAATGGTTGAAAGCCGCCAACAAAAAAATAGCATTGGAAACAATGTTAAAGTCGTTAAAATAGAAGTACGCTTTTCATTGAATTTTATTCGTAACAATCGATAAAGAATAAAATTAAAAAAATGAAGGTGAAAACTTCCAAATGTAAAAAAATAAGCGATATTTAATGAATTGATAAGAGAATAATAAGTTTTATCAGTGGAACCATTTATTAAAAACAATTGCGCGATAACTACTTGCCCTTTTTCATCATATAGTGAAAGCAAAAAATTTTTTATAGTTTGAAAACGAAGCGGAAGCATAAAAAGTGTTTCGATTTTAGATACTGAAAATTCATTAAAAACACCATTGCAATTTAAATAGTTTTTAAAATCAAATGTGCCCTCCAAAGTTTCAAATTCTAACTCCTTGATTGTCCCTTGAACCTTGATGATATCAAATAGCTGAAAAGAATTTTGATTCATGGAAATATAGTATTTTTTTAAATCATATAAGACGATTAAATAGTTTTCCTTAGCTTCAATTACCAAAGCGACATCGGAAAAATGTGGTATTATATCCACTAACAATTCAATTAAAATAATAAAAGATGCTATAACAATCCCAAGCAAAAATTGAAAGCATCTTTTTTTGTTTTTCTTTTTTAAACCAATCGTGATACTTAAAAGTAATATTAGAAATCCATAATATTTAAAAGCTAATAATGCACCGATTAATCCTCCTAAAACTACTAGCATTATTTTAATGTTAGATAATCACGTATTTTTTCATATGTTTTAGTGCCGATGCCACTGACATTTTGTAAGTCTTCAAGTGCCATAAACGGTCCATTCGTTTCGCGATAAGCCACAATCGCTTTTGAAACAGCCTCTGAAATACCATTTATCGTGGCTAATTGTTCAGCACTAGCTGTATTGACATTTATTTTTTTAGGTGTATCGAGAATCTCACAATCCGGTGCGTAGTTCATTTTACTCGGGATATAGATTCTTTCACGACCTAATAATGGCGTTTCACGATTAAAAGCATTTTCGTCAGCACTTTCTAATAATCCTCCGCTAGCAACGATCAAATCACCGACTGTTTTAGTTTCTTCCATCGAATAAGCACCAGGATTTACTACTTGACCTTCGATAACAATAGTTAAATAATTTCCATCTCGATATTCACTAACCTCGGCAAGCTGATCTTGTTGTTGCACATTGGGATCTATTTTTGTCATCACCAAGAGCCCGACGATTGCCACGACGACAACCACTAAAATTTTTATCATAAATTTTCCTCCTAAAAATCAATAAGGAAAAATTATGGTAAAATAAAACATCGCTAAGCGATGTTTTTATTTTTTTATTCATTCACGAAACTAAGTATTTCAACTTGATAAGGAACTTTGACTTTAACTGTCACAATTTCCCCTTTTTTATGACCGAGAATCGCTTCCGCTAACATACATTCATTAGAGATTTTGCCTTCTAACGGATCGGCTTCGACAGATCCAACAATCAAGTATTCATATTCGCTTCCATCAGATAAATCTTTAATTTTAACTTTAGATCCGACTTTGATAACATTGGCTTTTCCACTATCTTCGATAATTTTGGCATTTGCCAACATATCTTCGATTTGTTTAATACGTCCTTCAACTTCTGCTTGTCTTGCACGTGCGGCATCATAGTCGGCGTTTTCCGATAAGTCGCCTTGAGCACGAGCGGCTTTTAATTCATCGATAACTTCAGGACGAACCACATCGATTAGATTACGCAACTCATCATCAAGTTTCTTTTTTCCTTCTTTTGTTAAAATTACTTTATCGTTTACCATAATTTAGTTCTCCTTTGCAGCAATATATATTATATCAAAAAAGATTATGAATGCTATAAGTTTTTATTTTTAGTTAAGAAAAGCGACACCGATATTAAGATACGTCGCAATTGTTATCCATATTGCCGAAGGAATGAGCAGATACGCGCTTAAACGCTTACCTTTATAATAGAAAAATATCGAACTAATTAAGACAAAATAAATAAAGACAATCAATACTGCACTAACAACTTTAAAATCTAGCACAAAGAAGACTAACGGCCATAAGACCGTTAAAAACAAGAAGATATAATTTATAGATAATCCTCTTGATCGTAATTCATTTTTTTCTTCGACAGCGCGATAAAACAAATATGTGCTAATGGCATTTAAAGTGTAAAGTAAAATCCAAACCGGCGCAAAAATATAGCCAGGTGGAGCAAGAGGAGGTTTATTCAAACTCGCATAATCAACTTTTGAGAATAACATCGAAAGACCACCTAAGGCCAAAGCTAAAAAACTCGGTAAAACAGTTTTTAATAAAACCAAAATTTTTTCTTTAATAAAAATCACCTCGGCTTATTTTATGTAAGCCGAGGCTAAATAATGATTTTATTGATCGTTTTCTTCGTAATAAAGATCGATTTGTTTATCGATTTCATCGTACTCTTCGTCAGTTTCTACATCGGATACATTGCCATTTTCATCGATGACGCCGGCCAAAAGTTCATCGTTATCTTGGTTAAAAAAGACAACGTAGTTTTTGTTAAAATTTTCACTATGATAAGTAAAAAGAATTTGCAATTCAAATTCACTGCCATTTTCATCGACAAAGACAATTTTTTCTTCTCCCATATTTTCCTCCTTATTTTGCGTACTGCAAATATGTTTCTAAGATGATGACTGCCGCCATTTTATCAATTACCTTTTTGCGTTTGTTACGCGATAAATCAGCTTCAAGCAAAAAGCGATTTGCTTGCTTTGTCGTCCATCTTTCATCGACCATATTGACCTTGACATTAGGAATGCTCTTTTCAATCATCTCTTTAAATTTCATGCACATTTTGGAATGATCGCTTTCTTCTCCGCTCATATGTAAAGGTAATCCTAACGCTATTTCTTGAATTCCTTCTTTTTGAACGTAAAATTTAACGCGCTCTAAAGCACTACTTAAATCTAATTCTTGAAAGCGAAATGTTTCAATTCCATTGGCGATGATTCTTAAGGGATCAGATATTGCAATGCCTAAAGTTTTTTCTCCTAAATCTAATCCCATCACTTTCCCAATCATTTAATAAACTCCTTTAATGATTGAAGAGCGATATCGATCTTAGCGAGATTTTTAGTCCCGCCTTGGGCACTGTCGGGGCGACCACCACCAGAACCATCACACAAAGAGCAGACATGTTTTACAAGATCGCCGGCCCTAAATTTTTGCAATGCCAATTTGTTTACTCCGCATAAAAATGTTGCTTTTCCTTCATCAATCATCGTGATAAATACTATCGCATCGTCATAGGCATTCTTCAAATAATCGAAAATCACCATCAATGATTCGCGTTTTAAAGCAGTAACTTTAATTGAAATAAAGTGGATACCATTTTCTATCACAAACTGCTCTTTATATTCTTTAGCCTTATTAAGAATCATAATCTCATTTAATTTGGTATTTTCGCGACGTAAGTTTTCAACTTCGCCTTTTAAAGCTCTGACTTTCGTTTCGATTTCGTTGTAGGATCCGACATTCAATTCTTTTGATTCACGATAAAGAATTTCTTCACGCGCTTTAATAAAATTGTAAGCATTAAGTGAAGTACGGGCTTCGATTCTTCTAATGCCAGAAGCAACCGATTCTTCACTCACTATTACAAATAAACCGATGGAACTTGTATTATCGACGTGTGTTCCCCCACACAATTCTCTCGAGACACCACCAAAATCAACCACGCGCACAATATTATCGTATTTTTCCGAGAACAAAGCCATGGCGCCGCTTTTTTTAGCATCTTCTAATTTCATTTCAGTGATAACACAAGGTAAACTTGAAGCGATCATCTCATTGACGCTCTTTTCGATTTCATTTAATTGTTGATGCGAGATTTTTTCAAAATGAGTAAAGTCAAAACGGAGATATTCCGACGAGACAAAAGAGCCTTCTTGATGGACATGTGCGCCTAAAATATTCTGCAATGCTTTTTGCAAAAGGTGAACCGCCGAATGGTTTTTCCGAGTCGCTTCTCGTTTTTCACGATCAATTTTCAAAGTGAAGACATCGTTAATTTTAATCGAGCCGAATCTAACGTTAACCGTATGTAAATTTTGTTTGTTTACGCTCTTATTTACATCGATCACCAAGGCTTCGCACTCGGCATTTTCAATCACACCGGTATCGTGGACTTGACCACCGCTGGTCGCATAAAAATTCGTAACATCAAAAGCCACTTCGCCTTCATCTTCAATCACATCAACTTTTACTCCATCTTTAAATAAACCGATGACTTTAGCCTTAAGATCGCGTTCATCGTAAGTAAATGACGATGGTTCTTTAAAATTGAGCATATCGCTAGATTGTTTATTCATCGATTGAAGATTTCCACGCGAATTTCTAGCGCGTTCCTTTTGTTTTTCCATTTCGGCTTTGAAAGCTTCAATATCGATTTTAATATTTTTTTCGGCACATATTTCTTCGGTTAATTCAATCGGAAAACCATATGTATCATAAAGTTTAAAAGCATCGATGCCGCTTAAAACTTCACTTGAATTTAATAATAACTTGGTAAGCATTTGCTCACCGCCATTTAAAGTCGTCGCAAATTTTTCTTCTTCGGCTTTGATCATCTTACTGACTTTTTCTTTTTTATCTTCAAGATAAGGATAATATGTGTGCATCACTTCACAAACCACATCAACTAACTCATACAAAAACGGACGATTGATTCCTAATTTCCGGCCGTAACGAACCGCGCGGCGTAAAATCCTTCTTAAGACATATCCGCGTCCTTCATTTGAAAACAAAGCTCCGTCTGCTAACGCAAAGGTACAAGTTCTAATATGATCGGCAATTACCCGATAGGCCATTTTATATTCGCCCTCATATGGATAAGGTGTAAGTTTCTTTACTGCTTCAATGTACGGGTAAAAAAGATCCGTTTCAAAATTCGTCTCGGTATTTTGAGAAACACAAGCGATTCTTTCTAA
>CANQCZ010000025.1 GCA_947591215.1 uncultured Bacilli bacterium | reverse complement strand
AAGGAAGACGATGTGATTAAAACATATCGAAAACTTTTGAATGCTCCTTATAAAATATATTTGCAAGGCCAATATACCAAAAGCGACCTCAAAGTGATTTCGCGTCTAGCGACCAATCGCAAAAACGATACTAAAATCGCGTTATCTTCTTTGAAATTTAAAGAACGACCGACTTTATTTAAGTCAAGAAAGATCAATCAAACGGTGCTGTTATCGTGTTATTCGTTCACGCCTTCATTTGATTCCAAACAACGTCTAATCGTCACATTGTTGAATGGAATGCTTGGAGGTTTGCCGTCTTCAAAACTTTTTTCGATCGTCCGCGAAAAGCATTCTTTGTGTTATGAAATATCTTCATTGGCGATTCAAAATAGCGGCTTATTATTCATCAAAGCCGCGGTCAGTAAAAAGACTTATACTAAAGCCCAAAATTTGATAAAAGAGATCGTCGCCACTTTGAAAACGACGATTACTGAAAGTGAATTAGAAGAAACCAAAGCGATGGTAAGCGCTAGTAATAGAACGCTTGAAGATGATCCGCAACGACTGTTTGAGAATCGAATTTCGCGTGAACTTAATCATCAAAACGTCGATTTAAATATCGACCTTAAGACGCTTGACGAAATTACTCTTGAAGAAATCATAGATTTTGCTAAGACTTTAAAATATCGAGGCGAAATCGTAGTGAAAGGTGAAGAAAATGATTGATTATCGGCGCATTAAACCTCTAAAACTAAATAACGGCTTGAAGGTAATCGATATTTATGATCCTCATAGCACTTCGGTGATGTGCGGAATTTACGTGCCTTATGGAAGCAATATGCTAGAATATCGTCTTTCCGATTACCAATTTAAAAGCGGAATCGCCCATTTTTTGGAACACCGCATTTTCGATACTCCTCAAGGCGATGCTTTCGCGCTTTTTAGCCAAGAGGGATTATCTTCCAACGCTTACACCTCGTTTACGGAAACGGTCTACTATTTTGAAGGACCGCGTAAAAACTATTTAAAGGGACTTGAAATTCTTTTAAGCTTCATCAGCAAGATGGAATTCGATCCATCGCACGTCGATAAAGAAAAAGGGATAATTTTAAGCGAAAGGCAATTAGACTACGATGATCCCGATCATCGCAGTTACATGAAAATATTGCAAAATCTTTATAACGCCCCGATGTTTCAAAAGGACATTTTGGGTTCAAAGGAAGATATCCAAAGCGTCACGTATCAAGATTTGAAAAAAACCTTCGACACTTTTTATGCTACGGAGAATCTATATCTAATAATCGTCGGCAATTATAATCGTGACGATGTGCTTTCATTATGCGCTAAATACGAGAAAAAAAGGACTTTTAAGCCTGTGGCAATTTCTAAAACAAGTGAAGATTTTACAAAGGCTAAACGTCAAGAAGGACATTTAAAAGGTGACGTATCGCGCCCGCTATTTTACTATGCGATTAAATTAGACAAAAGAGCGCTTGAAAAACAATTTTCCAAAGAGCGTCTGTTCTTTTTGTTAAGGATTTATCTTGAAGGTAATTTCTTACAGTGTTCCCGCTTTTACGAAGCGATGAAAAAGGAGGATTTAATCGATACATCTTTTAATGGGTTTATCGATCAAGTCGGAGATTATTTGACGCTTATTTTCACCGCGGAAAGCGAAAGGTATTTGGAACTTAAAACTGCGCTTGAAACGGAAGTGGCGCATCCTCGAATCGATGAAGAAACCTTTGAAGCAATCAAGAAGGGACTTTATGGAAACCTTCTGCAACTATCTTCAAATGAGGAATTGTTCAATCGAATTTGTGGTTCCTTATCGTTAAATATCGACTTTTTTCAGCTCGCTCGCAAAAAAATGCAAATTACCTATTCCATGCTGCAGTCATTAATTGATATAATACATACGTCCCCACGTACTTGGTGCGTTACGAGGAAAAGGTAAAATGGACATCGGAATCGATATCACTTACAAAGAGCATTATCTCAATCATGAACTGCAGTTGGCCCATAAAATTTTGACTCCGCATGAGTTGGCGCTTTTTGAAAAAAGCCCTGATCCATTGCGGTTTTTAATGGGACGTTACGCCGCGAAAGAGGCGTTTTTAAAAGCAAATGGCAAAGGTCTTTTTGAGATTGGTTTTACAGATATTGAAATCCTCAACGATGAAAGCGGAGCACCGCATATATATTATCAAGGCAAAGAAGAATTCGACGTTTCTTTGTCTCATGATGGCGATTATGCTGTCGCAATAGTGATAAGGAGGAACAGATGAGTTATCGTGATTTATTTAAGGCTGAGTTGAAAAGCGATCATTTAATCGAAATCAGCGTCGCCAAATCTTACAATGGACGCGGTTGCGAAAAATTTTATTTGTACGACTACGATCAACTGATGGGGGAATTGAAGATCGTCTCAAAAAGTGAATCTTTGCATTCTTTTAAATACATCGTTAGCAGCCATCCCGATTTAAAAATCGGTCACAATTATTTTATTTACGATGAGAGAAACTCGCGCTTTCCGCTCAATTATTCGATTATGATGCGCGACGACCGTTACATCTTTTCGTATTATTCCGATGAAAAAATGGGGGCTACTTACTCTAAAGATCACACTGATTTCGCGCTTTTTTCGCCACAAGCCTCTGAAGCCTACGTCTTTTATTTTAAAGGCGAAGAGCTGTTCTCGATGCGGATGATCAAAAATCATAAAACCGGAGTTTTCAATGTGACGGTAAAAGGTGATTTGGAACGCTATTACTATTATTACGTCGTCAACGTCAATGGAGAAATTGTCTCCGCTAACGATCCATATGCTAGAAGTTTCAACACCAATTCGATCCGTGGCATGATCGTCAACCCCGAAGCGGTTGCCGTCGATTTGCATTTGGAAGATTTGCCGGATTTTGAAAAACCTACCGATGCGGTCATTTACGAAATGTCGATTCGCGATATGACGAGTTTTAAAGATACGTCGCTTATTAACAAAGGAAAATATTTAGGGCTAACCGAACATGGTTTGACTACCAAAAAGGGCTTACCGATCGGTATCGATTACATAAAATCTTTAGGGGTCACCCACGTTCAAATTATGCCGATGTATGACTTTTTGACCACTAACGATCTCTATCCTGAAAACACGTATAACTGGGGTTATGATCCGTTGAATTACAATAGTCCTGAAGGCAGTTTTGCAACGGACCCGAGCGATCCATATTGTCGAATCATCGAGATGAAAAAGATGATCGGTGAATTTCATAAAGAGGGAATCAGGGTCGTGATGGACGTCGTATACAATCACATGTTCTGTCGTGAAACCAGTCCTTTTGACATCTTGTGTCCCGATTACTATTTCAGATACAATTTTGACGGAACGCCTTCAAACGGCTCATTTTGCGGTAACGACTTAGAAAGCCGTCATCCGATGGTACGAAAATTTATCGTTGATAGCTGCCTCTATTGGGTCAAAGAATTCGGAATCGATGGTTTCCGGTTTGACCTTATGGGAATTTTAGATATCGACACCATGAATCTTATCGAAAGCGAGTGTCGAAAAATTCGCAAAGATTTCATCATTTACGGAGAAGGTTGGGATATGCCGACGGCCTTAAGCAATCATGAAAAAGCCAAAACTGCCAATGCCTTTAAAATGCCATCAATCGGATTTTTTAACGACCGTTTTCGTGATACTGTGAAAGGCGGTTCTTCCGATCATGAACTGGAACATCGCGGTTATCTATTAGGTGATAGCAATTATATCGATGGTTTTAAACACACGTTTATCGGTTCTTCAAGTGCCATCAGCTTTCCGCCTTTATTCATCAATCCGTCGCAGTCGATAAATTACGTTGAATGTCACGATAACGCGACACTTTTCGATAAGATCATCAAATCGAATAAGAATGAAGACATCAAGGATCAACTGAAACGGATCAAATTGATCAATGCGATGACGATCTTTAGTTTCGGTGTTCCTTTCATTCATAGTGGTCAAGAAATCGGGGCTACCAAAAACGGAGTCTACAATTCATATAACTCCCCGGATAATATCAACCAATTTAATTACAATTTACTGGATGAACGCGTTGAATTATATCGCTATACTAAAGATGCAATCGCCTTTAGAAAGCAATCGCCGTTTATGCGTTTGGATGAAAACGAAAAGATCATGTCGATGATCAGTTTCGTGAATTTACCTTCCGGGGCATTGCTCATCGAATTGAAAAACGACGAGATGATTCTACCATATCGAGCTTTAAAAATTTTCGTCAATCCCAGTCACGATAGTGTCGCTTACGATTTGGACGATTATTATCAAGTGCTTTTTAATGAAGCCGGAATGTTAAAGCAACCGCTTTATGCCCAGCATTTAGTGATTAACGCGATTACTTGCCTTGTCTGTGCCAAACTTTGAGACAACTTCAAGCGAAACTTGAGATTCAATTTAAATGGCCTCCGTTACAATAAAAGAAGCGGAGGTTTTTATATGATTAATTCAGTTACATTGCTAGGAATTTTAAAAGAACGCGACCAAGTTGAAGAGGCGATTCGCTATTTAGCGGTCGAAAGGGACTATAAGGATAGTCACGGCCATTTTGAATGCGATCGACTACCGCTTATGTATTGGACCCGCGATCAAAAAAACGTCCTTTTTTCCTTGCCGGAAGAAAGTTTGGTGGTGATTCGCGGAAGAATTGAAACGCAAAACAAAATCGCTATAATTATAGTAGAGAGTTTGAACCTAGTCCTCGGTTCTGGAGGTAAGATCGAATCTCTTTAAGGAGGAGTTATGCTCAAGTATGTCAAAGCGGTGTTTTTGCTACTTCCCCGATTGCTTGTTTCTTATGTATGGATTTTTCGATATTCGCGACATCCCGAACGTTTCTCGTATTTGAAACGTTACCAAAAATCGTCGAAGATTTGCGCTAAAGTTTTAAAAGCATTCAATGTTAAATATTATATTGACGGGTATGAAAATCTGCCATGTGAACAAAGTTATTTGTTGACACCCAATCATCAATCGGTCGCGGATCCGTTGGTTTTCTTAGCGATTTTTAAAGAACCGACCACTTTCGTAGCAAAGAAAGAAATCGCAAAATATCCGCTGATTGGAAGAATCGTAAAAGCTATCAACGGTGAATTTATCGATCGCGATAATCTGCGTCAAGAAATGAATGTGATGAAGGCGATTAAAAAATCGTTATTATACGATAATCGACGATGGATCATTTTTCCTGAAGGGACCCGCACTAAAGACAAGAATATGGAACTTGGCGAATTCAAAGCCGGCGCTTTAAAACCGGCGCTATCGACCGAAAAAAAGATCGTGCCGGTTGCTATATACGGGACGTTTAGAATCTTTGATACAAAATATAAAAACCGGGAATTCCCGGTCCAAATACGCTTTTTAGAGCCTGTTGACCCTTCTCAATATCAAGGAAAAAGCGGCACTGAGATCGCTCCGTTAATTGAAAAAAGGATTCGTGAAGAGGTCGACAAGATGCGTCTTCGCGATCAAGAGTTAGTTAAATAATTATAATTTGATGCTTGGATAACGACTATGAAATTCTTTCTCATCGATCGTTTGAGGGCATCTTTTTTTTAACTCTTGACCGAGAGTGTTTTCTTTGTCGGTTACTAATGAAAGAGAGCGACCATCGTAAAAATAAATCGTCAAGTGATGTTCTTTTAAAGCGTGGCGGTCTGCGATAAAAATCACATCTTTATAATCGTAAACAGTGGTCTTAAAAATCGCTTTGTAAGTAAAGAAATCGTCTTCCATAAAATATTCCGTCTTAATAACCATTAAAGTGGTGTAAATGATAGAGACGACAAGGGTAGCGCCTAGTATTAAAAAACCTTCGCTAGGCATTGCCATATGTTGAAAATCAAAATAAATCAAAAAGACGATAATCATAGCGATTAAGGTAATTACACTATTGGAAATCAAAGGGATTTTGATATAGGGTTTAATTTTCATTTAATCGACCTCACACTATGAGTTTAACACAAAAAAATTTAAATTTAAGAAATTTACGGAACTTTGAATATTTAATATTTTCAATTTAACCAACTTTTTTTTAATTTGACAAAAACAATAATTAAAAATACAATAAAAAATGATAAAGTTTGTTTAAAGAAATTAACTAAATCAAAGGAGTAAAAAAAATGAAAAAACTAAGATTGATAATCAGTATTCTTATTTTTACTAGTTTATTTGGTTGTGCAGATATTCAAAACAATAGTATTAATAATGAAGTTTATAGCGATGGTCGCTTTAAGGTTTCATTAGTTTATGGTGGTTATTCGTTAGTAGGTATAACTGACAATAGTGTTACAAATATCGAAATCCCTTCATTGTATAAGGGAAAACCTATTGTAAAAATCGAAAACGATGCATTCCGTGATTGCCGTTTTTTAAAAAATATCATCATTCCGAGTAGTGTCACAAGTATCGGAGAAAATGCATTTTATGAATGCAGTTCCTTAGAACGAGTAGACTATGATGGAACAATATCAAAGTGGGCAAGTATTAATTTTGGCAACTCATCTGCGAATCCATTATCATATGATAATTCTAAGTTATATATAAACGATGAATTACAAGAAAATATTATTTTAGAGGGAATAGATAAAATATGGAACTATGCATTTTATAATTGTGATTTTATTAAAACAATCTCAATTCCACGTCGTGTCACAAGTATTGGAGATGGGGCATTCTTTTCTTGTAATCATTTACAAAGTGTAACTTTTGAGCCAAACAGTAAATTGGAAAGTATCGGAGAAAAAGCACTCTATGGATGTACTTCTTTAAACACTATCACGATTCCAAATAACGTCACAAATATAGGAGAGTATGCGTTTTCTTGGTGTAATCAATTACAAAATGTAACAATTAACCCAAATAGTAAACTAAGCAGTATAGAAGACTATACGTTCTATGAATGTAGCTCTTTAAAAAATATTACTATTCCTAGTACTGTCACGAGTATCGGAAACTATGCATTCAGAGAATGTATTTCTTTAGAAAGCATCAACATTCCAAGTAGTGTCACAAGTATCGGAGATTATGCGTTCTATGAATGTAGTTCTTTAAAAAATATTACCATTCCAAGTAGTGTTACAAGTATTGGAGACGGTGCATTCTATGGATGTAGTTCCTTAACCATCTATTGTGAACCATCAATAGAGCCGGAAGGCTGGTATGATGTTTGGAATGTCGGAGGTTGGTATGATGTTTGGCATGCTGATAGACCGGTTTACTGGGGAATTAATGAAAATACTTTTATTGAAAAAGATGGTATCCAATATGTTGTTATCGATGAAAAAGCAGTCGTAACAAGATATGTCGGAACATCAACAAATGTGGAAATACCTGCAACAATAGAAATTAATGGAAATACATATGATGTTACAAGGATCGAAGAAAGGGCATTCTATAAAAGTAGTTCTTTAAAAAATATTGCTATTCGCAATAATACCACAAGTATCGGAGATGGTGCATTCTATGGATGTGATTCTTTAGAAAGTATCACGATTCCAAGTAGTGTCACCGGTATTGGAAAAGATGCTTTCGAAAATTGTGATTCATTAGAACGAGTAAACTATGAAGGAACAATATCAGAGTGGGCAAGTATTGATTTTGACGTTTTAGGTGATGAATTTATTGTTTATGCTTATTCTAATCCATTATCAAAAGGTAAAGCTAAGTTATACATAAATAATGAATTACAGGAAAACATTGTCCTAGAAGGAATAGAAAAGATTGGATCATATGCCTTTGCAAGTTATAAATTTGCAAAGACAATCACCATTTCAAGTAGTGTTACAAGTATCGGAGATGGTGCATTCTATGGATGTCGTTCTTTAACAAATATCACGATTCCAAATAGCGTCACAAATATAGGAAAGCATGCATTCACTTGGTGTAGTAAATTACAAAGTGTAACTTTTGAACCAAATAGTAACTTAAGAAGTCTAAAAAACTTTTCATTTTCTGATTGTATGTCTTTAACAAGTATCACCATCCCAAACAGTGTCACAAGGATCGAAGACGAGGTATTTTTTGGATGTACTCAATTGCAAAGTGTAACTTTTGAACCGAATAGTAAATTGGAAAGTATAGAATATCGTGCATTCTATGATTGTCGTTCTTTAACAAATATCATCATTCCCAATAGTGTTACAAGTATTGGAAACGAGACATTCTATGGATGTCGTTCTTTAACAAATATTACTATTCCAAGTAGTGTCACAAGTATCGGAGAATGGGCATTCGAATTTTGTGAGTCATTAGAACGAGTAGATTATGAAGGAACAATATCAAAGTGGGCAAGTATTGATTTTGGCAACTCATCTGCGAATCCATTATCAATGAAAAAACTATATATAGACGGAAAGTTGTTTCAAGAAGAAAATATTGTCTTAGAAGGAATAGAAAAAATAGAATCATATGCATTTTATGGTTGTGATTTTATTAAAACTATTATTATTAAAGATGGTGTCACAAGTATAGGGAGTGAAGCCTTCTATAGATGTCGTTCTTTAACAGACATCACCATTCCAAGTAGTGTTACAAGTATCGGAGAATATGCATTTGAAAATTGTACTCAATTACAAAGTGTGACTTTTGAACCAAATAGTAAATTAGAAAGGATCGAAGAAGGGGCATTCTATCAATGTAGCTCTTTAACATATCTCACCATTCCAAGTAGTGTTACAAGTATCGGAAAAGATGCATTCTCTGGATGTAAGTCTTTAACCATCTATTGTGAAGCATCATCTAAACCAATTGAATGGCATTATGATTGGAATTGCGGTAAACCGGTTTACTGGGGAAATGAATGGCATTATGAAAACGGTGTACCGACATTAAATTAATAGACTTTAAAATCAGGTGAGTCGCTTTTTTAACTAAAAGTACATAACAAGATCTTTTATGCTATAAATTAGTTTATGTTTTTAGTTTGCAATTATAGGATAAAAAACCTATGCTTTAATGCGTATGAACGTTTGAAAAATGAGAAAAATCGTTCCATCTAAGAACATGATTTGTTCCTTAAGAAAATTAAAAAAATAATGTAAAGCAATAAATTAAGAATTCGATAGTGCATGAAATAATAATCTTTTTTTATAATTATTATCTTAATGAATTTTGCTTTTAAAGAACTTTTTTTGATTGCAATTATTTTTAAAATTTTACTTTTAATTAATCTATGAAAATAACTATAAAAAAATGCAAAATAAATTACTTTTTAGACTATCTTTAAAGCGTTTTTTTTGATAAGATAATCATAGGAGGTTTTAACATGAATTTATTTGCTAAAATTCCTGAGAATTTCTTCTCGATTTTGTCATCTAAAAATAAGAATATCTATGGTGTCGCTTTAGTCGCATTGTATGATTGTCTGACAATATATCGCAATAAAATCCGTAAATCTGACTACATTGATCTATTAAAAGGTCGAATCGATAAAGATTTGGAAACTTTTGATGTTTCGGTAGAAGGTGATGTCGATGATGATGTCATTTTTCAACCCACTTTGCAATCAAAAATCAATCTCGTCTTTAGACGTTTGGTCGATACCGGATGGATTGTGGTTGACGTGGATTTTAAAACGGGCGCCGAGTATGTTTTAGTACCCAGTTATTCGGTAGCATTGCTGAAAATTCTTTATGAATTCGTCGATTCGTCTTCGACGCGTTATGTAAGCAATGTTCATTCCACTTACATCGAACTGAAAAATGCCGATGAAGAACAACCGGAATACATGTATAAAGCATTGAATGACGCTGTGACACGCACTAAAGATCTTTCGCTTCAAATGACGACCTTAGATCATTCAATCCGCGTGTTTCAAAATCAACTGTCGACGATTTTTACACCAAACGATGTGTTGAAACAGCACTTTGATATTGCAAGAGAAGATGTCTTGGATCCTTTATATCACCCGTTAAAGACTACGGATTCGATAATTCTTTACAGTGAACCGATCAATATCATCCTTAAACGCTGGATGATTACTTCTAGTGTTTTAGAAAAAATTGCCGAACAAGCTAAAGTCGAGCAACCTGAAGCAACACTAGAGGAACTTCAAAGTCAAATTATCGATAAAATCAACTATATTCGCGATACTTATTCACGTTTATCGCTAGAAATGAATGAAATCGATAAGACTCGCGCGGCTTACACCAAAGCTAGCGCCGAAAAAGTGATTTATTTGAATAACAATGATAAATCGATCAAAGGAAAATTGGAGACGATTTTTCTCGCGATTGCCAAGACCGAAGCCGGTGAGCGTCACGAAAAAGGGCAATCTTACCCGACGATCATTCGCGATATCACTCATTCGATAACGCTTTTTCGTCAATGTTATTTTGATGCCGATAGTTTACAAAAACCGATTCACCGTAGCGAACGCACTGAAACTGCGCCTTTAACGATCGAAGAAGAAAGCGAAAGCACCGATTTCTCTTCGATAATCGGTGAGGAAGACTTGATGTTTACCGATGATAAAGTCCTCGATTTCATGGATGATGCTTTCGGTGATAACGATAAAGTTACGGTCTCCGAAATCGACATTAAAAACATCAATGACTTTATCTATTTAATTCTCGGTACTGTCAAATCCAACGATTACAATTCGTTTTATAGCATCGATTATCAAAAGACGATCGATCAATTCGTCAATGAAAAATTTTCGATGCCAAACTACACTTTTGAAAGAAGGGAGAATAAGAATGTTCGAAGAGACATACAACAAATTATCTGAGCATGAACGTGATGATTTTGCTCGAATCGTCAATGAATTGATGCTTAAATCATTCTTACTCCGTGAAAACTATGATCGTCATAGCAAAATTATAAAATCCAATCGCGATTATTATTTTGTCGAACGAAACATCGATTTAATTCGCGAATATTTGGCTTACACGGGGTGGATTGTTGAAAAAGATTCTCGACTTGGAGTAATCATAATCAGCAATGAATTTCAAGATAATCGCATTCGACTCGATTTTACGACGTCGCTTATTATCTATTGTTTACGCTACGCCTACGAATGCGAAAAAGAAAAAAATCAAACGACCTCCGAAGTATATTTTAGCGCGGCAGAGGTCAATAAAATTCTTAATGACAAATCGCTAGTGCGAAGCGATAAGAAGGTTCCTCAGGCTACTTTTGCTGCTGCTTACCGATTTTTAGAACAGCACAATATTATCGCTAGAATTTCAGGGGAATATCGCGAACGCAATTTGCAATTTTATATTCTTCCATCGATTCTCTATGTAATCGACAATGAAAGAATCAATAAAATCTTTGAAGATATTCAAAACTTCGAAGGGGAAGAATTTTAGGAGGCCATTATGAAATTATTAACTAAAATGCGCCTAATTAACTGGCATTATTTTCAAAATGTAACGATGGAGTTCGGTAAAGTTAACTTTTTGACCGGTGAAAATGCTTCCGGTAAATCGACTCTCATCGATGCGATGCAAGTGGTTTTGCTTGGCGATACTACCGGAAGATCGTTCAACAAAGCCGCGAATGAAAAATCCGGTCGTACTTTAAAAAGTTACTTGCGCGGACAAACCGGAGGAGACGGAAAAGGGAGTGTCACTTATTTAAGAAGTGGTCGCTTTTCGTCTTATATCGCGATGCAGTTTCACGATGACTATGAAGACTGTGATTTCACGATGGGAATCGTCTTTGACGTCTATGACGATGGCAGTGAAGAACACAAATTTTTCGTTTTAGATAGTGAATTTCCAAGCAACAATTTCGTGATTGACGATGTTCCGATGTCATATGAGACCCTTTCGCAATTCTTTAAAGAAAATTACGAAGGCCGCTACATCTTTACGGAAACAAACGCTCAATATCAAAAGTTGCTCAAAAAGAAATTCGGTAACTTATCTGATAAATATTTTTCGCTTTTTAAAAAGGCGGTTTCTTTTCAACCGATCACCAATATCGAACAATTCATCACCGATTATGTTTGTGATGTTCCAAGCGAAATCAATATCGATGTGATGCAGGAAAATATTCGCCAGTACAAAAAATTGGAAATTGAAGCGGAAGCTATGCAAGTAAAAATCAAAAAACTCGAAGATATTCAAGAAGTTTACAATCAATTTGCTAGCAAAAAAGATGAATTGAATCTGGCTAGTTACATCTCTAAACGTGTGACTTATCAGATGCATCTTAATCGGATACAGATGCTTCGCGATGATATTACCGCTTCAAAAGAACGTCTTCAAGAGATCGATCGCGAAGTTCAAGAACTTGAAAATCAAAGCAAAGAACTCAACACTTTAAAAGAGCAATACATCGCTTCGAAAGTTGGGAACGGAGTTTATCAATTGACCGCCGATTTGAAAAATTCAAGAACGCGGACGAAAGAAAAAATCGAACGACTCGAAGCGAGCATCAATGACATTCAAAAGAAATTCGGCTCCTACATCAACGAATTCAATAATTTGGCTAATAAAGTAGAAGCTTGTTTGGAAAGTCTCAAAGAAGACCAACTGGCATCAAACATCGATTCAAACGCGATTCTTTCCGCTTGTAAAGAGGTTAGGGATACTGCCTCTAAATTGCGCCAGGTGCTTCAAACAAAAGAAAATATCGAACCGCAGGTAATCGGCGATTTCCGCGATGCGACGATCGCTTTCAAAAGTGTGTGCGGCGAATTGGCTTTCTCTTTGAAGAAGGATCTTACGACATTGGTTCAAGATATCAATTACACCAAACAGCAACAAGCCAATAGCGATATCGGTGGCAAGCTTTACGACTATCAATTAGTCCAAGTCCGCAACCAACTCGAAAATGCGCTTTCCAATCATTATGGTAAAAAAATCAAAGTTTACATCTACGCCGATTTAGTCGATGTCAAATCGCCGAAGTGGGTGAATGCCATCGAAGGTTTCATCTCTTCGCAAAAACTCAATATGTTCGTCGAAGAGGAGTATTACGATGCGGCCAATCGAATTTTACCGGAAATCATGCGCCGCAATCACTATTATCGGACCGGGCTTGTCGACAGCGAAAAATTGCATGAGCAAAACTTTATCGCGGAACGCAATTCCTTGGCTGAAGAAATTTTAACGGATCACGACGGCGCTAGGGACTACACCAACTTTTTGATGGGTCGCATTTACAAATGTGCCGATTTGAGTGAAGCTCGTGCTAGAGGTCGTGGCATTACTCCAACCTGTGAAGGTTATCGAAACTTCTCTTCGTTTGTGATTCCCGAAAGCAATTATAAATACGCTCTTTTAGGTCGCCAGATTTCAAAAGAGAGTTTGAAGCAAACCGAAGAAGAATTGGCTTTAAAGGAACGTTTAGCTGAAATTTATCGAACGGTGATCGCGTTATTACAAGAGGTGAGCGGTCAAGATGTGATCAACAACAATGAGTTGAACAGCGCGACCGCAGCTTTAAATGAAGCTGAAAGTCTCGAGGGTTTGCGCCGTAACTTAAAAACTTACGAAGCGGAACTCGAAGAGTCGGGTTCTTCGGAAATTTCGGTTCTCGACGAGAAAATCAATCGTATCAATCTCGATCTAGAAAATATCGCTAACGAGATTCAAGAATTGGTGATGCAAAAGGGTACTTTAACGGCCACCATTCAAAATATCAATGACGAAAAGATTCCTTTTGAAATGAACACCGCTTCTGCTTTGCTCAAAGAACTGGAAGAAAAATTCGATCAAGAGTTCGTCAATAACGTAGCGATAGTTACTTTCCATAACGAAGAGGAAAGCGGTGATTCGTTACCGCAAATAAGAGAACGTTACGATGAAATTTACATCAAAGCTCAAAATAAGATCAATAATCTTAAGGCGGCTTTGTTTGAATTGCGCCGTGACTATGTCCTCACTTATCGCCTCAGTTACGATGTGCAAGCGGAAAACAACGACGATTACGAACGTGATTTAATCAATATCCGCGACGTCAAGCTGCCTGAATATCACGAAAAGATTCAAGACGCTTACGAAAAGGCTTCAAAAGAATTTAAAGATCACTTTATTCATAAACTTAACACTTCGATCAATATGGCGATTGCCCGAATCGAGGAGCTGAATGAAGCGATTCGCGATTCGCAATTCGGCGAAGACACTTATGAATTCCGTGTCGAACCGCGCAATGAATATCTCGATTACTACAACATGATTATGGACGATCTGCTTTTGACAAGCGGCAATGACGAAACTTATCTTGAAAAGTACAAAGAGACGATGGATAGCCTCTTTAAAGCCATCGGCGATGTTTCCAATTCGCGCGATCAAAATGCGGTCTTGGAACAAAATGTGGCTAAATTTACCGATTATCGTTCTTATCTGTTATTCGACTTGCTTTCGAAAAAAGGCGATCGCGTCAATTCGTTGTCTTACATGATCAATCAAGCTTCAGGGGGCGAAACGCAGACTCCGTTCTATATTTCGATTTTGGCATCTTTCTCGCAACTTTATCGTATCAATGGTAGTAAGAGCACCTCTAATTGCACGCGACTTGTGATCTTTGACGAAGCTTTCTCAAAGATGGATAGTGCGAGAATTGTTGAGGCGATTGCAATCCTTGAAAAATTCGGACTTCAAGTGATTCTATCCGCACCACCCGATAAGGTGCAACACATCTCGAAGATTGCCGACGAAACTTTGGTCGTGACGAGAAATAACAATCGTTCTCAGGTCGGTCGCTTTGAAATCCGCGTTTAAATATTTTATATCTTGCATTTATTGCTAAAAGAAAATATAATCTAAATGAAAGTGTAGGTAAATTATTATGAATATGCTTCTCGGTGTTGTGTTTCCGTTTGAATCACTTGATATTCTGCAAGCTTTAATCATCATCGGCGTGATGCTGCTTCCGATTTTCTTCTCGTCCTTTGTATGTCGATTTAGAAGTTGGATTGCAGGACTCTTCAATTTTATCGCGCTTTTGGCGATTTTAAATTTCGTGCTTCATTTAGATGCACTAAAAGATTTCTTTGGTAAAACCGACGGATATATGCCATATGTCACTTATGGTCTTACGCTTGTAACCTATCCGATCGATGTGGTAAACACCATCGTCTGCGATTTCATTAAAACTTCATTGTCATCTGCTTCTTTACCTCAAATCGTTATTGACATTATCAATAACGAAATTACCTATCTCTGTTTGTGGGTGATCTTGGCTCTTATCGCGTTCTTGGTTTTCAAAAAGAGACGCAAAAAGAGACATGAATTTGACGACTATGATGAATAGAAACTTCCTGAAAAGGAAGTTTTTTTTATCCGTTTTCTTATCATAATTCTGTTTTTACCGGCACATACATTATTAGGTGATTATATGTGTACGGCAATTAGGTGGAAATGGAAAGAGCGAGTATTTTTCGGAAGAACTTTAGATAGTGCCGAAATGTTTGCGCAAAAGGTCGTGATTACCCCACGAAATTATCAATTTAAATTTAATTATTGCGAAATTGAAGATCGCCATTTAGCGATTATAGGAATGGCGACCGTCTACAAAAATTATCCGTTATACGCTGAAGCGGTAAACGAAAAGGGACTTTGTATCGCGGCTTTAGAATTTCCGAGCAATTCGCATTATTTTCCGTTTTATCCCAGTAAAGTCAACATCACGCCATTTGAGATAATTCCCTTTATTTTAAGACAATGCCAGAATATTTCAGAAGTTAAAGAAATCATAAAAAAAACACAGTTGGTCGATAAAAGTTTCGATGAAATCGTGTTGACGGTGCCATTACATTGGATGATTTCCGATAGCGAAAGTTCGATAGTCGTCGAATCGACGGAAGAGGGCCTTAAAGTTTACGATGATATCTACAACGTAATGACCAATAATCCGCCGTTTCCTTATCATCAAGAAAATATCGCCAATTATATCAATTTGACCTCGGCATACCCTTCCAATCGATTTAGCAAAGCACTCGATTTGATGCCGTTTTCAAACGGGATGGGTGGATTAGGCCTTCCGGGTGATTTTTCTTCGCCGTCGCGTTTTGTAAAAGCGAGTTTTTTAACTTGCAACAGTCTTCAAATCGAAAGTTACGATGAGGCGATAGCACAATTTTTTCACGTTCTTGATGCCGTAAGTCCTTTAAAAGGGTCGGTTAAAAATCAAAATCAAAAGTGCGTCTACACCATCTATTCTTGTTGCATCGATTTAAAAGAGTTGATCTATTATTTTAAAACATACTGGAACAATACCATTACCGCCGTGACACTTGACCATGAAAATTGTGTCGGGAGTGCACTTATCATCTATCAAATCGATTTTCTACACTCATCATTTTTATATTTAAATTAAAATTTTTCTTTTAAAAAAGAAACTTGACACTTTTTCTCTTGAAAAAATCGCGAAATTTAATGTTCGAGACTATTTTTTTTCAATCATCATGTTATAATAGAAAAAGAGGTAAAGCATATGAAAAACTATTCAATTGCCGGACGTACTGTTGTCCGTTATCGCAGAAAATTATTATTTTGGCGAAATTTTGTGAGTCTTCTTCTATTTGTACTATTGGAAGGAGCCGTCGTATTGTTCGCTTTATACACTTTGAATTTAGTTGATTTTGGGGATTTACCGAGTTTTATTCCTCAACCCCTCGATCTTCGCTTTTTCAAAGAAAGACGCCTTTATGATGGACTTATCTATCTTGGAGTCGGAGTTGTCTTTTTGGGCTTAATTTGGCTGATAAGACACTTACAGTATCGAAGCAACGATCGTAAATATCGTAAAAGATATCTCGATATTTTATTTGAAGAAGCCCATCTTCACGATTTGAATCTTTTTGTAAAGAACAATCCGACTGTCAACGATTTCGAAAAAGAAGAAGCGAAAATGTTAGGCTACAATTCATTTAAATACCTCAGCTGTTATAGCGACGCTTCAACCGACACGGTCATTGAAATGACCCAAGTCAAATATAATCGTAAAAATAATGGTTACGGATTGTTGATTACCACATATCTTGATCAAACGATCAATGGTTTCATGCAACTTCGTAAATGCGGTGTCCCAGGTATTCAAGAATATCGCGACAAACCGGTGCTCCACTTCGGACATGAAAGCACTCAATTCTTGCGTAATTGCGCGGTGTTTTCAACTTTGGAACGCGAAACTTACAAGTTGTTGCGCAACGGACTTGAAAGCTCGGTATTCGCCTTTGGAAAATTCGTGCAATCTAACTGGATCGTCACTTACTATGACAATCGCTTGGTGATCATGTTAGATGGGTGG
This sequence comes from uncultured Bacilli bacterium, assembly GCA_947591215.1. Lineage (GTDB taxonomy): Bacteria > Bacillota_I > Bacilli_A > RFN20 > CAG-449 > CANQAG01. The sequence continues at coordinate 2,671 of CANQCZ010000025.1, read as the reverse complement.
CGCTTGAGATTGATGCGCCCGTTAAAATGGAAACCGCGTCCTAATGAACTCGACACTCAAGTTGAAGGTTTGAAAAAATTGCATCAACAAGTATTCATGTTGATCGATTCGATAAAAAATTGGAATATTGGAGAACACTAAACGATGCAAACTGAAATCGTAGCGATGATTCTTGCCGGCGGCAAGGGTACAAGATTAGAGTCTTTGACCAAAAAGATGGCGAAATCGGCGGTCTTTTTTGGCGGCAAGTACCGCATCATCGATTTTACGATGTCAAATTGCGCTCATTCCGGGATCAATAACGTATGGGTTTTGACCCAATACGAGTCGATCTCTTTAAACAATTATATCGGCAACGGTTCCCATTGGGGAATCGACGGCAATCGTTCTAAAACCGGCGTGTTGACGCCTAGACAACACGAAGACGGCATCAGTTGGTACCAAGGCACCGCGGATGCGATTTATCAAAATCTCGAATTTATCGATGAAATTAATCCCAAATACGTGATTATACTTTCAGGCGACCAGATTTACAAGATGAACTATGCCAAAATGTTGGCATTTCATCGAGAAAAGAATGCGGATGTTACTATCGCTTCCATCACGGTCGAAAAGAAAGACGTCTCGCGTTTTGGGATTTTAAAATTCGATGAAAATCGCTTGATTACCGCGTTTATCGAAAAGCCGACTGCGAGTGATTCTCTAACCGCGTCAATGGGAATTTACATTTTCAATTACGATATATTAAAGAAAGTCCTCATTAGCAATAAAGTCGGTGGCAATAATAATTACGATTTCGGCAAAAACATCATTCCTTATATCCTCGAACAAAAGTTAAAAGTGTACGCTTTTCCTTATGTGGGATATTGGCGTGACGTGGGAACAATCGAATCGTTATGGCGCGCCAACATGGATTTAATCGACGGCGATCCTTTGGGATTGTACGCTGACGATAGTTTTAAGATACTTTCAGAAGACACCCGTTCCTTGCCACAATACATCGGACACCACGCTTTGATTTCCGATTCAATCATCAATCAAGGAGTCAAATGTGACGGGAAGGTCTTTCACTCCGTGATCTTTACCGATGTGATTATCGAAGAAGGAGCGGAGATTTACGATTCGGTGATTATGCCAGGGGCTATCATTCGTCGCGACGCGATTATTCATAAGGCGATTGTCGCAAGTGGCGTTGAAGTGGCTAAAGAGCGAAACATCAACTCCGACGATAAGAAGATCGTTTTAATAGGAAAGTAGGGATCATTATGCCACGATTTTTAGGCCTAGTAAACTTACACGATTCGCCGCATCTTCGCGGAATAACTGACACACGCCCGTTGGCGAGCACGTCCTTTTTAGGGCGGTTTGCTTTCGTCGATTTTCCCTTATCGAACTTTTCCAATTCCAAAATCGATACCATCGGTATTTTGGTGAAAGAAAAACCGCGTTCTTTGATTAAGCACATCGGCTCTGGAAAAATGTGGAACGCGAACACTAAAATCGGTTCCTTATCTTTGATGTATAACGAAAAGGGTGGTGCCGATTCGCTTTATAATCACGATATCAACAACATTATCGAAAATCGCTGGGTCATCGATCAAGCCGATGCCGATTACATATTGATTGCTCCATGTCATTTGATCTATCGTCTCGATTTTTCAAAAGTGATTTATCAACATATCAAGAATAAGAGCAAAATCACGATGGTTTATAAAACCATCAAACCGAGTGAAAAGAACGATTTTATCGATTGTGATTGTTTGATACTCGATCATCATAGACGCGTCAAGATGATTCAAAAAAATTTCGGAAATGTCACCAATATGCACATTTCGCTTGAAACATACGTCATCTCCCGTGACTTTTTGGACGAATTATTCAATCGGGCGCAACGGGCAAGCGGCTTTTTTTCCTTGCGGGATATTCTTTCTTATGCCTGCTCGGAAATCGAGATCGACACCTACGAATATGAAGGGTATTTACGAAATTTCAATTCGTTAGAGCACTATTTTAAATATTCGCTTGAATTTATTAAAAAAGATAATTTAGGTTTATTAGATGAAGATTGGCCGATTTTTACCCGTACTTACGATTCTCCACCGGTTCATTATACCGCGAGTGCCAAAGTTCGCGATTCCTATATCGCCAATGGTTCGATCATCGAAGGAAAAGTGACTTCCAGCATCATTTCTCGTTCTTGCAAAATCGAAAAAGGAGCCCATGTCCGTAACTGCATCGTTTTTTCAGAAGCGACGATCAAAAGCGGCACTATCATCGAAAACTGTGTGATCGATAAAAAAGCGACGATTGAGAATGTGCGAAAATTGGAAGGAGACGCAAAGATTCCGTTATATATCAAAGAAGGAGACAAAGTTTAATGAAAGTTTTGATGGTGGCCTCCGAGGCCTTTCCATTTGCCAAAAGCGGTGGCTTGGCCGATGTTTTATTTTCGTTGAGTTCCAAGTTAGCGGAACGACGTCAAAAAGTGACGATCGTCATTCCACTTTATCGCGAAGTTTTAAGACATATTTCATTTGAATCGTTAGAACTTTTCGCTTCTTTTGAAGTTCAAATGTCATGGCGCAAGAAAAGATGCGACGTTTATCGCTTAGAGTACAAAAGAATCACGTACCTATTTATCGATCAAGAGTCGTATTTTATGCGCGATAAG
>CANQCZ010000024.1 GCA_947591215.1 uncultured Bacilli bacterium | reverse complement strand
CGACGCTTGTAATTTAATAATTTTGATTTATGGTTAAATAATAGTCTTATCATGTCAAATAAAATAATATTATAAAAGATATATTTTAGGTGCTATAATTAAAAAAAGGAGAGTGTCATTATGAATGTCGCTTTGATTGCACACGACAAGAAAAAAGATGAGATGATTAAATTGGCCATAAAGTATAAAGATATTCTGGCCAAACATACGTTGTACGCTACGGGAACTACGGGTACTTTAGTAATGGGAGAAACCGGATTGCAAATTCATCGCATGAAAAGCGGTCCTTTGGGCGGTGATCAACAGATCGGTTCAATGCTCGCCAATGGCGAACTTGATTTGGTGATTTTTTTAAGAGATCCCTTGACGGCCCAACCTCATGAACCGGATATTTCAGCACTGCTTAGACTTTGCGATGTTCAAAATGTTCCACTTGCGACCAATGTTACAAGTGCGATGATTATGATTCACGCACTTGATGAAGGCCATATCAAGGATCGTAAAAGAGGTAATTAAAATGAAAAAAATGAAATTAGGTTTGCTTTTAACACTCGCTGCGTTAAGCTCATGTTCTCTTTTTAACCAATCTTCGAGTTCAAATGGTACTCAAAGTGATGAGAAAAGTAATCAAAGCTCGCTTGTTCAAAGTGATACAAGCGGTGATTCTTCACATGATCAAAGCTCTGTAACAATTCCTGACGATTATCGACAAATTGACACTCATGATGAAGATAAAGTTTACACTTGTCCTAATAATGGTGAAGTGACATATGAAGATCTTTTTGATTTGCATAATAAAGTCAATATTTCAATTAAGATGGATAAAAATCAAATTTTGAAATTAAAATCTGATTTTTATAATTATGCTAAATCGGATATTTATCGCATTGCTAAAGAAGTCACTATTTCTCTTACAAGATGTGGTGAAAACTACAATTATTCTTTTAATGATGTCGGAATTCGTCTTAAAGGAAATATGTCATTATCCGATCCATTCGATGATAGTGGTAATCTAGTGGATCAATCCCACTATAAATTATCGTTTGGTGAATTGTTTGATGACGTCGCTATCTATGGTAACGATGCTAAAACTTATACACCTACTGAAATGGAAGAGCGAAAAAATCGTAATCTGTTGGGTTTAGAAAAATTAGATATCAAATGGAATCGGACTCACGATGCTTCCCACGTTAAAGAAATTTATGCTTATGAAATTTATCGTGCCAACGGATTATTGGTGCCGCACGTTTCATTGGCCAATCTCGATTTCAATGATGGAACCAGAAATCTTGATTTAGGAGTTTGCTCGATTTATGAAACTATCGATAAAGAATTTATCAAAAGAAATTTAGATTCTAATCAAAGTTATCTCAATATGGGAACTTGGGATGAAGAAAAAGCGGCCGCTAATGGAGTGGCAAACTCTAAATACGGTGATCTTTATAAGGTAACTTATGGTCGGGGAAGCGGTGGCGGAACTCCCGATATGACTTATGATTCATTCTCCGGTCAAAAAATCGGAGAAGATCGTGATAACGGAGCATATGTGCCAGTTTATAACCGTAAAACCAATAAAGGAACCGATAATAATGATCGATTAAGAACGGCTTTAGAGACTTTAAACAGCGGAACTTATAATGATATTGCTCAAAAAATCGATCTGCAATATTTTGCTCGTCTTGAAGCGATAAATTATCTTGTTGGAGACCCTGATGATTTGCGTAACAATTACAACAACTATTATCTTTATATTCGAAGAACTGATGGTAAGATGATCATCATCCCCTATGATCACGATCGAGTTTTCGGATTATGCGAGGATTGGGATCCAAGCGGAAATGGTATGAGTGAGGTTGAAATGTATTCTCGTATTGCCGTAGGTAATGGTGGTCAACAAGTAAATCCGTTATATTTAAAGACCCTTTTAGCTTCTTCATCAAATCAAGTAAAAACCGATTTTGATAATTATTGTAAAGCATTAAAAATCTCAAGATGGTTTACGACGGAGAAGTTTAACAAATATTATCAGTTAGCTGAAGCAAATTATGGTGACGATTATCGTACAAGCGAAATCGGTGGAATCAGAAATAACGAAGTTCGCTTTTCTCTTGAAGAGTATAGCGGAAACTTGACGTTTGAAAATTACATAAATAGAAAATTGAAACATGTATCCTTAGAAGAAGATGATGATGGAAATGATGATAAGCCGATTAAGCCAGTTAACGGAAATTTTTATCTCGTCGGTGATTTTTCGAGTTGGGAAGCGTTAGATAAATATAAATTTACAAAAAGTGCTGACGATAATATTTATAACTTAGATTTCAAAATTGATAAATCTTATCGAAATTCAATCGAATTTAAAATCAATGATGGCAGTTTCTTTGGTAACGTCGATTATGGGTTTGATGCCGAATTCAATATCGTCGAAGGTGGCCCTAACGGGGTTTTGAGTGGCTTTAATGACTATCAAAAGATTTGCTTTACGCTCGATTTGAATGAAATGAAACTTAACTATAGTTATGAAAATGAAGGTCAATGGACCGACCCATCGTATGACTACTATTTTGCTTTTGAAGGAAATGGGTGGGCAGAAGCTTTAAATAATGAGCAATATCTTTTTTCTAAAATAAACGACGATATCTATCAATATGAATTTACTTCGTTAGATGATTACAATGATTTATATCCGTTGAAGTTTAAAATTATGTGCTCCAATGGTATCTTATATGGAAACAACGGAGATAATTCGGTTCTATACGATTCAGCAACCGCTCAAACTTTTAAGGTTTATGAATTGAGCGTCGGTGAAAAGTTAAGCATTATTTTGAACGTAGCCAATTCGACGGTTTCTGTTACAAAAGCGGACTATAGTTATGAGTAAGTATTTCATCGCCAAACATTATTTTGAAATTGAATTTTTAAATAAAGATTATTTATCGTGGCGGTTTAGAAAATATAAAACAAATGATGATAAAGAAGAATTTAAAATCATCGTAAGAGTAAAAGAGCAAAATTTGAATTTTAGTGATTTAAAGAAGAGCAATTCCTATTATAAAGGTTATGAAAGCGGAAAATTTGTGCAAATTCCCTTAGGCTTAGATGGAGAAGCATATGGTAAAATAACGTATGATGGAAACATTGCTCATGTCGATCTCTTTAATGACGATATTACTAAAGAAATCATCATGGTTCAATATGCTTTTAATCACTTGATTGAAGAATGCGAACAAGCTTTTTTGATTCATGGTTCATCTATCTTATATCGTGATAACGGATATTTGTTTACCGCGCCATCGGGAACGGGAAAATCAACGCATACTAATTTGTGGAAAGAACTATATGGTGTTTCGCATATTAACGATGACAAAAACACAATTCTTATTGAAAATGATAAGTTGTATCTTTATGGAACACCATTTTCCGGCAAACATGGAAGAGATAATCCGATTCATGCTCCATTAAAAGCCATCGTTTTTCTACAACAAGGAAAGATCAATGAAGTATCTCGTTTGACACCTAAAGAAGCATTTGTAAGATTAATTACTCAAGTTGTTCAGCCGGCGGATTTTGATGAACTTGATCATTGGAACTACTTTGTCGACCGTCTCATTTTGCTCCCTTGTTTTTTACTTACTTGCGATATTTCTTATGACGCTGTTAAAATAATAGAAAAGGAGTTATTATCACTATGAAACTTACAGGAAACTACTTTTTAAAAAAAATCGGACCAGATGAAGTGTTGGTTCCTTTTAGTGATGGAAGATTGGATACTTCTTCTTTGGTGTCTTTAAACGAAACAGCACTGTTTATTTATCGAAAACTTCTCGATAATAAAAGTTTTGAAGAAATTTTAAGCGCTATAGTTAAAGAATATGAGGTAGAAGAAGATGTTGCTAAGCAAGATCTATTGGAGATATTCGAAAATTTTAAAAAGCTCGGTATTTTAGAAGATGAATAAAAGTATTCAAGATTTGATTCCTTTGATGGAAGAAACTTTAGCTTTAAATCAGCTATTTTCTTTTCCGGTACGTGGTACTTCGATGCGACCGGTTTTTAATACCGGGGATATTGTTACTTTAAAAAAAGCTACTGAAATAAAAAAACACGATGCGATTTTTTTTAAAAGAGCAAATGATGCGTACGTCTTGCATCGTGTTATAAAAATTAAGGGCGAGAATTTAATTGTGACCGGTGATAATCAAGTGGTATTTGAAAATGTACCAAAAGAGAATGTTATCGGTGTTGTTGTGAGTTTTAAACGGAAAGGCAAAGAACATAGCGTCAACAATTTGTTTTATCGGCTTTTTGTCTTTTTTTGGTGTATAATGTGGCTAAGGAGAATGCTATTTAGATTGAAAGGTAGGAAAATCTCATGATCGATAAGAAAAAAATGTACTACCTAAGCATCTTAAATGCCTTTGGTGCTTCGATATTAATCGCCCTTGCACTTTTTACTAAATTCTTAATTGATGCTGCCACTAATAAAAATCTTGAAGGTGTGATTCTTTTTGGCTGTTTGTTGGTTGTTTGTATCGCTCTTCAAGTGGGAATAAAAATCGCTTCCGGAGTTATTAAAAATAAATATAATATTGAAATAACCCTCGGTTTAAAGAGAAAAATTTACGCTAATTTATTAAATAAGACGATTTTTGAAATTTCAAGTCAACATTCAGGCGAATATACTAATAATTTTCTCCATGACATTGAAAATGTCGCCACAGGTGTCACTTCGGCAATTCCTTTTTTGTGGGGCGATATTTCTCGCTTTGTTTGTGCGTTGATTTCTTTGGCCATCATTGATTGGCGATTATTGTTGATTTTGATAGCTTTTGGATTATTAATGATCATAGGTGCTAGAATCTATACTAAATTTGCTAAAAAATGGCACAAAGCGTCTTTGGAAATCGGCGGTAAAGTCAATGCCTACGTTCAAGAATCGATTGAAAATGCTAAAATTATTAAAGCGATGGAAGCCGAAAAGCGTTCTTTAAAAATGATGGATCAATTGTTAGATAAAAATAAATTGATCAAGAGAAAACTTTTGATGGTTGGACTAGTGGGAAGTGTTGGAGTTTCTTCTGCCTTAAATATTATCTACGCCTTTGGAATCGTTTATGGGGCTAGTTTGATTTATTTAGGAGTTTTAACTTATGGTTCTTTCGCGGCGATTTTACAATTGATAAGTCACATTGAAAATCCTTTGGCTAATTTTTCTACGGTATTTAACGGCATTGCCGTATATCGAGTTTCATATGTTCGGCTAGAAAATATCTTTAAACTTGAAAATGAAGAAAAAAGCGCGGTTCAATTAACTGATTTTGATGCACTAGTATTTGATAGTGTCGATTTTGCTTATGATAATCATGTAAAAGTCCTTGAAAATTTTTCAATGAAAATAAAAAAGGGAGAAATCGTCTTGATAAAAGGAGAATCAGGAATCGGTAAAACGACGATATTTAATCTGATATTAGGATTTAATAGACAGCAAAAAGGAGAAATATACTTAGAAAAAGACGGTAAGAAATATCCCTTATCGGCTGGAAATCGAAATTTATTTTCTTATGTACCTCAGGAAAATATTCTTTTTTCGGGAACTATTCGTGAAAACATTATGATTCTTTCCGGAGAAGAAGATGATTCAAAAATTGTCGAGGCTTTGAAAAAGACACGAATTTATGATGATTTGATGAAATTGGAAAAAGGAATCGATACCGAATTAAAAGAGAGAGGGCAAGGACTTTCTTTGGGGCAAATTCAAAGAATCTTGATTGCTATTTCACTTTTAAATGGTAAGCAAGTTATGTTGCTTGATGAATTCACTTCGGCATTAGATAACACCAATGAACGTCAAATAGTGCAGGATTTAATAAATCTCGATAAAACACTAATTATCGTTTCTCATCGACGATTGGATATCGATAATGTTCGAACAATTGAATTGGAGCGGAATAAATGAAGTATCAAGAATACATCGACATTATTAATTGTGCTTTAAAAGGTGAAACATTAACCGATGTCAAAATTGACCGAAAAATGTTTGACTTTTTTAAAGACCAATCTTTATTGCCTTTATTGTATTTAGTGACAAAAGACAAACGACTAAAAACCTATTATTATGCTGCTTTTTTGCTGCATGAAAAATACGATGAAATAGCCAATGAAATCGCGACGTTATTAAAAGAAAATAATATTGATTTCATGTTTTTAAAGGGTTACTATCTTCGCAATTTATATCCCGATCGCACTATTCGGACGATGGGTGATTTAGATTGTTTGATTCTTGATGATAATTATGATAAAGCTGTGTCATTGATTAAAAACAGCGGATTTAATTATAAAAAAGAAAATCTTCACGAAGCGTTGTTTACTAGAAATAATATCAATGTTGAAATGCATCATCATCTAATTAATAGCGATATTAAAGATGCAGTTCTTACAAATTATGTCGACCATCTTCAAACTATTGAAGAATCCTTTCGATTTGAAAAAGAGTTTGAATTAGCTTATTTAGTTTACCATTATTCAAATCATATGTTGATGGCGGGTGCCGGGATTCGACCGCTTATAGATATTTATCTTTTTTTAAAATTCAACACAGTGAATCAAACGAAAGTCATTTCTTATTTAAAATCACTTAAATTAGAAGAGTTTTATGAAAGTTTGCAAAAGTTAATTAAAGTGATTTTTGAAAAGAATGAAGAGGCGTTAAGTGAAAAAGACACCAATACGATTTTAGATTACATTGTTCGCTCGGGAATTCATGGTTATGCAAATGGTGATGTTTACATCGGAAATATGATGGCTGGTCAAGGGCAGAGTAAATTTAAATTTTTCTTGAGTAAAATGTTCCCGAAACTCCAAATATTATATATGCGTTATCCGAAAATAAAGGAAAAGAAATTAATGATTCCCTTAACCTATATTTATCATTTTTTTACCTTTCCCTTTAAGCATTTTAGAAAGGCTTTTGACTCTTTGACGATGAAAAATAGCATTATCGAAGAGACGAAAAATGTGCATAAAATTTTGCATTTAAAGTGATAAAATGTTATAAAATACCTAAAAATATGTTTAAGTATTGAAGTATTGATTAAATACGGATAAAATAAAAAGGACTTATAAGGAGATTTATTTATGGATCAAGAAAAAGAAGGATTATCGCTAATCGACATGTGGCGAATAATCAAAAAGAATATACTAATAGTAATTATTTCAACAGTTATAGCAACAGCAGCGGCAATAGTTTATGCCTTTGTTATGGTTGCTCCTAAATATCAAGCTAATGGATCGGTATTAATTGATACAAGTTCAAAAAAAGAAACCGGAACAGATAGTATTATTGCAGGCTTGAGATATGTACCGACATTGAATGACTATCTTTATGAAGAAAAATTTTTGACAGAGGTTGCCGAAGATTTGACTCAGAAGGGCTTTTACAATGCGGAATATATTGCACAGTTAAAAGAAAATGACCGATTTCCAACATTATTAAATTCTTTAAGATCTAGTTTGTCAGTATCGAATACTGAGAATTCTTTGATTGTAAAAATTTATTTTAATTCAACTGAGGGTGAATTTGCACAAGCGGCAGTTGAGTCTATTATTAGTAAAATAACAACAATATCTGCTGATGAATATGAATTGTTATCTGGAGTTATTAAAGAAGCTTCGTCGGCGAGTGGATATTATAGTGTTAGTAACGGAAGAACAATTTATATACTTGTAGGATTTGTAGGAGGATTAGTTATCGGTCTTGCTATCGCGTTTATAAAAGAATTAACCAATAACGACATTCATAATAGTGAAGATGTTGAAAAAATTGTAAACGCCAAAGTGCTAGGAGTAATTCCTGATTTTGAAACAAAAAAGGAGAAGAAAAATGACTAAACATGAAAGCACTAGTTCTAATAAAAAATCTTATCTTTTAGAAGATTTATCTTCTATTTACTCCGAAGCTTATCAAACTATACAAGTAAATATTGATTTATCTTCTATCGATAAACCTGTGAAAGTTTTTGCGGTTACTTCGCCTAATCCAGGCGAAGGTAAGACCACAACTTCTTGTAATTTGGCCAACCTTTATGCCAAACAGGGTAAAAAAGTGATTATTATTGATTTGGATTTGCGTCGTAGTGATGTCCATCGTGTATTAGGTGTTGAAAATCGTAATGGTATTGTCGATTATTGCTCTAAAAAAGCTACTTTAGAAGAAGTTGTAAAGACTCGCGACAATTTGGATATTATTACAGCAGGTAAATCGACGATTTTCCCAAATGTTGTGCTCCAAAGCAAAGCGTTAGAGAATCTAATATCACAATTTCGTGAACAATATGATTATATTATTTTAGATACGCCGCCAGTTCTTTTAGTCAGTGATGTCCTACTTCTAGGTCAAATTGTCGATGGAGTTATAAATGTAGCGTCAATTGGTATCACTAAAAAAGGCGAATTAATAAAAAGTGTGAAACTCTTGAGAAATACTAATATAAATATTTTAGGAATTGTGGTAACACACGATAAGTTGAAGAAATCTTATTACTACTACAAGTATCGATACGGTTCAAAATAACAATTAATTATTAAGCACTTGTAAAAAGTGCTTTTTATAAAGGAGGATATGTTTATGATTGATTTTCACACCCATATCTTACCCAATGTTGATGATGGATCTAAGGATATGGAAACATCGCTTGCGATGATAAAAAAAGAGATTGCCGATGGTGTTGATACAATAGTCCTCACACCACATATAAAATATAGTGATAAGAGATTTTTAAAAAAGAAAGATATAGATAAATTCTTTGATGAATTTTATTCGAAGGTATCTTTTTTTAATATTACACTATTACTTGGTAGTGAAATATACTACACTGAAAATTTATTAGAAAAATTGATTCAGGGGGAAATTAAAACACTAAATGATTCAAATTATATCTTAATTGAATTTAATCCTTTTTATGAAAATTGTGATATTGAGAATGTATTATTTGATCTTAAAGCCAATGGCTTTAAAACAATTATTGCTCATCCTGAAAGATACAACTATATAAATGCAGAAAAAATATTAAATTATAAAGAACAAGGTGCTTTAATACAAATTGATAGCGCCAGTCTCTTTGGATCTTTTGGTAAACAAGCTAAAAAAATTTCTCATCTATGCTTTAAAAAAAATTTGGTTGATTTAATTTCAAGCGATTGTCACAATATTAATTCTCGATATCCTAATCTTAAAGAAACGAAAGAACTTATAATTAAAAAATATGGCATGAAAATTGCTGAACAAATATTTGAAATTAATGCAAACAATATAAAAAAAGAAATATTGAAGATTAAAAATTTTTCCAATAAATAGAAATTAAATGACAATTATAAATGTTGACACAAACATTCTTTTTTAGTATAAATGTATAGGTGGCAATGTGCTACAATTAAAAAGGGTGTTGTTAGGAATGGAAAAAGATTTTGAAGAAAATATTGAAAGTGGTGGGGGAGTTGCTATTAGCGATATTCCAGAAACTTTTAGTGTTGATTATAAATTAGAAAATGATGACGTTATAGTTAAAGGTGGTAAAATTTATGCCTTCTTTAAGCGAGCTTTTGATATTGTTTTTTCGCTTTTGGCGCTTATAATACTTTCACCGATTATGGTTATAGTAGGTATTTTGGTTAAATGTACTTCCAAGGGAAAAATGATCTATGTTTCGCAAAGAGTCGGTAAAAACGGAAAAACCTTTAATTTTTATAAATTTAGATCGATGCATGAAGGTGCCGAAAAAGAATTAGAAGGTTTGTTGGATAAAAATGAAACAGACGGAATAACTTTCAAAATGGAAAACGATCCTCGAATTACTAAATTTGGAAAAATAATCAGAAAAACGTCACTTGACGAATTACCGCAGCTTATTAATATTTTAAAGGGCGACATGTCGGTAGTAGGACCTAGACCATGTACTGTTCGTGAATATAAACTTTATAATGAATATGATAAAAAAAGACTTCTTGTTCCTCAAGGATTAACAGGGGAATGGCAAGTTAAAGGAAGAAGCAACACTACTTTTGATCAAATGATTGAATTAGATTTAGATTATATAAAGAACAAAAGATCTTTTTGGTATGATATTAAACTTATTTTTTTAACTTTTGGTGCTGTTTTCAAAAAAGAAGGCGCTAAATAATTTGCATTGAATGAACTATTTATATTATTACTTTATTAGCTATTAATAAATTAAACGAGGCATAATACAAAAAAAGTAAAGGCTTTTTTATTACGTCATAAATGTGTTATAATATTGCTGTAAATAAGTTAGGAGGTATTAATGGAAAATTTTGTGAATAGCCTAGCTAAATTCGTTGAAATGTTTGCCTCGATTGTTATTTCATTGTTAGAAATCATGGGGATTGTTGTGATTATTTTTGGAGCTTTTAAGGCTATTTTTTATTTTTTTAAATTTTCTATCAAGAAAGAGCGTTTTAATATAAAAATCAATTTAGGTAATTCTTTAGCACTTGGGCTTGAATTTAAAATGGGTGCTGAGATTATTAAAACGGTTGTAGTTAGAACTTTAGATGAATTGTGGATACTTGGTGCAATTATTCTTTTAAGGGCCATTCTCGCTGTTTTGATACATTGGGAAATTAAATCCGAGAAAAAAGCTACTGAAGAAGAACATTTTAATAATTCTTGCGATAAATAGTTTATAGAACTATAATATTTAACGAGGTTAAGATTATGTTAATTGATGATATTAAAAGAAAAAATATGGAAGCATTGAAAGCTCATGATCCAGTGGCTAGGGCAATTTACTCTGTGATTATTAATAAGTTTATGCTTGCTAGTATTGAAAAGAAAGAAAAAGGAGAAATAATTGACGATAATGATTTAATTGCTATCATCGTCAAATCATTAAAGGAACTAGCAGATGAAAAATCTTCTTATGCTAAGGTCAATAATTCACAAAAAGTTTTAGATATTGAAAAACAAGAGGAGTTGTTAAAAGTATTTCTTCCGAAAATGCTTTCAGAAGAAGAAATTAGAAATGAAATTTCAAAATTAGACGATAAATCTTTGCCAAATATAATGAAATATTTTAAAATCAATTTTGTAGGTCGAGTAGATATGGGCCTAGTCAATCGAATAGCTAAAGAATTATAGCTATTTTTCTAGGGGCTTAGTTAAACGGTATAGCAACGGTCTCCAAAACCGTTATTGGGGGTTCGATTCCCTCAGCCCCTGCCATGAAAGATAATTTCGTTCTATTGTCAAAAATAATAGAACGTTTTTTTCTTTTTATAGCACTTTCGTGGTAGCTCGTTAACTTTGTAGGCCATAGATTTTTTGGGGAATTTATCAAATTAATAATTTTAAAGTTTTTGAAGATCTCGAAAAGAAATGTCGGACAAATCATTAATATTTTTGCTTTGTTTAATTATAGAAACATATGTTGAGAGGTTATCTATTATAGAAGAATTAATGTTTTGTGTTTGAATTTGTTTCTTAAAATGCTTCTAATGGTGCTTACTTGCCAATTTTCATTTCCTAATGTAGTTAAAATTTTATTTTTTTTCAAGAAATTGGCAAATTCTTTTAACCGGTATTTTTAGAATACATTAAGAAAATTTTCTTCACCCAGTATGCTTTCCTTTTCATTGATAATCATTTTATTGAATAAGAATTATTGCAAAAAAAAATCGTTCATTACAAGCAAGATTAAAAAATAATCCTCTAATACTAGTTATCGGAGTTTTAATGATTGCCTAAAATATGCTTTTGATAAACTATTTGTAATATTTCGTGGTAATAAAAAGCAGAACACTTTTGATAAGCGATAATTCGCTTGTCAAGTTACAATGTATGATAAAATTAAAAAAACAGTGTTATATATAGTAAATAATTGATTGTATGCTAAATAATATTTAGTGGTGATGACAAATGTCGTTAAAAAAAAGACTACATCAAAAGATTTATAGATGAAAAAAAGAATTATATTTGTCCATATTTGGAACAGTATGTATAGAAGTGCAAAATGAGGCAGAAAAATTTTCAAAGATAAAAATATTCCATAAGCCTTTAAGAACTGATATTTATATTGTCCCAATTACAGCATTAAGGTTATAAAAAAGAAAGAGGAAACACAATGAACTATTATTAAAAAGATAAAAGTAATACTATAGAAGAATTTTATCAAAAAATTGAAATGGGTTATTTCTTTACTGATGTTATTATTGATCAAAATAAAGAAAGTAGCTTGTTTAAGTTTTTTGAATCAAAAGCGGATAGTGTTGTAGGGCAGCATTTTTAGTTTGCTGCTATTATTTTGGAAAAGGTGGAGTTAGTAAAGATTATTATATGGCTACCTATTGGTGGTCAAAAGCTGCAAACAGAAATTATGCTCTTGCTCAATACGAACTAGGTATTTGTTATTCTTGGGGTTTTGGAGTAGAAAAAAATGATGAAGATGCGGCTTATTGGTACGCTAGAGCCGCTAATCAAGGATTTGCTACTGCTCAATGAAGTTTGGGTTATTGCTATAAAATTGGTCGAGGAGTTGAAAGAGATTATAAAATAGCTGCTTATTTGTTTACAAAATCAGCACAACAAGGATATAGCTATAGTCAATATATGTTAGGCATTTGTTATGAAATTGGCCAAGGTGTTGAAAAAAATCTTAGAATTGCTTATGAATGGTATTTAAAAGCTGCTAGACAAGGCAATGCCTATGCTCAAGAAAAGGTTGATGAATACCAAAGAAAAGGTAGGTTTGATTAATACAATATTTATACAATTATTGATTATGATAAATCAAAATGTTATGGCCGAATATTTAATATTTTTTTATATAAGTTTAGTCCAACTAGATCAAGTGAGGCTCCGTTTGCGTCCTTACAAGATTATTTAGATATAGCGACATTTCTAATGTAACTAATTTATATTGGTGAATTATACTAAAATAAATTTTATAGAAATATATGATTCAATTTCTAAAGCTTAAAAGAAAGAAGCGATATTTCAAAAATCATTCACTGAAATTGATGAAATGTTCTGCTTAAAAAGCATGTATCAGGAAAAAAATTTATGTTCCCTAATACTTGAAATGGTGTTGATTTATCGGTAATTATATTTTTATATTTTCAAATAGCAATTGCTATGGATTAGATGGAAAATTATCTTTAAAAACACTCATTGATAGAAAGTTATAATCCTTTAGATGAAGAATTATAAAATATTTTACTTTGAAAGATTTAATTGTAATATAAAGTTAAGATTTTACTTTTCGTTCGAATATAGTCGAATTTCTGAAATTTTTGACGCTTACAGCTTTTGATATTTTAATATAAATTAAATATATATTATTAAATAAAAAAATATGTTATTATATTTCCGTTAACATCCATTTATTAAATGAGGAAAAATTAATGAAGATAGTAATGCTTGGTCATAAATACGTGCCTTCCCGTGAAGGAGGAATCGAAATTGTTGTGGAGGAATTATCATCTAGGTTAGTTTCTCTAGGTCATCAAGTAACGATATTTAATCGTAAAAGAAAAAATTATCAAAAGATTGATTCCCATAAGGGCTGTGCAATTGAAGAAGTATTTACTGTTGATAAAAAATCATTAGATGCTATAATTTATTCATTATTTGCAACTTTAAAAATAAGAAAACTTATAAAAAATAAGAAAGTAGATATTGTTCACTATCATGCTGAAGGAACATGCCTTTTTTTAAATCTGTTACAAAAAAAAGCTAAGAGAAAAGGTGTTAAACTTATTGTAACGATTCATGGTCTCGATTGGCAAAGAGGAAAGTGGAAGGGTTTTGCATCTAAAATAATTAAGAAGGCCGAACGAAAAATTGTAAAATATGCAGATGATATAATTGTTTTATCTAAAAATAATTATAATTACTTTAAAGAAACGTATGGACGCGAAACAAATATTATTCCAAATGGGGTTGTGCAACCAGAATTTCATGATCCTGAAATTATAAAAGAAAAATATGGACTGACTAAAAATAGTTATGTACTTTTCTTAGCACGCATTGTTCCAGAAAAGGGAGTACATTATTTAATTGATGCTTGGAAATTAGTTAAGAAACAAATAAATACAAATATGACTCTTGTTTTAGCAGGGGGAGATTCGCATTGCTCTGATTATTTTAATGAAATAATGGATAAGGTTAAGGGTGATTCTTCAATAATCACAACAGGTTTTGTGGAAGGACAAGAATTGCAAGAATTATATTCAAATGCATATCTATATGTTTTACCTTCAGATGTCGAAGGAATGCCAATAAGCTTGCTTGAAGCACTTAGCTATGGTAATACTTGTTTGGTAAGTGATATACCTGAAAATACTGAGGTTATTAATGAAGATTGTTTTGTATTTAAAAAAGGAGATGTTGATAGATTAAGGCATCAACTAAAAAAAATTATAAATTTAAATATAAATTCTCATACTGATTCGATCATTTCTTATACATGGGATGAAGTTGTTAATCGTACATTGAAAATTTATAGGAGGTAAACATTTTGAAGATACTATTAGTAAATAAGTTTCATTATAAAAAAGGTGGATCGGAAACATATTATTTTACTATTGCTGAAGCATTAAATAAGGCTGGACATGAAGTAATATTCTTTTCAATGCACGATGAAAAAAATATTCCTTGTGAACAAGATAAATATTTTATTTCAAATGTTTCTAAAAAAGGTGGAATAAAATCTAAATTAAAGATGGTTTTTCATATTGTTTATTCAAAAGAAGCATATAAAAAAATAACTGAATTATTAAAGGCTGAAAATCCGGATGTAGTAATTCTAAATTTAGTACATAAACAGATTACATGTTCGATTATAGATGCTATTAAAGATTATAATTCAAATATTAAGATCGTTTGGACAATGCACGATTTAATTACAATCTGTCCTTCATATACAATGTTAGATGGAAATTTAAATATATGTGAAAAATGTTTGGATGGAAATTTTAAACATTGTCTAAAAAATAAATGCGTACATGGTTCGAAGTTAATGAGTTATTTATCTATGTATGAAGCTAAACAAATAAAAAAACATGGATGGTATAACAAAGTAGATGTGTATATTTGCCCATCTAATTTTTACAAAAATAAATTAGAAAAAGCAAAATTTACAACATCTAAAATTGTATATATTCCCAACCCATTAAGTGCTGATGTGAGATATGGAATATCCAATGATGTAAAAGATTATATTTTATACTTTGGAAGATTATCGAAAGAAAAAGGAGTTCTTACGCTTATTAGCGCTATGCAATATGTAAATCAAGAATTAATAATTTTAGGAACAGGACCAATTGAAGAAGATTGTAAACGATTAGTAAAAGAATTAAATATAGATGATAAAGTTCAATTATTAGGATTTAAGACGGGTAAGGAACTTGAAGAATATGTATCAAAAGCTAAAGTAGTTGTTCTTCCATCGGAGTGGTACGAAAATGGACCATATTCTGCCATGGAAGCGATGGCTAAAGGAAGACCTTTAATTGTTTCAAATTTAGGAGGACTTTTAGAATTAGTGGAAAATGGAAAAAATGGTTTTATTTTTGAAGCAAAAAACATTGATTCTTTGGTAAATGCTATCAATAAACTTTATCAACTTAATGAAAAAGAATATGAAATATTTGAGAATAATTCACTATTAAAAGCGCAAAATACTTTCAATCCTGAAAAATATGTTATTAATTTATTAAGTCAAATAGGAAAGGAATTTTAATATGGCAAAAAAACTTAATGGTACTGTAATAGTAACTTATAGATGTAATGCAAGATGCACAATGTGCAATAGATATAAAGCACCATCATTACCAGAAGAGGAAATATCTATTGAGACAATCAAAAAGCTTCCACCAATGTATTTTACTAATATTACCGGTGGTGAACCTTTTATTCGTCAGGATCTTAAAGATATTGTTCGTGAGTTATACAAAAAATCAGATCGGATTGTCATTTCTACTAATGGCTTTTTTACAGATCGCATTATCGATTTATGTAAGGAATTTCCCAATGTTGGTATCCGTATTTCTATTGAAGGTCTTGAAGATACAAATAATGAAATTAGGGGCTTACCAGATGGATTCAATAGAGGTTATTCAACATTAAAAAAACTAGTCGAGATGAAACATCCTGATGTTGGGTTTGGCATGACTGTTCAAGATAAAAATGCTCCGGATTTAGTCGCATTGTATAAAAAGAGCGAAGAATTAGGTATGGAATTTGCTACTGCATCGTTACACAATTCTTTTTATTTTGTTGAAGCTAAAAACATCATTCATGACAGATTAATGGTCGCTCAAAATTTTGAAGATTTAATAAATGAATTATTAAAATCTAATTCACCTAAAAAATGGTTTAGAGCTTATTTTAATCACGGATTGATTAATTATATTTTTGGACAAAAGAGACTGTTAAATTGTGATATGTCTTTCGATACTTTTTTCATTGATCCCTATGGTGATGTAATGCCATGCAATGGAACAAAAGATAAAGAAGTTATGGGTAATTTAAATACTCAAACATGGGATGAATTATGGAATTCATCTCAAGCGGATGAAGTAAGAGCTAAAGTAAGATGTTGTGATAGAAATTGCTGGATGATTGGTTCTGTTTCTCCGGCTATGAAAAAATATATTTGGAAACCTACTTTATGGGTAATAAAACACAAGTTTTTAAGATTGTTTAAAAAGAAAAAATATTCAATGTATGAAAATAAGATTGTAAGGGACTACCGAGATGGAAAAGTTACAAAGGAAGATTTAGATAAACTTTCCACATGTGATGTTTGTGCTACAATAAATGATGGATTATCAAAAGCTTCTAAAGAAATTTTGAAAAACCAATCTGGTGAAGATATTGTCAATAAGGATATTGAAAGCCAAGGCTATACAAAAACAGAAAAAAATAATTCTTAATATTTTAATAATTAAAATGAGGAGGTTGGATTATGAAAGATGAAAAACAAAAAAAAATTGCTTTTATATCCCCTGGTTTATCAGATGGTGGCGCAGAACGCGTAGCGTCAATAATTTCCAATTATTTGGCTAATCACGATTATTTTGTTCTATTTATTGCTGTTTTTAATGATAAAAAAGAATACTTTCTTGATGAAAAAATTAAATATGTAAATATTAAAACAAAAAGTACTAATAGTACTTTTAAACTAATAGAGAGAAATAAGACAATTTATAAACTTTTAAAGGATAACAAAATTGATATAGCAATTTCTTTTTTAAGAAATGAAATAGTTTACTCTTTGCATAAAAAAATTAAAATTATTTATTCTTTTAGAACTGACCCAAAAATTAAAGTAGGAGGGTTTATCAAAACATGGTTACGCAAGTATGTAGTAAAAAAAGCTAAAAAAATAGTTTTTCAAACTCCAGATGCTATGAATTATTTCAAAAAAGATAATATTTTAAAAAAAAGTCTTATTATTGTTAATCCTGTCGATACTGAAAATTTACCAAGATGGAATGGAAGCAATTCTAATACATTTATTACTGCTTGTCGACTAACTAAGCAAAAGAACCTTCCTTTTCTTATCAAAAGTTTTGTGCTATTTCACCAAAAGTATCAAGATTATATTTTAGAAATATATGGTGATGGAGAAGAATATAATTTGTTAAAGAGTTTAATATGTGAACTGAAAGCAGAAAATTTTATACGTTTATTAGGCCATAATAATGATATTCATCACATAATGGAAAGATCGTTATGTTTTGTGTTAGTATCTGATTATGAAGGCTTATCAAATTCAATGTTGGAAGCACTAGTTATTGGAATGCCGTGTATTTGTACAGATTGTCCTCCAGGAGGGGCTAAAATGTTTATTACTGATAATGAAAATGGTTTTTTAATTGATGTTAGAGATCAGTATAAACTTATTGAAAAAATGGAGTATGTAGTACGTAACAAATATAAACTAGATATAATTTCATTAAACGCTCAATCTATTAAGTCTCAAGTTAAAATAGATAGAGTCTGTGAGCAATGGTATGAAGTGCTGAATAATCTAATTGATTAATTAATTGAAATATTAATGCATCACCATAGTTTAAGATTGATAAACTAGATATAATTTATTAAATATAATTACATTATTAAACTTTATTTATTTTATAAGGGTCACTGACAATTTTGAAAATTAATGTTTGTTAAAACGCATATAAATTTTTTTGCATCTATTTTCATGATGAGGTTATGTTGCATAAGCGATTATCAATAACGATTGGATCTTTTGCACAAAATAACTATTAAGATAATATTTGAAGATTTAGATAGGCTTCTAGTATTACATGTTTTAATTTACCGATTTTATAATCGTTTTATATTTTTGTGAAATAAATAATTTTTTACTTTTTGAAGTTTCATTTGATTTATAAATTTTAATTAAGTGCATTTTTTCTATCTACTTATATAATTTAATGAATTGATAAATTTTATTGATGAATTAATATTGAATCATATAAAATAATATATAGGAGTTAAAGTAGTCGATGATTTAGCCATCAGCAAATCGCTAAATTTATCGAAATAATATGTTCATAAGTTATGGAAGATATACAAAAAATTTATCAAGAGATGCACTTATATCAATTGGAAATGATGATTGAGATTAAAAGATTGTGCGAAAAATACAAAATAGATTATTATATTATTGCAGGAACACTCTTAGGCGCTGTTCGTCATAAAGGATTCATACCATGGGATGACGATGTTGATATAGCTATTAAAAGAATTGATTATGAAAAATTTATCTTGGCATGTAAAGAGAATCTTAACGATAAATTTCATTTAGATATATGTTATCTTGATAAAAATAATTTTTTACCATTTTTAAAAATTAAATATAAAAATACGGAATTTGTTGAGAATAGTAACAAACATTTAAAAATATCTCATGAATTATTTGTGGATATTTTTGCGTTAGATAAAATTCCTTTAAATAAACAACAGCAAAAAAAGCAAAAACTGAAACTTAAATGGTATATATTTCTTATTTTTGGCAAATATAGAATCCCATCAAAAAATAAATTTCGTGGTTTCATTAAGAAAAGTATAGCATTTCTTTATCCTTGTTCAAAATTGCGATTAAAAGAAAAATATCTTATTGAATCGCAAAAATACAATAACACCGAATCGGATTTATATCAAGTGTGTGGTAGTGCTTATCCATATGGAAAAGAATCAGTAACACAAAAAATGTTAGAAAATATAAGAAATTATACTTTTGAAAATACTACTTTTACTTCTTTCGGTGATTACGATTCTTATCTAAAAAGAGTATATGGTAATTATTTAGAATTTCCTAAAGAAAACGAGAGATATAATTTTAAACATAATCCAGTTTTAATAAAATTTCCAATAGAAGATAGTAGTAGTAAACCCGTTGAAAAGAGAGATTAATAATTTGATAAATTTATAAAAAATCCTGCAACTAGTAAAATGTAAATAATTAAATGAATTTTTTAAAAATCATAATTCAATAATTAATTATAATCTTAAATTCTAATTAAAAATCCTTTTACAAGTGGAAAATAAAAATATAGTTAAATAAGAAAAAAAGTCTAATATGAAGTAGAAGAAAGCAATTGTGTTCTTTGAATTCCATTTAATTGCTCATATTCCTTCTTCATATTTTTTTTCTCCTTTCTCTCGAAGAAGGCTCTTTTATTATAAATTGTAATTTTACTTCTGTTTGCAACATTTTCTTCCCGTTTCTTTTTTGTTTGTTGCACTTGCTTTTATAATTAACAAGGAAAATAAAAATTTTTTTTTAATCATTTCTAAAATAATTTTTTTTGATATAACCTGACTTTTGGAGAAGAGAGCAAAAATAAGGAAATTATATCTAAAGATATAAAAGAGCAAAAATAACTAGAGTA
>CANQCZ010000023.1 GCA_947591215.1 uncultured Bacilli bacterium | reverse complement strand
TTGTAATTTTACTTCTGTTTGCAACATTTTCTTTCCGTTTCTTTCTTTGTTTGTTGCACTTACTTTTATAATTAACATTAACATTTTTAATTTGTTTACTATCTAGACTAAAACTACTTTAGGATATATAATAAATATACGCAGTGAGGTGTATTATGAAAATTAATAAAACTGTTTTATTGCTAGCACTTTTGCTTAATGTCAGTGCGTGTAATTTACAAAATACCGAGACAAGTTCCTCTGATTCAAAAATAGATGATACTAGTGGTGTATTAAGCGTCGAATCATCGCAAAGTGATACATCTCAAAATCAAACATCGGTAGATTCAAGTGTTCAAGAGAGTACTGCTTCTAGTGAAAGTATTTCTTCAGGAGAAATATCTTCCTCTAGTGATACTTCATCTAATTCTAGTAGCGCTAGTTCCGATGATTCTTCATCTTCATCTGATTCTAGTGCTTCATCAAGCGTTAGTAGTTCTTCTTCCGGTTCTTCTAGCTCTTCTTCCGGATCTAATGGAGGAATGGATACTACTAAATGGTTTAATTCAACCATCGCGCCAAATTTCCCTAGTGATTTTTATGAACCGGTAAGAGGAAAAGTAGGTGAAGATTTAAAACAAGCGTTGCACGAGTTGATCGATGATCATGACACTTTTGGATATAGTAGTACGACTGATTTTTTTAAAAAAATCGATGTCAATCCTAATGATAATAACCAACTGATGCTTTTTTATACCGGAACTACAAATTTGTCGACTTCTTACAATAAAGAACACGTTTGGGCTAAAAGTCACGGAGATTTTGGAACCACTTCTCCGGCGGGGAGCGATTTGCATAACCTTCATCCATGTAACAGTAATCTTAATTCGACAAGAAGTAATATGGATTTTGCCGAAGGTGGTGAGTTACTCTCCGGATATCATGGCAATAATCGTCGTGATACTTCACGTGACACTTTTGAACCCAGTGATGAATTTAAAGGCGATACCGCGAGAACCATCTTTTATATGGCGGTTCGTTATGAAGGAGATAAAGGAACAAATAAAGGTGAACCGGATTTGGAATTAGATTCTCCGTCTTCATCTCGCTATCGTGATTTTTCAAGCGGTGCTAAAGGCGAGCATGGCAATTTCGATGATTTATATAAATGGGCAACTTCCGGACAAGATCCGGTCGATAGTTATGAAGTCAATCGCAATAATATCATTTACAAGGATTACCAGCATAATCGAAATCCGTTTATCGATCATCCGGAATTTATCGAAATGATTTATGACAAAGAGTATTCTGGACCAGGAGCATTGAATGACAATAATCCTTATGAAAAAGTTGTTAAAACCGATGAGGAATTAATCGATGAATTTATCGCCGCGGTTGAAGCGATCGATAAAGTAACTCTTGATTCGCTTCCGTTGATCGAAAAGGCCGAAGCGATGTATACTGAATTAAAAAGTGAACTTAAATCGCAAGTCGCAGATTATTATGAAATTTTAGTTGCTGCTCGCGAGGAATACCAGGCATTATTTGATAAAGAAGCGGTAAGATTGACGATTGAAGCAATCGATGCTATCGGTGAAGTAACTTTGAAATCCAAAGAGGCTATCGAATATGCCGAAAAATTGTATAATGCTTTAACTAATGAACAAAAAGCATTAATAACTAATTATGGAGTTTTGCTTGAGGCACGTAAAAGTTTCGATGAATTAAAAGGCAATAGTGAAGTTTTGCTTGATGAATCGTTCAGCAAAGCCAAAAATGTCCCGACTTCATATAGTAGTGCCACTATCAAGTTAAGCGATTTTGAAATCTTTTTCTCATCGTGCGGTAATTTTTCGGGTGAGTTCCGTTTCGGAGGCTCGAAGGCTGCTACTTCAGTTCCTGAAGGGATTAATGATGCTTTAGATAACCTATCTTTACACTATATGACAATCCAGCACGATTTCACTAAAATCGATTCAATCAAACTTACTACGCTTGGCAAATATAGTGAAACAAATAAAGTTTTCTTCTTATTGAGCGACGATGATGATTCTTATGTGGTCTTACAAGAATTCGATGAAATTACCAATGCTACTTTAAATTGTGTGATGGATAACGCTAAAATCAATTCAGGGAAACTTACTATCGCGGTAACCGGTGCTAAACCGCGATTGGTTCTTGAACGGTTGACGATTGAAGGAGTTCTGTAATTAAAAATTTTGCAAAAAAAACAGCGATTTATTTGTCGCTGTTTTTTTGATCGAGATGAACATCCATTTGATTAAAGGGAATCGTAATATTATTTTTATCAAATGCAGTTTTCACTTCTTCAAGCATCTCAAATTTAGTATCGTAATAATTTTCACTGTTTACCCAAAGTTTTGCGGTTATATTAATGGCGCTAGCACCATGTTCGCTAACCCTAGCGCTTGGTTCAGGTAAGACTAAAACTTTAGGATTATTTTTGGCGATATCAAGAATGATTTCCTGTGCTTTTTTAAAGTCATCATCATAACTAATGGAAAAGACTAAATCAAGACGTCGTATTTTCTTAGAGAAGTGATTGATGATATTGCTATTGGATAAGGCTCCGTTAGGCAAAGTCACTACTTTATTGTCGGGAGTAATGACGATGGTATGAAAAGCGCGGATATCATCGACGGTTCCGATAATGTCGCCGGTTTCAATCAAATCCCCGACTTTAAAAGGACGGGTAATAAGAATCACAATGCCGCCGGCGATATTTGATAAAGATCCTTGAAGGGCTAAACCGATAGTAACCGCCAAAGAGGCAATCGCGGCTCCGATACCGGCAGTATCAATACCGACAAAAGATAAAAATAGCATAAAGACCAAAAGTTTTAAGCCGATTTTTACAAAACGCTGTGTAATTTTAGTTGCGGTTAAATCGACATTTCGCTTTAACATAATCTTATTGACGCGTTTACTGATAAAATTGATAATTTTAAAACAAATAAAAAGTCCGATTAAGCCAAGCAACAATTTTACGCCATTAGTACTCAGCCAATGAACTATATCGTACAAAATTTGATTAAAATCAATCGAAGATTCTCCTTCAGTAGGTTCTGAGGAAATCGAAGTAAAAATATTAAGATTCATAATGTTAGCTCCTTATGAAAAGTATTATATCATTTATTTTATAGTAAGAGTGTGAAGATAATTATAAAAATGGTTTAAAAACGGAAAAACTACTACTTAGGTGATAAAATGACTCGTGCGGTATTATTGATCCATGGATTTGCAACTGACGCCTCTGATTTTATTAATTTAATACCTTATTTAGAAAAAATTTATGATGAAGTTAGCAACAAAAATCTTCCAGGGCACGGATTAAAAAATCATTTAAAAGAGTTTAAAGTTGAAGAAACATTTTTATTTGTAATGAAAGAATTTGATGTATTGAATAAAAAATACGATAGTGTGGATATCATCGGTTTTTCGCTAGGTGGTGCCCTAGCAGCATATATCGCTTCACACCATGAAGTAAATAAATTGGTTTTGCTTGCTCCATCAAACGAATACTTTAATTTACAATCGATGACATCAAGAGTAAGATATTTTTTCGATTATCTTTTGGCGCATTTTTCTCATCATAATGAAGTATTGTCTAAGCAAAAAGAACTGTTGATCAACGATCGAAAATCGGTTCGTTTATTAGTGAAGCAATTGATGCCTAATTATAATTTGCGTTCCTTTAAGACCTTTAAGAAAATCATCAAATGCTGCAATGAGGGACTTGATATCATCAATTCTAAAACTCTATTAATCTGGGGCGATTGCGATCAATTAGTACCGTATTCTTCCATTGAACATGTCAGTCAATATTGCAAAAATTTTTCGATTATAATAATGCCACGAATGTCTCATTTGATTTTAAATGCCACAGGTCATCGAAAGGTAATAAATCTCATCGTTGATTTTTTAAAGTAATTATTTTTCGATAAATTTAGGATTCATAATTCCGATAAAAGGAATATTGCGATATTTTTCGTTATAATCCAAGCCATATCCGATAACAAAAAGATCGGGAATTTCAAATCCGACATATTTAGGGGTAACATCGACAATTCGTCTTACTTTTTTATTTAACATGGTCACAACTTCGACTGATGTTGCGCCTTTTTCCAACAAGAATTTTGTTAGTTTTTGAATTGTTAAACCGGTATCAACGATATCTTCCACGATTAAAATGTCGCGATTTTTGACTTCAAAATTAGTAAAGAAACCGGATAATTTTACTTCGCCTGAAGTGTGAGCGCCGATGTAAGAAGAAGCTTTGATGTATTCTACGGAAAAATCCGCTCCGATATTTTTGACAAGTTCGGCAAAAAACATAAAGCTTCCTTTAAGAGTGCAAATTAAAATCGGATTACGTTCTTTGTAATCTTCGTAAATCTGCTTTCCGAGTTTTGCGCAAACTTCTTTAATGTCGTTTTCAGTAAAAAGAATTCTTTCTACTACTTCTTCACCATACATCATTAGACACCTCGCTTTTACATAATTTTAAACAAATTTCGTGACAATTATCAAACATAAAATATCGATGGTTATTTCTTTTTGATTTCATCCCAATATTTTTTTGCCAGTTGTTCGATTTTATTATCGCCATAAGTGTAGTATTTAACATTTTTTAATTTGTCAGGCAAATATTGTTGCTCAACATAGTTATGAGGGTGACCATGTGGATAAATATAGCCTATGCCATGACCTAGTTTTTCCGCTCCTTGATAGTGAGTGTCTTGAAGATTAGAAGGAATGTCTCCGTAATTTCCTTGCTTAATATCTTCTAAGGCGCTATCGATAGCACAGATAGCTGAGTTAGACTTTGGCGCAGTTGCTAAAAACAATACCGCTTCTGCAAGAGGGATTCTGGCTTCCGGCATCCCTAATTGAAAAGCACTATCAACGCACGCTTTGACGATTGAAATTGCTTGAGGATTACTGAGACCGATATCTTCACTAGCAATCACTAATAGACGACGGGCGGGTGAAATGATGTCGTTTGAAGATAGCAATCGAGCTAAATAGTGAATTGCAGCATCGGGATCAGAACCGCGAATCGATTTTTGAAAAGCCGAAAGTAAGTCATAATGGATGTCGCCATCGCGATCATAGCGGATAGCCCCATTATCGAGGACGACGGATACATCATCGAGAGTAAAATGATAGCAATTATGAACGTTATTAGAAGAAAGAAAAAGTAACTCGACAGAATTTATGGCACGACGAACATCGCCTCTTGCGGCACGAGCAATCTGTTCTAAAACTCCTTTATCAATCTCGACTTGTACATTGGTATTCTCGCAATAAACCTTAACCGCGCGTTTTAACGCTTGCAAGATTTCCTCTTCCGAAACAGCTTTAAATTCGAAAATCGTCGAACGTGAAAGAATGGCGTTATAAATGTAAAAATAGGGATTTTCAGTTGTCGAAGCAATCAAGACAATCTGTCCGTTTTCAATGAACTCCAACAATGATTGTTGCTGTTTTTTGCTAAAGTATTGAATTTCATCAAGATATAAAAGAACACCATTTGAATGTTCTAAATCGCCCAATGAAGCGATGATATCTTTTATATCGCTTGTTGAAGCACTGGTAGCATTTAAAATGTAAAATTTGCGCTCGGTCATTTTGGCGATGATCCGGGCAATCGTCGTTTTTCCGGTTCCGGAAGGTCCATAAAAAATCATGTTTGGCAAAGACGATGAAGCGATAATGCGACGTAAAATGCCATGAGGACCGACTAAATGTGTTTGACCTACTACTTCATCGAATGAAGTAGGGCGAATGAAATCGGCTAAAGGTTTGCCCATATTAAATACCTCTAATCTTTACTATGTGTAAAACGCACTTGGATAGCGCCTTTTTTGTTGGCGGAAACAACCATCACTTTCCAATCATCTTGATAAATAAGGTTATCGCCGGAAGTTGGGATTCGTCCGAATTCACGACCTAACCAAGAATTAATAGTCTGATTTTCAAGCCCTTCTTCAGGTTCGATTTCCATCGTATCAAAGGCATCAAAGAGCATTTCTTTACCGCTCACTAAGTAATTGTTTTCGTCTAATTGTTTAACTTCTTCGAAAATTTCATCGGTTTCATCGAAGATTTCACCGATTAATTCTTCGATAATATCCTCTAAAGTAACAATGCCGAGGGTACCATCAAACTGATCTAAAACTACAGCCATATGGGTTTTCTTTTCTTGAAAAATTTTTAAAGCGACGGAAATTTTAGTTTCTTCGGAAAGAAAGAAAACATCAGTCATTAATTTTTTTACTTCGAAACTTTCGGTATTATCCTCATTCTCAACCAAAAATTTGAAAAAATTTTTTTCGTGTAAAAGACCGACGATATTATCCAAAGTTTCATGATAAACGGGAACCCGTGTATATCGCGATTCTTGAAAGATATCGTAAACCTCTTTAAACGAAGCGTCGATTGGAACTCCCACTACTTCGTTACGAGGAGTGAGGATTTCCTTAACTTCGATATCATCAAATTTTATAGCGGAAGAGATTAACTCATTTTCATAAGGTTTAATTTTTCCTTCTTCTTCAAGCTCATCGAAAATTGTCAACAATTCTTCTTCCGAAAAAGTTTCTTCAGTCGCTTTCTTTTTAAATAGATGAGAAAAGCCATTTTTAATTTTTTCCAAAATGAAACTCAAAGGTAAAAAAGCGTAAGTCAAAAATACCACGAAAGGATTAAAAAGTTTGGCAAAATATTCAGGACGTTCTTTAGCAATCGCTTTAGGAAGAACTTCACAAAACACTAAAACGATTAAAGTCATCACTATCGTTGAAATCCAAGTGCCGTTTTGTCCGTAGACATTGACAAAAAGGACGGTCGCAATAGAGGCCGAAGTAATATTTACGATGTTGTTTCCGATTAAAAGGGTAGAAATCAAACGATCGTAATTTTCACTGGCTTTTAAAACCTTTTCGGCATTTTTATCACCATTTTCGGCGCTGGTTCGTAATTTTATTTTGTTAAGTGAAGTATAGGAAGTTTCAGCTCCGCTGAAAAAAGCGGAAAATAATAATAATATCACGATAATAATTATCTGCAGATAGTCAGGCATGTTAATAATTTCTCCTTAAAACATCAAAAAAGATGCAAACTATCATTAGATAGTTCACATAAAAATCGAATTAATTTTATATGATAGATTTCTATTTGAATACTGCAAGTGTCACTAGGGTCAACGTCCATTGAAATCTGATTTCTCCTTATTTATATTATATGATACCTTATTTATCATAAAAAATCTATGAATTTTTATCTTTATAATATGTATTTTCAAAAAAAGGAGACTCTTTATTCAAATCTTTTAACGGTAAGGGTGATTGGAAGATTACCATTTTTAACCCGAAGTTCATCTATAAACTTTTTTTGATCGGCGTCTTTTTTCATTTTTATGGTGTATGTAAGTTCAAACATCGTTCCAAAATCGGTAGTGCGCACTTTTTTAAGGCGGTACTCAAGGCAATATAATTTGATAGTTTCATCAAAAAGATTCTCATAATTGATATCTTCGGGAATTACAATTTTCAAATTCATAATTCGTAATGATGGTGCCCCGAACTTTGAAAAATATAAAGCAATTAAAATTAAGATAATGATAATGGTAAAAAGTACCGCATATCCGATATAACCTAAACCATTCGCTAATCCGATGGCCACACAAATAAAAATATATGTAATATCGATCGTGTCTTTCGGTTCGCTTCTAAATCTTGTCAAAGCAAAAATTCCGGCAAGAGAAAAAGCCCGCGCGGTATTATTGCCTACGAGCATAATAATCATCGCGACAATCACCGGAAGAATGATAAGCGTTAACGGAAAATCAACGGCATAACCATCTTTTCGTTTAATCAATAAATAAGCTCCTGAAAGAACAAGTCCCAAAAGAGCAGAAGCGATAATTACGATAAAAATCGTTAAGACATCGAGATTTTGTTTTAAAATCGAATCGAATATATTATCGGGCATGTTGTAGTTCTCCTTTCGTTACACGCATCTCATAATCGGTACCATATTTTGAAAAAGAATGAGGATAAATTTTAAGCTCCGAAAGAGCTTTTGAAAACCATAATGGAACGGCGCCGATTATTTTTATTTCCATAATGCAATAATCATCTTTGATTAAAGATAATTCGCCATCTGCAGAATCAAAGTCGAGATTTTGACGTCTTCCGATGATATTCTCATCGAAAGTGATTCTGAATTCCTCATCGTCTTTTGCAAAAAAAGCTAACCGCTCGTATGAAATATAACAAATTGGTTTCACTTTGTAAAGGCTTATAAAATATGTAATCTCGTCAATAATCTGATTGTCAATATATGAATTTCGGATCGGTTTTTGATAATTTTTAATTAAATCGTCAAGTTCTTGCTTAGTGAGTTTAATGCGCCTTTTAGCGACAATTTTATCGATTTTTCGTTTTATTTCCAAAAAATATTGGTCTTGATTATCGCCATATTCGCCATATTTCCGTACTCTTAATTTAGCTTTATAATTAGGTTTTAAAACCGAGTGGTGAATAAGGTAATTGTCGTCGGTATCATAATAAATGTTTCGCACCAGATAACGTGCACCATCTTTACAATGCTTGTCTTCATACATATAAGGTTTGATTATTTCAATCAAACGATCCCTGGTTTCTTTGGAAATATAGTATTTTTTTTCATATCTTTTAAATGATCGCTTCATATTATATCTCCTACCTTTATAATTAAATTAACGATTAAAGGATTAAAAATTCAATCATTTTATAAGAAAACGCAAAAAAATATTAAAAAATTTATCTAAAATATTTTTTAAATAATGAATTATTGTCGTTTTATTAATTCATATGATGATACAATTTACATAATTTAATAGCGAGGTTAGAAAAAGTGTTTCAAACAGACAAATTAAAATGGATCAGAATGCCGCATAATTACTGCATCGATAAAAATAAAATTGAAATTATCACGGAACCATATACGGATTTATGGCAAAGAACTTATTACCATTTCCGTAACGATAATGCTCCATTATTACAGATGAAAACCGCAGAGAAGTTTTTTTCCTTTGTAGTGAAGACGGAGTTCGATAGTAAACATCGTTTCGATCAATGTGGCATAGTGGTTTATCTCGATAGTGAAAATTGGCTTAAAGCTTCAATAGAATATGAAAATGAAACATATCAACATTTAGGGAGTGTCATCACTAATAATGGATATTCTGATTGGGCTACGACTGAAATCGATGCTTCTATTAAGGCGATGTGGTATCGCTTAAGTCGTCGTGAAATGGATTTTTGTGTGGAGTGTTCACTTGATGGCAAAAATTTTCATCAAATGAGAATTTGTCACTTATTTAAGGCTGAGGAAGAAATTCAATTTGGAATTTATGCTTGTAGTCCGGAAAAATCATCGTTTAAAGCGGTATTCACGGAAATGAAACTTATGGACTGCAAATGGCAATCACACGATGGTCAAAAGCCGGATTCGGATTAATATTTTAATTTCATAGATACCATTAATATTAAGGATTATCAAGAGTTAAATTAAAGTTAAGTTATTGTAAAAAAATAATGAAATCGCTTTCAAAAAAGGCGATGTAATGCTATTATTGTCAATAGGAGGTTTTTTGCATGAAAAAACATTTCAAAATACTTACCATTTTCATTGCGCTTGTTGCAATACTGGTACTTCCGCACACGTCTGTGGCGAAAGCTGAGGAAAGCACAACTGAAAAGGTAAGGATTCATTATTGCCGAGACGATGCCAATTATAAAGATTGGAATATTTGGATTTGGCAATATGAACCAAAAAGTGCAGAGGGCGAGCAATACGACTTTTTAAAAACCAGCGACGGCTCTTTAGCCACCGATGATTACGGTGTCTACCTCGATGTTGACCTTGTATCTGATCCTATATTAAAAGGTTCAACAACACTCGGATTTATTATCCGTTACAAAGATTGGACATCGGGGATAAGAGATATTGCTGACGATCGTTTTATTGAAATCCCGGCAACTGCAGAAGGTGGACTTTACGAAGTCTATATTTACCAAGGTTTTACTCAAGTTTACAAAACCGCAGATGAAGCGAAAAACGATAAAATTAAAACCGCATCATTTACTGATATGACAACTCTTGAAGTAAATGTTCTCACTTCACAAACCTTAACTGCAGACAAATTTAGAGTTTATGCTGATGAAGTTGTAATCAATAATTATCAATTCACATACACTACAAATTTAATTAAAGCAAAGTTTGCGGAAGATATCGCACTTGAAAAATCTTATCGAATCGAAGTAGATTTCGAAAGTGGAACACGTGGATTAACGGTTGATAGTTCGCGACTTTATGATTATCCGCAATTCTACAATAATTTCACTTATTATGGTGACGATTTAGGTGTCACATTTTCCAAAGATCATAAAACGACAACCTTTAAATTGTGGGCGCCGCTTTCTTCTAAAGTTGTCTTGAATCTATATAATAATGGAACTCCTTCGTCATATCGACAAGATGGTATCATTGTTTCATCGACACCTTCTCATCGTTATGTGATGCACAAAGAGCAACAAGGTGTTTGGTCCCATACCGAATATACCAATTTACACGGAGTTTATTACACCTACACCGTTTATAACGGCAGCCGTTCCAATGAGGTTGTTGATCCATATGCTAAGGGTTGTGGTATCAATGGCGAACGTGGCTTAGTTGTCGACTTCGATAAAATCAATGAAGAAATCGGATTTGAAATCGGAAAACGTCCTAATGTGATTAAAAACGCTACCGATGCGATTATTTACGAAACCCATGTGCGTGATTTAACAATCGATCCTTCATGGGGCGGCAGTGAGGAAAATGCCGGTAAATATCTCGGAGTCATCGAAAAGGGTACTAGTTATAGTGCTAACGGAAGAAGTGTTACTACCGGTTTTGATCATTTAAAAGAACTAGGTATAACTCATATTCAATTAATGCCGGTTTACGATATCTCATCTGTGGATGAATCCCTTGAACAACCTAATTACAACTGGGGTTATGATCCACTTAACTACAATTGTTTAGAGGGTTCCTATTCATCTAATCCTTACGATGGTTTAGTGAGAATTAAAGAATTCAAACAAATGATGATGGGATTGACGGAAGCCGGAATTGCAGTCAATATGGATGTCGTATTCAATCATACGGCAAGAACTTCAAATTCCAATTTTAATTTGATTGTTCCAAATTACTATCATCGAACCAATGCTGACGGAGCGTTCTTAAATGGCTCTGGCTGTGGCAATGAAGTTGCTTCACAACGTCCGATGGTTAGAAAATTTATCACTGATTCAACTAAGTTCTGGTTTAATGAATATAATTTATCGGGATTTAGATTTGACCTTATGGCCTTACTTGATACAACCACTATGGAAACTGTTTATAAGCAATGCCAAGAAATCTATCCGCAAGCCATGGTTTATGGTGAACCTTGGGGTGGATATGGAGCTACTTATGACGGTTACGTTTCAACTAATCAAAATACGTTAAAAACTATTGATGGAGTCGGTGGTTTCAACGATCAAATAAGAGATGCCGTCAAAGGTGAAAATAACGATACTAGCACCGGATTCGTCCAAAATAATGTCTCCAATGTTTGGAAGATTGTCAATGGTATCAAAGGAACGTTCAATGGTTCGAGTGTCGATCCGACTAGAGTTGTCAATTATGTCGCTTGTCACGATAACTTGACTTTGCACGATAAGATTGCAACTTCCCCTCGTACCACAAATGATGTGACAATCAAACTTCGCAACAACCAAGCTGATTCGATTATCATGTTGTCAGAAGGTATTCCGTTTATGCTTGCCGGACAAGACTTCTTACGAAGCAAACCCAAAGATCCTAATTCATCTTATGGTGAAATCAATAGTGCCGGTTACGATCACAATTCATATCGTTCCACTGATTATACAAATTCATTAAAATGGGATCAAAAGTTAAAATATAGCGATGTCTTCAAATATTATAAAGATTTGATTACTTTGCGTAAAACTTATCCGGGATTTAGAATTGCGACTAGCGCAGGAGTATCTGGCGCATTGACGATTGTGAGTGGAGAAGGTTCTACGATTGGATATAAAATCAATTATAACAATCAAGAACTCTACGTCATTCACTCGGCAAGTGGATCTAATTACTCTTTAGGTGGCACCTATAAAGTAATCTTTAACAAATCCGGTTTGGTGACAAACGGACAATCAAGCACTGCGTATAGTGTAGCTGCTAACGAATCGGTCGTTCTTATAAAGGCTTAAGGAGGAAAAGAAGATGAATAAAAAATTATTAGGTATCTGTAGTGTCCTCCTATTAAGTTTGACTTTGGCGGGATGTGGAAATAATGATTCACCGGTAGAAGATAATTCATCTAATGTATCTAGCAGTGATACATCATCGACTCCCGGTGAAACAAGCGTCGTAATCCCGGAAGGAATGGTCGCTGTAAGATTTAGTTACAATTTTGAAAATGATAAGACTTATTTAGTAGTTCCCGCCACGCCAGGCACGAAGGTGTCTTCGCCAAGTACGCCTCGAAGAATGGGCTACGTATTCAGCAGATGGTATGAAGATCCTTACTGTATGAAAGCGTTTGACTTTGATAACACGGTCGTACCGGATGAAGGTCTCAATATTTATGCAGGATGGACGGCATATGCAGCTGATCCTTTAGGAGAAGGCGCAGAAGAAGATCCGTATGTTGCTAAAACTTATCAAATTACTTATAAATCCGGAATTGGATTTAGTTACATTAATCCCGATGGAACTTTAATAAAATCCGCTGATGATGGTGATGAAATCAGATTCAAGTTAGCCATTGGAAATAACTATGAAGGAACTCCGGAAGTTAAAGCTAACGGAACGGTATTACAAATGCAAAATGATTTGTATTCCTACATTGTTCATAGTAATACGACTTTTGAAGTTTCAGGTCTCACTGAAAAAGAGGTGGAAATCGGAAAATCCGGATGGTATATCTGTGGAGAAGGTTCCTTATGGGGAAGCGATGGTTGGGATATTGGTGGAGGCGTATCGCTAACGATAAATCCAAACAATCCCAATGATAAAGGAATGTATCTCGGCATTAAATTCCAAGTTAACGATACTTTCAAAGTGACGGATGGCAGCACTTGGTTTGGATGGGAAGGCGTAAATAAAGAATCACCGGTAATCAATAACTTTAGAGGCGTTGATGATAGTTATGGTGGTGAAAACATTCAATGTGCTGTTGCCGGAACTTACGACATTTACGTCAATGAATGGGGTCAATTCTGGATTGAAGCCTCAAAATAGAAAGGTAGAAAAATATGAAAGTTAATTTAAGAAAACGCCTATTTGCGGGTTTGATGCTAGCTTTAGTGGCGTTTACTAGCGCTAGTGCGATAACGGTCGCTAAATCGCAAGCAGAAGTAATCAATGCGGCCGATAAATCACCCGAAGAATACGAAGATTCGATGAGTGACTGGTCACAAAGCGGTCATCTTTATATTCACTATTTACGTGAAGCTAACACCCAAAAAGATTATGGTGAATGGATTGTTTGGGCTTGGCAAAAAGTACCGCTTGATAAAGCCGGAACGGTTTATAACTGGATTAGATATGATCAAAGTGGTGCGATTGCTGACATCGATCTTTCAAATGCGAATTTCAAAGGTGCTACTAAGGTCGGATTTTTGCTGGTCTTAGATTCTTCTAGAAACAATACTACCGGGATGTGGACAAGTGATTCCGGTGGTGATGTTTACATAGATAATATTCCGGATTTAGTTCGTGAAGATGGTTCGATTCATGTCTTCTGTACACAAGGTAATTCAGTAAATTATACTTTAACCTATACCGGTGCCGTTGCTGAAGATCCATTTAAAAATGATAAGGGCGGCGATTACGTTTCAAAAGGCGGTGTGAATTCTTCCGCTAAGAACGCGTATCCACTTTCCAAGACCTCCGATGCTTTCCGTAATACGGCCGGGGTCGGATATCAAATTCAAGTATCGAGCTTTGCTGACAGCAATGGCGATGGATACGGCGATATCAAAGGTATTACTTTAAAATTACCATATTTAAAAGAATTAAATGTTGACGTATTGTGGTTAACTCCGGTTCAAGAATGTGAATCATATCACGGATATGATGTCATCGATTACTACAATATTGATTCCCGATTTGGAACCAGAGCGGATTACCGTGAATTGATTTATGAAGCTCACAAATTAGGAATGAAAGTAATTATGGACTTAGTTGTCAACCATACTTCTCTTAATAATATTTGGTTTAAACGTTCTGCCAGTTTAGCGACCGGTACTGCAATCGATAATTCTGAAATCGAATATCGTAACTATTATCAATGGAGATATTCTTCCGATGGACAAACTTTAACCGGTGGAATTAAAATCAACCGCGATTCTGATGGAAATTGTATCGGACCATGGTATCAATTTGGGGTTACCAATTATTACTATTATGGTAAATTCTCAAGCTCCATGCCGGAAT
This sequence comes from uncultured Bacilli bacterium, assembly GCA_947591215.1. Taxonomy (GTDB): domain Bacteria; phylum Bacillota_I; class Bacilli_A; order RFN20; family CAG-449; genus CANQAG01. The sequence continues at coordinate 7,303 of CANQCZ010000023.1, read as the reverse complement.
TGAACTACGATTACCAAGGAACCCGCGATGCGATGATCGATGTCGCTAAATACTGGCTTGGCTTTGGTTTAGACGGATTTAGAATCGATGCGGTAAAGCACGTCTATATGGCTGATGAAGTAACTAAGAGCGCTAACGATGAAATAACCGCAGATTTCGATTCTGCCAAGAATGTCGACTATTCCGCAAATAAAACCAAGAACATCAATTTCTTCAGAGAATTCTCAGCTCGTATTAAATCGATCAATCCAGATGCTTATGTGGTTGGAGAAAACTTCGATGGTTGGGATCAAAGAATTGCCGATTATTATCAAGGCGTTGATTCTTTATTTGATTTTGCTGCTTACTATCACTTTGTTTACAACAATTTCTATGGTCATGAAAACAATGCTCAAGTGGAAGGAAACAGAATTGTACCGAATAAATACGGATATTATAACAATGCTCATGGTGGTCAAGCAATCAATGCTCCGTTTACTTCAAACCACGACGTTGAAAGAATGCTCAATCACGTTAATAATAATGTGAGTAAAATCGGAGGTTCTTCTAGTGAAACTCACGTTGCTATCACTGCAGCGAACGCTCAAACAGCTATCAAAAAAGCCAAAATCTACGCTGCTAATCAAATATTGATGCCGGGCCTTTCATTCATCTATTATGGTGATGAACTCGGAATGAGCGGAAATATCATTAGTAATAATAGTTCCAATGCTCCAGCAGATGCAATCGGCAAAGATTGGAATAACGATAGATGGTATCGTCAACCGATGAAGTGGAGTAATCAAGAAGGGGAAGATATGGTTACTTCTTATAACTTCAGCGGATACAAGGTCACATGGGACGATTACAATCGCAATACTTTAAAATCCGTCGCTGAGCAAGAAAAGGATTCTACTTCGATGCTTTCATTCTTCAAACAATTGACAAAATTGAAGAATGATCATGAAGCGATTATCCATGGTACGTATACTGGTTTAACCACAGATAATCAAAATGTCTTTGCGTATAGTTTAAAATACGGCAATGAAACGATTTATATTTATCACAACTATGGCTCTAGTTCCGCCAATATCCAAATGAGTGGTTCCACTGTTTTATTCGAAAATGGTGGCGCTAGCAAAGGAACTCTTCCATCATATGGAACGATTGTTTTGAAATAGGAGGAAGCCAAAATGAAAAAACAAGCTTTATTAACTATAGCCTTAATGGTACTTATGGTATCATGTGGCGGTGGCGGAGGTGGAGAACCTACTTCAAACAGCAATCCTTCAAGCAATCAGGTTTCTACTTCTAATGGTGGTTTAGAAAATTCAAATAATCCTTCGGTTGGAACAGTAGAGAATACTGTGTATCTTAATTTAACTAAATATGGTCGATTCAATGGTGAAGCCGGCAAGGCTATCGATGATATGAAACTTGAATATGGTTATGCTTATACTGCTTTAGTTGGAAGTGCATTGCCGGGTGCGGATGTCATTAGCAATAGTATGGGCAATAAATTCCTTTATTGGGTTATGCCGAGTACAAGCGGTGGTGGCTTAAGAAGAGTCGATGTTGTTCCTGCCAATGGAAATGTTATTTTAGAAGCATGGTTTGATGAAAACGGAAATGGAGGCAATACTTCCTCATCTTCCTCTTCATCCTCATCTTCAAGCGGCGGTGACATCGATACTCCTTCGGGTCAATATTTAGCCGACAGTAAGGATAGTACGACAAAATATTATCTTACCAAAGGTTTCTCCACTATTTTGAATGTTGATGAATGGAGTGTTACCGCGACATTAGAAGCGGGATATGAATTTATGTTCTTCTCCACGGAAACGATTGATGCGTCATGGGGTTATACTTCAGATGTCTACCCGACTACAAAATCTAATAAAGCCGATGGTATCGGATATACCCTTTCTGCCGATGTCCAAAACGGCAATTATACCGACACTTATTTAGAAGCGCTTAATACTGATGAACACGGCGATTCATTAGATGATAAAGGTAATAAAAACGGCACTTATTGGAAATATACTTCAAGCCCACTTGGAAAAATCAGAGTTAAAGAATCGGGTAATTATACTATCTACATCAACATTTGGGATAAAGGTGGCTGGTTACAAATTTACGCTACTAAAAATAGTTAAATAATCCAAAATAAAAAGACTTAGAAATATTTAATATCTCATTGAGATTAAAACTCTAAGTCTTTTTTATTTTATTTTTATAATTAAAGAATTTTTGGCTTTGATTTTTCCTTCAAACAAAACTCCATTAATTAAGTCGTATCCATGTGATAAATTTTCATTATAAAAATCATTATCCGAAGCATTTAAGATGATTAGTAGTTCTTCGAATTCGTTTCTTTTTATGTAGGCACAAACATTGTCGCTGTCACTTGAAAAGGACATCGTGATTTCGCCATTGTAAAGAGCGGGATGATTTTTTCTTAAATTAATTAAAGTTTTATAAAAAGTTTTTATTGTTTGATTTTGTTTAGTAAAATCCCAAATCATGCCACGACGGCAATCAGGATCATTGTCACCGCTCATTCCAATTTCATCGCCATAATAGATCATCGGCATACCATTTAAAGTAAATTGAACGGTTAAAGCGATTTTAAAGAGATTAAAATCTTCATTAACAGTGTGTAAAAAACGTTCGGTATCATGGGAATCGATTAAATTTGTCATCGCATTGTAGGCAAATGGATGCAATTTTCCTCGAAGTGAAGCCAGATTATTTAAAAAGGCAGAAGCCGTGATTGTTTTTTTTCCAAGCCATTCTAATAAACTGGATCTTAAAAGATAATTCATGACAGTGTCAAACTGATCTCCGGTTAGCCATTCGCTAGCATCATACCAAACTTCACCCATAATCAAAGCTTCACTATTGATTTTTTTGACATGTTTACGAAAAAGTCGCCAAAATTCGTGAGGAATTTCATCGGCAACATCAAGTCGCCATCCGTCAATTTTGAATTCTTTCATATAAAAATCAACGACTTTAAAAATGTAATTGCGGACTTCTTCATTTTCGGTATTTAACTTAGGCATGCTTCCGACATAAGCAAAAGAGAGATAATTCGGTTTTTGAGTGTAATTTTGCGGTATTTGAATCGGAAAAGAAAGAGGATAATACCATTCCTTATAACGTGAATGTTCTTGATTAATCAAAAGATCTTTAAAGGCAAAAAAATCGAGACTCGTATGATTAAATACGGCATCTAATAATACCTTAATATTGAGTTTATGTGCTTCCTCAATCAATAAATGCAAAGTTTCAAAGTCCCCGAATTGCGGATCGACACATAGATAATCTATGGTATCGTATTTATGAAAAGAAGAAGATAAAAAGATCGGATTCAAGTATATTGCGGTAATCCCCAAATCTTGCAAATAATCCAATTTTTTGATGATGCCTTTTAAATTACCACCGCGTAAGAATGTATCGTGCAGAGGAGTTTGATGCCAAAAGTCATCATAATGATCATCGTCTTTAGCAAATCGATCGGGAAATATTTGATAAAATATTGCTTTGTTGGCCCATGAGGGAATTTGAAAGATTTCATGTTCATGAACTTTGATGATACAATCAAACATCAAATCGATTGTTTGAATCGGCTCTTTAAAAAATCGATAATTGCCATAGTATATTGTTTCATCTTGATCTTCAAGACGGAAATAATAGCGAACCGCAATCATTTTCAGATCGAGAATTACCTCAAAAAAATCGAAAAGTTCATCACTTGCAACTTTTTCCATCGTTTTTTCATTTACTATAATCTCATTAGAGCGATGATACTGAACCATGTATTTATCGACATAAACAATGTCGACATGTTTTAAATTGTTCTTTTTGGCACGTAAGCGAAAAATAAACTTTGTAGGTGCCAAAGCAAAGACAAAGGTTTTATTCATATTATGAATGATGCCGGTTTTTTCAATCATAATAGTTTCTCCTAATTTTAACAATCACATCATATCATAATTACAATTTAAAACAAACGGCTCTTTGGATAGGATTTTAAGTTCTTGTTTATACTATTAGCGAGGTGATACTATGAATGAACAAGATCGTAGCTTTCAAAATTTGATTATCGCAATGAAAGAATTAGGTATTGAAGGAGATCCTTATGAAATCGCTGACGAATACGGAATTTTCGATGATGAAAGAAAACTTTCACACGAAAACTATGAGGTCACTTACACCAAAGTTCCTTATATTCGTTCGATGAGTGTCGATGAGATGAAAAAAATACTTAAAGATTATAAGAAAAGATAAAAGCCCAAAAGGGCTTTTTTAATTGTCGATTGAAGATAAATATTTTATTATGCCTTCAAAAAGCTTTTGAGCGATTTCTCTTTTGTGAGTGATGATAAATTCCGCTTGACTTTTATCATCGTGAAACAGAACTTCTAAAAGAATGCTTGTGGCTTTAGTGTTTTTTATTTCGTACAAGGCATTTTTGCAATCTTTGCTCCCTCGCGAAGGAAAGGGAAGCAATTGATTGACGGCATCAAGGACTGATTTAGCAAAAGATTTGGATTCATCTTTAGCGGAAGTCCAAATTTCAGAACCACTTCCACCTCCGGCATTAGAATGAAGCGCAAGATGAAAATCGGCATTAAAAGCGTTACTGTCAGCGACGGATTGTGATAAACTTAGAGCCTTTTGTTCATCGTTGTGATCGTAGTTGCATTTGACGATAAGATTTGTCTGTTCTTTAAGTAAATCGTCAAGATAATGAGCGATATCATTCATATGACGTCCTTCGGTTCCAAGATTGCCATAGTAGGCATTGTGATACTGTACGGAAGGATTAATGTATAGACGATAACGATTGTGAAATTGATAATGATTGTTAAGCGAAGATTCACAATCAGTTAAAGAATCGGTCGTATGAATTTCATTTAAATTATTATTAGAAGATGATTCAAAAGTTTCTTCTTTGGATGCGGTAGTGGTATTTGTTTCAACGATGTCATTTTGAGATAAAAGCCTTGTGGCAAATGCTTCGTAAGAATTACACGTTATTCCCGAAATCATGGTAGAGATAATAAGGATTCCCGTAGCAAAATATTTTTGATTCATATTAATTCCCCCTTCGTTAACAATATAAAAAAACTTCCGCCTGATTTTCAAGCGGAAGTAATTGGTAATTATGTTTATTTGTTGGAATTAGGAGTGAACTGTCGATCAGTAAGACCACTTGATTTTTCTTGAGCGTGAGAATGATCTAAGGCCAAATCTTTCATGTGTTGTTCGGCTTCTAATTGCTCCGGAGTTGGAATTTCACCGGCTTTGTTAAGAGCGATTTTAGTGACGACCGGTCCGAATAATTCATAGACAAGCGTCGCACATAATACGACGGCTTTAATGCGATTTCCGACATCGCCCGCTAATTCATTGGCGACGATGCCTGCCATTCCGATTGCAACACCGGCTTGGGGAAATAAAGTCAAACCGAGGTAATTTCTAGTTGCTTTGTCGGATTTGGCAACAACGCCACCCAAGAAAGCTCCGAAATATTTTCCGATGCAACGAACAACGACGTAGACTATAAAGATAATTCCGGCACTGGCGATTAAGGTTATATCAAGTTCGGCTCCCGAAAGAACGAAAAACATCATAAATAGCGGGGGAGTCCATCTTTCGGTACCTTCAATAATTTTTGTGGCATCTTCTCGGAAATTGACAAAGGCCGCGCCGACCATCATACATGTAAGTAGACTTGAAAGTTGGAAGTGAAATGCACCGAAAAAATCAAATTTGTTTAATGAAAGACCGGTACAAAGCAAGACCGCCGAAATCATTAGCGATAAGCGAGAAGCCCGCGATTTAAAGAATTTCATCGATAAGGCGAGAATAAGGCCGACGACAAAACCGATCACTAATGAGAAGAGAATCTCACAAAGAGGTTCTAATGCGATGGCTTGGAAAGTTATCGCTGCCGAATCATCGCTTAAAACTTTGGCAATCGATAACGAAACCGCAAAAATCATTAACCCAATAGCATCGTCAAAAGCGACGACAGGAAGTAAGGTGTTAACTAAAGGACCACGTGCCTTATATTGACGAACAACCATCAATGTCGCAGCAGGAGCCGTCGCAGTGGCAATAGCGCCTAAACATAGCGCGGTCGGTAGTGGAGTTCCGATTATTATCAAAGCAAGGTCGACGAGAATCGTAGTTGTAATCGCTTGGAAAAAAGTGATAATTACGATATTTTTGCCGAGTTCTTTAATATGGCTCAGTTTAAATTCCACACCGATTGAATAAGCGATAAAGCCAAGGGCAACATCGGATATGATTCCTAGCCCATCGATCGTTTCTTTCATTCCTAAGTTATCTAAGAATTCTTTTGGCAAAAAACTTGTTGCAGGATTAACGAGGATTCCAATTATAAGACCGACGATAAGATATCCGGTAACGTTTGGAAGTTTTAAAACCTTCATTAGTCTTGTAGAAAGCATTCCCAAAATCATCATGATAGCTATCATAACAATTGTGTTCATAAAAAGCCTCCTAAAAGTATATATAGTACTTTTTCCAAGTTATTATTATAGGAGTGATAGTTTGATAAAGCAAATTAAAACTACTGCTTTTTCAAAATAGTTAAAAAGGAAATTTTAGTGTTCCTTAATTATAAGTTATTGTCCAAATAATCTTTTATAAGCGGGTGTTGAAATGAGGCGCAAGCTTCATAGACTTCTAAAAAACTATCTCCGGTTAATCCGATTAAATCGTTATAAAAAGAATCGATAACTTCGTATTTGCCCTCGTCATTTTTGACTATCTCGTCATTTACGTAAACGATCATCGAATCTTTAATGCCGTTTTTATAAGTGACGATTGTCGGAACCCGACCGGAACGATAGTTGTCAAATTGATAAGTTGCTTTAAATGAAGTCCACAATTTTTCATCTTCGCGAATTTCAATAGTATCGAATATATAAAGTTTCTTTGAAGAAGATTTAAGGTATTCTAAGATAAAATTTTTATCGAAGTATTGACAATCGCTGCAAGTGGAACGGGCGTAATAAACCGTCGCTTTACTTTCTTGAATGATACTATCTAAAGATTCGGTTGCCAGATAATCGATTGTATAATAATCATTCAAATATTCAACACCGGTGATATCATTTACCATCGTCTTGCGATAGATGTCATTGGCTAAAAAAGGACCGTTTGGGGCGATTTTATCGAAAAGAATTCGAGCGACTTCTTCGGCAATTAAAAAATTATTGCTGTATTGTTCACGATAAAATTCGTTTCCTTCTTTTACAAAGACTAATGTAGGAGTGCGATTTAC
>CANQCZ010000022.1 GCA_947591215.1 uncultured Bacilli bacterium | reverse complement strand
TGTTCGCCAACTTCCAAAGTCAATTCATGTTCACTAAGTTGCACACCGGTGACAGGGTATTGAGCTAAGTAACGTGAAATATTAAGGCGCCCGTTTCCGAATTCTTGAGTATTGCCTAAATCGTCGGTGGATTTTAAAAGCTTTTCGATTACTTGTTCGCGCGTCGCATCCGGAAATTTTGATTCAAAAAGAGCGATCGCTGCGGTTACGGCAGGACAAGCGAAAGAAGTTCCGCTGACTTTGGTATAATAATCGGAAGCAGTATTTTTAGGTAAATAGAAAGTTCCCGGAGCAACTAAAGTGGTATTATCAATACCATAATTGGAAAAAGAGGCTAATGAACTACCGCTTCCATCAGCTAACGCTCCAACACCAATCACATCGGAATATGCTGCCGGATAGGCTTTTTCGGTTTTAGAATCATTGCCGGCAGCGGCTACGATAATCACTCCTTTGTTTTTAGCATAATTGATTGCCGAAGTGAAATATGAGTCAATAGCACTATAAGAAGATTTATAAATAACGCAAGATAAATTAATAATCTTAGCGCCATGGTCAACGGCATAAAAAATACCTTCTTTTAATTGATCAATGTAATATTCGGTCTTTAATACCATCAATTCAACTTCAGGAGCAATTCCGGTAATGCCTACTTTATTTACTCTAGAAGCGATCACACCGCATACCGCAGTTCCGTGACTATTATATTGAGCATTGTCATCGTCGATTATAGAAAATCCGTAGTCAGTTATCGTTTGAAAACTTATTGCGCCAGTATTCACATTGCGTTTGACATAAGCAGAATCATAAGAGATATTAACCAAGTTGCCATTAGAATCCTTGAATTCTTGATGATCGATATCAAGACCCGAATCGATGACTGCGACTTTTACATTTTTACCACGATAATTAGATAAAGTATTGTCGAGATTTAAATAATTAAAATTTGCTTGAAGAGAGTAAAGAGGCTCTTCTTCGGCGCTTAGTTCATATGAAAATTCTGCCGGTTTTGCTTGCACAAAGCGGGCATCAAGTTCTCGACAATTTGTCGGAATAAAACTTAATAAAAAACAAATCCAAAGTAATTTTAACATACGCTTATCCAAATAAATTATAACAATCAAATTCTGTATTTCAATTGTTAAAAAATTAAACATTATTATAGAAAAAATAATTGCGATAAATTATAATATTTATCGGAGGTAAGGAAAATGAAAAAATCAACATTTAATCTAGTTTTTGGAATCGCTTCTTTTGTTGCTTTATTTCTATTTGGAGTGATTACCTTATTAGGAGCTTTTGGCGTAACATGGGGTTTCCTCGATGTTTTAAAAAAGGTTGCTGATCTTTTGATTTCAATCTGCTTGATTGTTACAGCATACGGCGCCTTAAATCTAGAATTCTTCAAGAAAAATAAAAATGTTTGGTTAATTATTTATTGGGTATGCGTTGCACTTGCCCTTGTCGGTGGTATTTCCGCATTCTTCTAGAAAAAAAACTAAACAAAAGTCGGAGCGTAAGGCTTCGACTTTTTTCTTGCTTAAATTAAATAAATAATTATAATTAAATGCGAGGTTGAATTATGAAAGTTGGTTTAGTTAGTTTAGGATGTGCTAAGAATCTCGTCGATTCGGAAATGATGATGGGACTCATGAAAGAAAATGGTCTTGAAATAACTTCCTCTCCGGAAGAAGCGGATATCATCATCGTTAACACGTGTGGTTTTATTAAAGATAGTAAAGAAGAATCGATCGAAACCATCCTTGAAATGAGTGCTTATCATAAATTTTTAGTGGTTACTGGTTGTTTAGTTGAACGTTATCTTAATGATTTAAAAAAAGAATTGCCTGAAGTTGATCTTTTTATTCCGATAAGAGACTATGCTCATTTTATTGAATTACTTTCTAATTATCGCCATATACCGTTAAAGGGTGAACTGAATTGTTTAAATCGTGTTTTAGCGACTCCACCTTTTACCGCTTATTTAAAAATTTCCGAAGGATGCAACAATCGGTGTAGTTACTGTGCAATACCGCTTATTCGAGGTAGCTTTAGATCTTTTAAAAAAGAAGACATTTTAAACGAGGCAAAAAACCTTGAAAAACGAGGAGTCAAGGAATTAGTCGTCATTTCACAAGATACGACTCGTTACGGAACCGATTTATATGCTGATTATCGTATTGAAAATCTATTAGAGGATTTGCTAAAGGAAACTTCGTTTGAATACATACGCCTATTATATCTTTACCCCAGTGAAATCAATGATGCGCTTATCGAATTAATCGGAGCTAATGAAAGACTGACGCCATATTTCGATATTCCGATACAGCACGCTTCTAGTAAAATATTACAAGCTATGAATCGACGCGGTAATCTAGATGATCTTAAAAATCTTTTTGATAAAATCAGAACCAAAGTCAAAAATCCGATTTTAAGAACGACTTTGATTGTCGGATTTCCGGGTGAAACCGAAGACGATTTTAAAATATTAAAAGAATTTGTTGATGAAATACAATTCGATCATTTAGGCGTTTTTACATATTCGCGAGAAGAAGATACAGCTTCCTATAATATGAAACCGCAAGTAAAGAAAGCACTTGCTAACAAACGCAAAAAAGAACTTATGGATCTTCAAAGACAAATTTCAAATCGCAAAAATAAATTGAGAATTGGTGAAAAACATCGTGGCATAGTGACGGGATACGATCATGAGAAAAATCTTTATACTTTAAGAAGTTATTTTAATGCGCCGGATGATATCGATGGTGTAATATATTTTTCTTCTAATAAAACTTATGAAGAAGGGGAAATCGCTCAATGCCGCATCGTCGATAGTGGCGATTATGATCTTTATGGTGTTGATGAAGAGGATTTTCAATAAGATAATTTTTAGCAAATTTTAAAAATTGCATATATTAAATATTAGGGTGATTGATATATGCTAAATCGATCGAAAAGAAAGACCAATGCGAAGGCAGATGAGGTTTTTTCGTCGATTAAAAAGCAATTGCAAAATATCGATAGTGAAATCGCCTTAGAATACCTTACTTGGCTTGATCGTAAAACGGCATATTTAAATCAATCAATAAATAAATTGGGCTATGGAGCCCAACCCGACAATCTTTCTCGTGGCGATGTAGTATGGGTGGAATTTGGCATCAATGTCGGAACGGAACTCAGCGACTATAAAACACATGGTCATTATGCGTTGGTATGGGCCATAGATTTAGGAAATGTTGTGGTCATTCCGCTTTCAAGTCGTGACGCTCCGGGTTCTTTATTGACTTTCGATTTAGGAATAATCGAAGGATTGAATGATAAAAATGAAAATGCACATTCGTTTTTAAAATTAGATGCGATTCGCTCTGTTTCCAAACGTCGTATCGCACGAATGAACGGACAAGATACCGGTAAAATTACTTTACAAGATGAGATGATCGAAAAAGTAAAAAGAGCAATTGAAATGGCATTTTTAAATTAAAGGTTATTCATAATAATTTAAGGCATAGCATATTTTTTTACTGATATTTTAGGAGGAATTTATGAAAAATAGCATTCTTGAAACTATCGGTAATACACCTTTAATTAAAATGGAAGAAGCCGATTTAAAGGCCAATCTTTATGCTAAAATCGAAATGTTTAATCCTAGCGGATCGATAAAAATTCGCATTGCGAAGCAAATGATCGACGATGCGCTTGAAAGCGGATTAATCAACCGTGAAACGACGCTTCTTGAAGCGACTTCGGGAAATACGGGTATCGGATTAGCGTTGATAGCCGCGATTTATAAAATGAAATTTATCTGTGTGATGCCTTCTTCGATGTCAATAGAACGAAGATCCTTAATGAAAGCATACGGAGCGACGATTATTTTAACCGATAAGAAAGAAGGAATGCGAGGTTCAATCGCCCGCGTTCATGAATTGCAACAACAGATAAAAAATTCTTATTTTTTGTCACAATTTGAAAATCCGTCTAATGTCAGAGCTCATTATTTGACTACCGGACCGGAAATTGAAAGGGACTGTAGTAACGTTGATATCTTAGTATGCGGAATCGGTACCGGCGGAACGATAAGCGGTGTTGGAAAATATCTCAAAGAAAGAAACCCTCAAATTAAAATCATCGGTGTTGAACCGGCTAGTTCAAATGTGCTCAATGCCGAGGGAAAAGCCGGTCCTCATAAAATTCAAGGAATCGGAGCCGGATTTATTCCTAAAATATTAGATGTAAGCTTATTAGATGAAGTAATCGACATTACAGATGAAGAAGCGCTAGAAAGTGCGAGATACTTAGCGATTAATCACGGATTATTTGTCGGAATTTCTTCAGGAGCAGCCTATGCTGCCTCATTAAAAATCGCAAGAAGAAAAGAAAATCAAGGATTAAATATCGTTACGATATTTCCTGATGGTGGCGAACGATATTTGTCGAATCAAATCGTAGGAGATTAAGGTGAATTTCGTTCTTAAACGCCCTTATCCTAATTGCATCTGTAAAGATAAGGTCGAAGAGCTTATCGATCATTTTCAAGCGTTGCTTTTTCCGGGATATTTTTTCGCGGAAATTGATTCACAAAAACTATTTGAAATGGTAACCGACAACTTGAAAGCATTGATTGCCGCTATAAATAGTTCTTCATCATTAAAGATAGATTCTAGTAAATTAATAACTGCATTTTTTGATCGATATGATAAAATTGTTTCTATGCTTAAAATGGATTTACAAGCTATATTTGACAATGATCCATCACTTGACGATATCGATGAAGCGATATTTACTTCACCGGGATTAGTGGCGATTATGGTATATCGTATCGCTCATGAATTAGATGATTTAGGGTTACCTTACATTCCGCGGATGATGAGTGAAATAATTCATTCACAAACCGGAATTGACATCCATCCTCGAGCTCAAATCGGTGAATCTTTTTTTATCGATCACGGAACCGGAATCGTCATCGGTGAAACGACGATTATTGGCAATCATGTAAAACTTTATCAAGGAACGACTTTAGGAGCCTTATCTTTAAGTCGCGGTCAACAATTAAAGGGAATAAAAAGGCATCCCACAATCGGAAATAATGTGACTATCTACGCCAATGCTTCGATTTTAGGTGGCAAGACAACGATCGGCAATAATGTTATAATCGGTGCTAACACTTATATTCTTGAAAGTGTTCCTGATAACTCCGTGGTTGTCATTAAAAACTTTGCTCAAGAAATTATTAAAAGAAAACAATCCTAATATAATAAACTATTTAATAAGTTAAATTATCTTGTAATATATTTAATATAGTTAATAAAAAAGATAATACTCTATTGTTAATTGCAATAGTTATTCTATGTAATTTCTTTTTTTCATTTTTGCGCTTATAATAGGAATTAATAAAAATGAGAATGAGGACAATTATATGGAAAAATACATTATCGCCATTGATCAAGGAACAACGTCGAGCCGCGTAATTGCACTTGACAAAAACGGCAATATCGTTGCTAAAGAACAAATTGAAGTGACGATCACTACTCCTCAAAGCGGTTGGGTAGAACAAGATGCTAAAGAGATATATGAAACAGTATTTGAAGCTTTAAAGTCAGTGATAAATGCATTAAAGCCACTTCATGGACAGATTATGGCTCTTGGCATTACTAATCAACGAGAAACTACTATCGTTTGGGATAAGAAAACCGGAGAGCCGATTTACAATGCGATCGTTTGGCAATCGCGACAATCAAAAGATATTTGTGAAAAGATGATCGCCGATGGATATCAAAATAAAATTAAAGCAAAGACCGGATTATTGATTAATCCATATTTTAGCGCTACGAAAATCCGTTATATTTTAGATCACGTTAAAGGTGCCCAAGAACGCGCTGAAAAGGGAGAGTTGATGTTTGGTACTGTCGATTCTTATTTAGCTTATCGTTTGAGTGACGGAAAACTTCATATTACCGATTATTCTAACGCGTCACGAACATTGCTTTTTAATATTCACACTTTAAAGTGGGATGAAGAATTATTGAATTTATTTAATATTCCTAGTAAAATGTTGCCTCAAGTGTGTGATTCATCGAAAAACTACGGAATCGCTAGTGCCTTAAAAAAGATCGATAAAAGCCTTGAAATTCCACTTTGCAGCCTTATCGGCGATCAACAAGCGTCGCTTTTTGGACAACTTTGTTTTGAAAAAGGCGATGTAAAAAACACTTACGGAACTGGATGTTTTATGTTAATGAATACTAAAGATAAAATCGTAGATTCTCAAAATGGTTTATTATCGACGATTTCTTGGTGCATCGATGGTAAAGTCGAATATGCATTGGAAGGATCGGTCTTCATCGGTGGTTCGGCTGTTCAATGGTTACGTGATGGAATGCGCTTTTTTGAAAAATCGAGCGATTGTGAATTGGCAAGTCAATTAGTTGATGGTAGCGATGGTGTTTACGTTGTACCGGCCTTTGTCGGCTTAGGGACGCCATATTGGGATAATGATGCTCGAGGAGCAGTATTTGGATTAACTAGAGGTACCAAGCGGGAACATTTCATTAATGCTACGATTGAATCGATCGCCTATCAAAGCAAAGATGTTATGGAAGTTATGAAAGAGGATTCCAAGATACCAATTGCTTCTTTAGCGGTTGATGGCGGCGCTAGCAGCAATAATTATTTGATGCAATTTCAATCTGATATATTAGATTGTAAAGTAGTGCGTCCTGAATGTCTCGAAACTACTGCGTTAGGAGCTGCTTATTTGGCGGGACTTGCCATTGGATTATGGAAAAATAAAGAAGAGCTTCAGACCGCGCATCGCATCGAACGTGTTTTTATGCCACATTTAACTCAAGAAAGACGAGATGATTTATATTATGGATGGAAAAAAGCCATCGCCGCAACAAGAGAATTTAAATGACATATCTTTATCTCATGTCGGCCTTAAAATAGAACAATACCGAATTGAACGTGATTTAACTCAAGAAGAGTTAGGTGAACAATTAGGAGTGACGAACAAAACGATCTCCAAATGGGAAAATGGCGAACTTGAAATTGAAAAAGAGATGCTTCCTTTGATAGCTAAGATATTCGGTGTTGAAATCAATGATTTAATCGATGAACCGATAGTAAGACCGAAACGGAAAAGTTCAATATTGATTGCCATAATTTCTTTATTGCTTCAAGTATTTATTGTAGTGATGATGATTTTTATCGATGCTTCAGAAGAGAGTAATGCGTTTTTAACTTTAGATTTAGTGTTTTCTGGAATGGAACATAATATTTTTATTTCGCTTGCTGAAGATAAAGTGTCCTTACAAACATTGTGGCAAATTATCGCTTTATTAATGCCGCTTGTCGTTTACACTTACAATCTAGTGAGTCTTTTACTTCATAAGTTCCAATTGGTGATAAATATAATTTTAACTAATCTTCAAAATATTGAACTTTTCGTGCTTTATCATCAAGAAGGTGCGCGGATATTTTATTCATTAGTCACCATTGTGTCGATGATTTTTATGGTATTTGCATATTATTATGATGACATAATTAAATATTTTAAACACAAAATAATATCTGAAAAAAGTGCTTGATAACAGCAAAAGAATCATCATTAAGACAATAAAATATAAATTAAAGTAGAGAATTAATTTTTCCGAATTTGAGAAATAAATGTTTTTATAAGACATAAAATATTAAGTGTAAAATAACTTGATGATTGAAGAAGTAGTAAAGCATTGAAATTAAAAATAGTATCAATTACACTATGTTTGAAATGAAATGAGGATTAAAAAATGATCATTTTAAAAATTAAAGATTTTGGTGATATCACCATTGAATTAGACTATGAAGCCGCAAAAAATACTTGCGCTAACTTTGTGAGTTTAGTTAAAAGCGGATTTTATGATGGATTAACTTTCCACCGGGTAATCAAAGGTTTTATGATTCAAGGTGGCGATCCTTTGGGTAATGGAACCGGAGGTCCTAATTATTCCATTAAAGGCGAATTTTCGGCTAATGGAATAAATAATCCGCTACATCATACGCGTGGCGTCATTTCAATGGCCCGCAGTTATGATATGAATTCGGCCGGCAGTCAATTTTTTATCATGCATCAAGACGCTTTATATTTAGATGGGCAATATGCTGCTTTTGGTAAAGTGATCGATGGTCTTGATGTCGTCGATAAAATCGCTAATGTTAAAACGACCGTCAATGATCGTCCTTATGAAAAAGTGATAATTGAAAAAGCCATCGCGGTCGATGAAAAAGATTATCAAGTGGAGAAGATGTAATGGGATTCGAAATCAATAATATTTTTGTCGTTAAAGAAAAATATACCGTTGAAGAACTATTCGAAAAGACCAAATCCGAAATCAGTGCTTCGACTTTAGATGTGGCGAACACCTTTATGGATGTTGTCAAAAAGACGACCTTTGACGAAAAGAGCATTGAAAAGAAATATCATGTTGTCTATCACTTAAAATATCGAGCGAAAATCGATTCTAAACTTCAAGATGGATCGACGAAAACTTTTGAAGTGTCGCATGAATTCGATTCAGAAGAAAATAGTTGTCCTTTTATCGAAGATGATCTTTCGAAATATCAAGAAAATGATCTTGAACCTTTCAATCCACAAGACAGTAATTCTTCCACTTATGATGAGAAAAAAATTAAACTGCTGATTATGAAGCACTTAATGGATTGCAAGGATTATAAAGAGGCAAAAAAAGGACTTGAAATTTGGTCGGAAATTTTAGAGCAAGAAGTGGTTGTCTTTTATTTGCCATATGTGGTTTTTCAAATCGGAAAAAAGACACAATACGCTAATTTAATAACCGGTGAAGTCAAAATAGATTATCAACTTTCCAAAGAGATCACTTCGATTGCTTTAAATATCAAACTAATGCGTTACCCGGTTTTAATTTTCAATATTGTATTAATTGCCGCTTATTTCTTTATGAGTTTTTTATTTCAAAATAATGGACGAGAAATAAACAGTGCTTTTTTAGTGTTCATCATTATTTTTGCGGTGATCAGTATCGGTTTAACTATTTATGGCGGAGGTAAGAAAATTACTAGACAATACATCGTAAAAGACATCGAAAGCGGCAATGAACCTCAATTGTTACATCGTAAGATTTTCTATTTGCAATTAGTAGTTTCCACTTTGCTATTAATCGAATTGGCGATTTTTTATTTGCTGTATCACTAATCTATAATCCACAAGTGAAAATCTTTAATCTTTAACCACTTTTAGTTATAATAACTATGGTGGTTTTTTGATGCAAAAAGTTATCAATCTTTCCGTTCATAATCTTGTCGATTTTTTGTTGCGTCGCGGAAGTATCGACAGCCGCGTTTTTAATAATGGAACCTTATCCGAAGGAACCAGAATTCATTTACGGTATCAAAGTATTCAAAGCGGTAATTATCTTTCTGAAGTTCCCTTGCAACAAAAATTTGAGGTTGATGGTTTTGAGGTAATTTTAATCGGACGGGCGGATGGTATTATCGTCGAACCGACGCACTATATTGTCGATGAAATCAAATCGACTGTCGCCGATTTAAAAGAATTTTATGAAGAACAAGGAGAATGGCATTTAGCGCAAGCTAAATGTTATGCTTTGATGTATTCGTTAGCCAATAACCTTGAAAAAATATCGTGCCGTTTAACATATATTTCGCAAACCGATGGAAGTAAGATGATCAAAAACTTCACTTTCAAAGTGGAGGAACTAAAAGACGATATTGAAAATTTAATAAGGGAATATTTGCAATTTTATAAAATAATCGATGATCATAATACTCTCCGTCAAAAATCGGCTAGGGATCTTGCATTTCCTTATCCTTCCTTTAGAGAAGGACAAAGAAGACTGGCAAAATTCGTTTATAAAATCGCTCAAGACGGCGGTTTATTGTTTGCCGAAGCTCCGACCGGTATTGGAAAAACGATGTCGACGTTATTTCCCGCAATTAAGTCGTTCAGCGATGAATGCAATGATAAAATTTTTTATTTATCAGCCAAATCGTCTCAAAAGGACATCGCTTTTGACGCACTTAAATTGATGCATCAAAAAGGACTTGTTATTAAAGCGATCGTCTTGACTGCCAAAGAAAAAATGTGCCTTAACGACATCGCACATTGTAATCCTGATGAGTGCCCGTTTGCTAAGGGTTATTATGATAAATTAAAATCTGTTTTAAAAACGATGTTAGAAAATGAAAATCTTTACGATAAAAATTACATATCCAAAATTGCCATTGAAAATTCGATGTGTGCTTTTGAACTGCAATTGGATCTATCTTATTATTGTGACGTGATCATTTGTGATTATAATTATGTTTTTGATCCGATCGTTTATTTAAAGAATTATTTTGAAATTGTTAAAGATCAATATCTTTTACTTATCGATGAAGCTCATAATCTCGTGGATCGTTCTAGAAATATGTATTCGTGTAATCTGAATTTGAATGATTTAGTATTTTTGAAACACTTATTAAGACGAGAAAAACTTCCTAAATTAAAAAGGCAATTGAAAAAGCTCGTCGCTATTTTTGAAGAAGTTAAAGAAGGCGAAACGGAATGCCAAATTCAAGAAAACGGCTTTTCAGATGAATTTTATGTGATTTTGGATAATTTGCTTAAAGCTTTTTACGACGCGCAACAGAATGATTTGATAATTGTCAGTGAGAAAATCAGTGATATCTTTAACGATATCAGCAGATTTTTAAAGATCAGTGAATTTTATTCTCCGGATTTTGTGACATATTTTGAAAAAACGGATGGGAATGTTTATGCCCATCTTCAGTGTTTGGATTCTTCAAAACTTATAAAGCATACTTTGAAGAAAGCCAAAGGGGTTGTTTATTTTTCGGCGACGCTGACACCAAGAGATTATTACATTGGTTTATTGGGTGGCGATGAAACTAGCCCGTATATCTCTTTAAACTCACCGTTTCCGCCACAAAACCTTTTACTATTGATTCGTGGTGATATTTCAACGCGTCTTAAAGATCGTGCGCTTTCTTATGCGGATGTTGCTAATTCGATTAAAACTGTAGTAAAAGCAAAGGTTGGAAATTATTTGGTGTTTTTTCCTTCGTTTGCATACTTAGACGAAATTTATCAATATTTTTCAGATAGCGATTATCGGATTATCAAACAAGTTCGTGATATGAAAGAGACAGAAAGAGAAGAATTTTTAAGTAATTTCATTGAAACGCCGAGTGAGACGACCGTCGGTTTTGCAGTTTTGGGCGGTGCTTTTTCCGAAGGAATCGACTTAACTTCCGATCGCCTTATTGGGGCGATTATCGTCGGTGTCGGATTGCCGACAATCTCATTTGAACGCGACTTATTAAAAGAACATTATAGCGCGAATGGTTATGACGGGTTTGATTACGCCTATACTAATCCTGGGATGAATAAAGTGATGCAAGCAGCCGGAAGAGTGATCCGTTCCGCGACTGATCGAGGAGTGGTACTATTGATCGATTCTCGCTTCCTTTATCAAAAATATCGTGAGATGTTTAAAAAAGAATGGGCGCATTATCGAAAAGTATTTTCTTTGATAGATATTAAAAGAGAAGTTCAAAAATTTTGGAACTCATAAATTTATTTGAATCAAAACCATAAATGCGATATGGTATAACGTGCGGAGGCTTTCCATGGATTACGATTTAAAACATATTCGAAATTTTTCTATCATCGCTCATATCGACCACGGTAAATCAACGTTGGCTGATCGTCTTTTAGAATTGACCGGAACGGTTTCTAAACGAGAGATGAAAGAGCAACTGCTCGATTCGATGGATCTTGAACGGGAACGTGGGATCACGATAAAACTAAACGCGGTTAGCCTCAATTATCATAGTAAAAACGGGGAAGATTACCTTTTCAATTTGATCGATACTCCAGGTCACGTCGATTTCACCTATGAAGTGAGTCGTTCCCTGGCGGCTTGTGAAGGAGCGCTTCTTGTCGTCGATGCGACTCAAGGAGTAGAAGCTCAAACTTTGGCTAATGTCTATTTAGCGATCGAAAATGATCTTGAAGTGATTCCGCTCATCAATAAAGTCGATCTTCCGAGTGCGGATATCGAACGTACGCGACGTGAAATAGAGGATAATATCGGCTTACCTTTCGATGAAAGATTGCAAATATCCGCTAAAACGGGATATCAAGTAGAAAATGTTTTAGAAGCGATTGTCGAATATGTGCCTTGTCCAAAAGGCAAAGAGGAGAACCCTTTGCAAGCGTTGATTTTCGATTCATTCTACGATTCGTATCGCGGCGTTGTCGCGCAGATAGTTATCAAAGAAGGATACCTTGAAGTCGGCGATACGATCATTTTTATGTCAAACGGAGAAGAGTATTTGGTGACTGAATTAGGTATAAGAACTCCAAAAGATGTCAAAGTCGATCGCTTAGATGTCGGAGAAGTCGGCTATGTGGCGGCACAAATAAAAGAAATCGATAAAGTTCGTTGCGGTGATACGATCACTTCTACTAAAAAGAAAGCGATACAACCGCTTGCTGGTTATCGAAAAATGAATCCGATGGTTTATTGCGGCTTGTATCCGTGCGATTCCAATAAATATCTCGATCTTAAAGAAGCCTTGATGAAACTTTCATTAAATGATGCTTCTTTACACTTTGAACCGGAAACTTCATCGGCGCTAGGGTTTGGATTTCGCTGCGGCTTTTTAGGCTTATTGCATATGGATGTCGTTGAAGAAAGACTTGAACGTGAATATGGCATCGATTTGATTTTGACGGCTCCGAGTGTCATTTATCATGTTTATCTTAATGACGGAACGATGATCGAACTTGACAATCCTTCAAAACTTCCGGATATGACGCTTGTCAAAGAAATTCAAGAGCCATTCGTCGAGGCAAAAATCATGACGCCTAAAGACTACATCGGACCGATTATGAAACTTTCTCAAGAAAAAAGAGGAATCTATATCGATATGGAATATCTTGATCCGACGCGAGTCGTGCTTACCTATCAGTTGCCTTTATCCGAAATCGTCTACAATTTTTTCGATAAATTGAAATCATATACCAAAGGTTACGCTTCTTTCGATTACCAATTATCGGATTATCGCGCCAGCCGCCTTTGCAAGTTAGATATCATGCTTAACGGCAATGTGATCGATGCTTTATCGAGTATCGTTTTCCGCGATTTTGCCTATTCGCGCGGACGTTTGCTAGTTGAAAAACTTAAAAATATCATTCCGCGGCAACAATTTGAAGTGCCGGTTCAAGCCGCGATATCAAATAAAATAATCGCCAGAAGCGATATCAAAGCAGTTCGCAAAGATGTCCTTGCCAAATGTTATGGCGGAGATATTTCAAGAAAGAAAAAACTGCTTGAAAAACAAAAAGAAGGTAAAAAGCGGATGAAAGCCATCGGCACAGTCGAAGTGCCTCAAGAAGCGTTCATGGCAATTTTGTCAGTTCAAGACGAAGATTAAAAAACTTCGTCTTTTATTTAATTTTTAGGTCGAAATTTGTTAGTAGAAAATTAGTATTTAATTAGTTTTAGGTATAGACTTACATTTGAAAAATCGGTAAAATATGGAATATGAGGTGATTCGATGTCTCAAGACTTAGAAATGCGCTTTACTGATGGTATGTATGCCACAAAAAATGATGTGAAAAGTATTTTAAAGATCTCTTCGATCGATTTGATGTGGGAAAAAATCAAAGAATATCGGCGTCATTATCAACTGGAATTATCCGTTCGCAATGTTGAAAGATCTCCTTATACCATTTCGACAATTCAAAGTGTTTCTTCACGGATTATTTCACTTGAAAAAAAGTTGAGTAAACTGCTTTTCTCATATAATAGTTTACGTCATGATAGTGATTCTTTTCAAAAGTTTAGAGAGCGTCAATATCTAGAATGTTTAAAAGATTTTTCATCTTATTATGGCTTTGACATCGCCGATGAGACCTTAAAAGCCATTTTCGATGAATCTTTGGCGAATATTCCAAGTGAGTATTTAATGATCTCTCATTACTGCACGGCATTGAAAAAAAATGAAAATTGCTTCAGTTCACCTTTTAATCTAAAGGTACTAGTTGATATTTACTCTTCATTAGTCGGTACCGAGTACGAATTAGATAAACCGGAAACATATCTTCGAGTGACAGATTTAAACGAACGTATTAACTACACCTTCGGGAAACGTCATTATGAAGGAGCTCCTTTAGATAAAATTCTTCCAATGCTTAATGAATTATTTGACTTTGTCATGAATACGGAAACGTTTAGTTTAGTGAAAGCCAGCGTTGCGTTTTATTACATCATGTATGTTAAACCTTTTGAATATTTTAATGAGTTTGTCGCCTTGTTGTCGTTTAAATATGTTTTGGCTCATGAAGATAGCGATCAGATAGGTACGATTCTTAATCTTGAAAAACTGATCGATATTATGAAAGACGAGAATGGAAAGACGATGATGGAAGAAACCGAGATGGGACTAGATATGACTTACATTTTAAATTATATTTTGACCCATGTCGAAGAGGCCGTCAAAGTTTTAACCGATGATTTTGTGATGATTGAACGCGAGCAACTCAAAGAAGAGCATTATCAACTTGAAAAACCGGTGGTTGCAATTAATAATACTAAAGAGACTACCAATAACGTGGTAAGTAATTTAGTTAATGAAGAAGAAAAAGTTTCTACCATTCAGCTGGAGCGTAAAGTAGCGATACCTCATATGCGAACAGGATTGGACGAAAAAGATGCCCAAATTATCGCTGAGCATTTGATGGAAACATATCCGTCGCTTAAAAAAGGACAAGCTTCTTTTTATTCAAGACATTGTACCGTCGGAAATTATTATACGATCGGTCAATATAAAAAAGAGTTGGATGTGGCTTATGAAACGGCGCGAACCTCGATGGAAAATCTCGCTTTGTTAGGTTTCTATAAAAAAGAAAAAGTCAGAAATAAATTTGTCTATACCCCTGTGGTTCAAGAGAAGGAAAGGATTTAAAATATGTGGGTTTTGTATTTTTTAGCGGTTGCAGTCGCAATTGCACTTGTCGTTTGGGTAATTCGACGTTTTGTTCCGGGTTTAGCCGATAATGAAAAAGAAGATCCGGAAAAAATTTCCCGCGACAACATCGAAAGATTGATCGTGACTCCCAAAGAAGAAAATGAAGAAGTAATAGAAGACGAAGAAGATCCAAACGAGGACGAACTCGATTCAAAAGAATAATGGAGTTAACGCGAGGACTTTATATTCACATTCCTTTTTGCACTTCGTTTTGTGCTTATTGCGATTATTGCAAATTGCTTTATAACGAAGAGTTTGCTTTTCGATATCTTGAAGCGCTGCAACGTGAATTGGATTCTTATAATATCGATAAAATAGCGACGCTTTATCTTGGTGGAGGAACTCCTTCAGCGCTTTCTTATCCGCAATTAAAGCGCCTTTTTGATATCGTTAAACCCTACGTTTACGATGGTTTATCGTTTACTATGGAATGCAATGTTGAAAATCTCGACGAAGCGAAAATCGCCTTGATGGCAGAAAGTGGTGTCAATCGTGTCTCTTTGGGGATTCAAAGCTTTTCCAAAGCAATTTTAAATACCATTAAAAGAAATCATGATTTAAAAAAGGTTCAAGAAGTAATTTCCTTATTGCACAAATATGATATTAAGGATATTAACGGTGATCTGATTTATGGCTTACCATATCAAGATTTAAAAACATTAAATGAAGATCTATCGAAGTTGACTTCATTACCTTTGACACACGTTTCGACTTATTTACTAGGAATTCACCCACATACGTTGTTTTTCAATCAGAATGTCAAAGAAATCGATGATGATTTGGCGCGTACATATTATGATTTAATCGTAAATTACCTTCACGAAAAGGGATATGAACGATATGAGGTTTCTAATTTTGCCAAAAAAGGTTATCAAAGTAAACATAATCTCATCTATTGGCACAATGAAGAATATTATGGCGTCGGACTTGGGGCTTCGGGTTATGTTGACGGAAAACGTTATACCAATACGCGAAATTTTTTCAAATATTGCCAGGATCAATATCGATTGGAAGAAGAAATATTAAATAAAGAAGATCGGGAATTTTATGAAATCATGCTTGCCTTGCGGTTAAAAGAAGGATTAGATTTAAACAAATATCAAGAAAAATATCACGAAAATTTTATCGATAAATATCGAGAAAAACTAGAATTACTTCAAAAAGAATCTTTAATAGAGTATAGTGATATTAATCTTAAAGTTAAAAAAGAAAACTTTTTTATCTTAGATTACATTTTAAGACGCTTGTTATTTTAGGAGGATTTATGGATATAGTCGGTTTTGAACGCAGAGTAATATCGTATGTAATCGATGCCGCGATTGCCTTCATTCTTTCTTTTGTGGTCTATTATTATTTATCACGCGCGGTGGACATCGAATTTTTCACGATGTTGATTTGGATGATGATTTTTGAAATAATCATTTTTACGATTATCAATACTTTGTTAATATGGGCTACTAATGGCGTGAGTTTAGGACAAGCCATAGTCAGAAGCCGCATTAAACGTTTCGATAATAAAAGATTGACTTTAAAAGAAAGTTTCATGCGTTCGGCGCTCATTTCAATTCCCCTTATCGTGGCATTAAATGCCATCTACATGATTGCCAAACATACTGAAATCAGCATTTTTGATCAATTGACTAATACTAAAGTGGTCGCGATTAGATCTTAAAAACAATAAAATTTAAAAATGATAAAATCCCCTTCTTAAAGAGGATTTTTTTCTTTGGAAAAATATTTTTGATTTACGCAAACCGAGTTTCTTTGTCTCCTTGAAATAAAATTTAATACAAAATTAGCAATAATCAGTTGACACTGCTAAAAAAGTGGGTATAATAAATTTAGCACTTGAATAAAAATAGTGCTAAAGAGGTGAACGAAATGGCCTTGCCTAGGCGCGATCTGATTCTAAAATACATCGTTGAATATTTCATTAAAACGGCGGCACCGGTTGGAAGCAATACTCTGATTGAACAATATGATCTTCCGTATTCGTCGGCGACGATACGCAATGAAATGATGGAACTTGAAGAAGAAGGATTTATCGAAAAAACTCATACTTCTTCGGGTCGAGTTCCTTCAACCAAAGGTTATCGCTACTATATCGAACATCTTCGTCAACGTGATGTAGATGAAGAAATCAAACAACAGTTAGCGGTGATTTTGAGCGAAAAATCAAAATCGATCGATGATGTGATCAAAGAAAGTTGCGAAATATTGTCACATATGACCAATTTGGCCTCGATTGTGTTAGGACCGAGTGCCGACGAGGAACATCTTCTTTCAGTTCAAGTGATTCCATTATCGGAAAATTCGGCAACCGCGGTCTTTGTGACCGATAAAGGTTATGTTGAAAACAAAACCTTTATCCTTCCCGAACATGTCGATATCAAAGATGTCGAAAAATGTGTGAAAATCATCCAAGATCGGATGCGAGGAACGCCGATATCGGGACTCATCGAAAAAATGGAAGCATCAAAAGAGATTATCACTCAGCATCTCAAAAACAATGATGCCATCTATCGAGCCTTCGCTGAAACCTTCTTAAAATTCGCTACCGAAAGAATCAGCTTTTTTGGAACCGATAATTTGTTGGAGCAACCGGAATTCAATACGGATATCGAAAAGTTAAAACGTCTGGTGCGTTTGATTGAAAATCCAAAGACGATGGCCGAGTATTTGCACGCGAATGACGATGTGGAAATTTTCATCGGTCGCGATGAAGAAGGCAAAGGATTTGACGATGTTTCGATGGTGACCACGAAAATCAAAATCAGTGATGACCATGAAGGAAGAATCGCTCTTGTGGGTCCGACACGGATGGATTATGAAAAAGTGATGAATGCACTTGAATACATTCAAAAACAATTAAACGAATTCTTTGCAAGAAAGGATGATGATGATGGAAGAAAATAAGAATGAGACTGAAAAATTGAATCAAGAAAGTGAATCAAGCGAAAATTTCAAAGAAAAAAAATCTCGCAAAGACAAAAAACTTTTAGAAAGAATTGAACAATTGGAAAGCGAAGTGAATGAGTGGAAGACCAAATTCTATAGCGCTTATGCTGATTGTGACAATCTAAGGAAATCGTATGAGAAAGATCATCAGATGATGATTAAATATCGAGCGAGCGGCTTTCTTGAAGCGTTATTACCGATTTTTGATTCCTTTCATATGGCTCTCATGGTAAAACCGAATGATCCGGCATTAGAAAATTATTTTAAAGGATTTGAGATGATTTACCGACAGCTTCTTAACGCTTTAGAAAGTGAAGGAGTTAAAGAGATTTCCCCGGAGATCGGAAGCGATTTCTCGGTTGATTCAATGCAAGCGATCGAAGTTCGTGAAAGCGATAGCGAAAATAAAGTATTACAAGTATTCTCTAAAGGATATTTCCTCAAGGATCGTTTGATCCGTCCGGCGATGGTCGCGGTTTCAAAGCTGAAAAAAGAAAAAGATGAGACCGATAGTCTGGAAGTCACAGAAGAGGCTAAGACGATAAACTAAAGAAAAGGAGAAAAAGATTATGGCAAAAGAAATTATTTTAGGTATTGACTTAGGAACGACTAATTCAGTCGTCAGTTATTTACAAAATGATGGAAAATGGAAGGTCATTCCAAATCCGGAAGGACCAAATACCACTCCGTCTGTCGTCGCTTTTAAAGCTGATGGAGAAGAGATTGTCGGCTTTGCCGCCAAACGTCAATTGTTGACCAATCCTGACACGGTCGCTTCAATTAAAAGATTGATGGGTACTTCTCAAAAAGTGCATATCAATTGCTTGAACAAAGATTTCACACCGCAAGAAATCTCGGCTAAAATTCTCGCTTACATGAAAAAATATGCCGAAGAAAACCTCGGCGAGAAGATTGAAAAAGCCGTCATCACCGTTCCGGCTTACTTTAATGATGCCCAACGTCAAGCGACTAAAGATGCCGGTCAAATTGCCGGTCTTGAAGTCGTAAGAATCATCAATGAACCGACCGCTGCGGCTCTTGCCTATGGCGAAGAAAACAAAGAAGCTCAAAAGATCTTAGTTTATGACTTAGGCGGCGGTACTTTCGATGTTTCGATTCTCGATATCGCCGATGGTACTTTTGAAGTCATCGCCACGGCTGGCGATAATAAACTCGGTGGTGATGACTGGGATAACGTTTTAGCTAATTACTTCAAAGATGACATTAAAGCAAAGTTCAATCTCGATCTTTCAAACGATAAACTCGCTTTACAACGTTTGAAAGAAGAAGCCGAGAAAACCAAAATCACGCTTTCTTCATCACTTGAAGCTAACGTCACTTTACCATTCTTGGCGATGGGCCCCACCGGACCTATTTCATATGAAACCAAAATTACTAGAGCAAAGTTCCAAGATTTGACTAGAGATCTCTTAAGAAGAACCGAAGAACCGGTGAGAAGAGCTTTATCAGACGCTAAATTGACCGCAAACGATTTAAATGAAATCATTTTGATCGGCGGTTCTACAAGAATGCCGGCGGTTGTGGAATTAGTTAAACAATTAACCGGAAAACAACCGAATATTTCCGTTAATCCTGATGAAGCCGTTTCAATCGGTGCGGCAATTCAAGGCGGAGTTATTCGCGGAGATAAAAAAGATGTCTTGTTGCTCGATGTGACACCACTAACCTTAGGTATTGAAACTATGGGTGGCATTATGACTCCGTTAATTGAAAGAAATACGACGATTCCGACTACCAAATCGCAAGTATTCTCAACCGCTGAAGACAATCAGCCGGCTGTCGATATCATGGTCTTCCAAGGTGAAAGACAAATGGC
This sequence comes from uncultured Bacilli bacterium, assembly GCA_947591215.1. Lineage (GTDB taxonomy): Bacteria > Bacillota_I > Bacilli_A > RFN20 > CAG-449 > CANQAG01. The sequence goes on along the minus strand of CANQCZ010000022.1, from coordinate 2,228 downwards.
TCGCGATAACAAGTTATTAGGTACCTTTAAACTTGACGGAATTAAACCGGCTCGAAGAGGACAACCGCGAATCGAAGTTACGTTCAACATCGATGTCAATGGTATCGTTAACGTCAAAGCTAAAGACCTCGATACTCAAAAAGAACAACAGATTACGATTACCGGTTCTTCAGGACTAAGCAAATCGGAAATCGATCGTATGGTTAAAGAAGCCGAAGAAAATCGTGAAGCGGATGAAAAGAGAAAAGAAGAAGTCGAAGTGAAGAATAAGGCAGAATCGTTGATTTCACAAATCGACGCTTCGATGGCGGAACAAGGCGATAAGATGGATGCCACTCAAAAAGAGCAAACTCAAAAACTTCGCGATGAGTTAAAAGAAGCGCTCGATAAAAATGATATCGCAACCTTGAAAAACAAGATGAACGAATTAGAACAAGCGGCTGCGATGGCTTCACAATATCAACAACAGCAACAAGCCCAAGGAAATGGGGCTCAAAGCGAAACCAACGCTTCTAACGATGATGTGATCGATGCTGATTTCACCGATAAGAAGTAATAAAGTTTTAAGAATTATTATGGAGGCTAGGAATAATCCTAACCTCCATCTTGCGTATAGAAAGGAGTAGGTATGGCGACTAAAAGGGATTATTATGAGGTTTTAGGCGTATCAAAGAATGCCTCTAACGATGAAATAAAGTCTGCATATCGTAAACTTGCTAAAAAATATCACCCTGACCTCAATAAGGAACCAGGTGCCGAAGAAAAGTTTAAAGAAGTACAAGAAGCTTACGAAGTCCTTTCCGATGCTCAAAAAAAGGCCCAGTACGATCAATTCGGTCATGCGGCCTTTGAACAAGGAGCCGGCGGTTTCGGTGGCTTTAGCGGTGGTTTTGGTGGCTTCCAAGATGTCGATTTAGGTGATCTTTTCGGTTCGTTTTTCGGTGGCGGACGTCGCTCTCAAAGACGGAATGGACCGACAAGAGGTCGCGATCGCAGCGATACCATCAGCATTAAATTCATGGAAGCGATCAATGGTAAAACGATCGATCTTCAAATCACTTACGATGAACCATGTACCAAATGCGGTGGTACGGGGGCAAATTCTTCTTCGGACATTGAAACGTGTTCGCGATGTAATGGTACCGGTACCGTAAAACAAAGACAACAGACGATTTTTGGAACCATGGAAACCAGCACCACTTGTCCTGAGTGTCATGGAACCGGAAAAATTATCAAAAATAAATGTACGGCTTGCGACGGCAAAGGATATAACCGGGTTAGAAAGAATGTCGAAGTCAATATTCCCGCGGGTATCAATGACGGACAGCAAATCCGTGTCAGCGGTAAAGGCGAAAGAGGATCTAACGGAGGTCCAAACGGCGATCTTTTCATCGAAGTTAGAGTTGAAAGGGATCCACGTTTTGAAAGAGACGGAAATGATATTCATTCACAATTAGAAGTTCCGATGGTTGCCGCGGCATTAGGATGTGTCGTCGATGTTGAAACGGTATACGGACCGGTAGAAATGACGATTAAAGAAGGAACACAAAGCGGTCAAATTTTTAAACTGAAAGGCAAAGGAGTCAAGGATTTAAGAGGCAATGGTCAAGGTGATCACTATGTCCATATTAAAGTTTTGACCCCGACAAAACTCACTAACGAAGAAAAAGCGCTTTTAGAACAATTTAATGAGTTAGAACGCAAGAAACCGAATCGCGGAGAAAGTTTCTTTGAAAAAATAAAGCGAACTTTTAAAAAATAGATTATTAAAAGTGGTCGATATGATCACTTTTTTTATTGAATAGGAAATTGCATTTTAAAAGGAAATAGCAAAAAAGTACTCAAAGATGAGTTATATATAAAAAAATATTTTTTGAATTTAGTTTCTTTAATTTTGTAATAAATATCTTTGAATGAAGGAGTATTTTATTCCATTTTTTATTGCTTATAAATTTTTATGCATATTTTTATATACTTTTTAAACTGATTTTTGCATATTTTTCGGCATATTTTTATAGCAAAATTGCATATTTTTATAGATTATGGTAAAATTAGATATGAAAGGGGTTGATTTTATGCGCAGAAGTATGTACGACAAATTAGTACAATGGAAGTCACAACCCGGACATAAGCCACTTGTCATATATGGTGCTAGACAAGTAGGCAAAACTTATTTAGTTGAGGAATTTGCAAAAAATAATTATAAATATTGCTATTCCATAAATTTT
>CANQCZ010000021.1 GCA_947591215.1 uncultured Bacilli bacterium | reverse complement strand
TTTTAATTATATCTTATTTTTAAATCTCCTTATTTTTAGCCCTTTTTGCTTATTTATTTGCCTTTTTACTGTCAAAGTTGAGATTTTACATTATAAGCCTTATTTATGCTTCTTGCTATATAGTGTTTTTTATGATATAAATTGACTATAATCTTGTAGATTAAAACATAAAGGAAAAGTTCATGAATCGATGCTTATATAACAATAGTTTTGATAACTTTATAAAAACGAATTCGGATTTAATATTGGGTGAACTCTGCAAAAATTATCATGGAGATGCACTTACAACCACAAGAGATGCTTGGTTATCTGAAATATTTATTATGAAGGATGTTTTATCTTCTTTTTCAGATAGAAATGGGAAAATTATATTTGAATATGATATTCCTCGACTAGGGAAAAGAATTGATGTTGTATTATTGCTTGAAGGTATTATTTTTTGCCTTGAATTTAAAGTTGGAGAAGCAAAAATTTTAGAATGTGATATTGATCAAGTGCTCGATTATGCACTTGATTTAAAAAACTTTCATAAATTTAGCCATTCTAAAATTATTGTTCCGATTCTTATTGCTACAAAATATAATTCTTCTTCTACACAAATTAAATTATCAGTATATGATGATAGAGTTGTTAATCCGTTGATTTGTGGTGAAAATAGTTTAGTTGATTTATTAATAAAAGTGTTAAATCGTTTTCCTAATGAATCACCAGTGGATCCTAATTGGATTATAAGTCCTTACGCTCCAACTCCAACCATTATTGAAGCGGCAAGATCTTTATATGAAAATCATACTGTTGAGAATATTACTCGACATGAAGCTGATAAAGTTTCAACAGATAGAACCATAGAATATATACTTGATGTTATTCAAAAAAGTAAAATCAATCATAAAAAGAGCATATGTTTTGTAACTGGTGTCCCTGGAGCAGGAAAAACATTAGTGGGACTTGATGTGGCTATTAGACAGACATATCAAGGTAAGGATGAACCGGTAGAAAATGAAGGAGCTGTTTATTTATCTGGTAACGGTCCTTTAGTCGCGGTATTGACAGAAGCACTTTCAAAGGATAATTATAAAAAGTGCCAAAGCAAAGGAGAAAAAAAGAAATTAAGCGATTCACGTCGTGAAGTGGCGAAATCTATTCAAATGATTCATCGCTATCGGGATAATATGCTTGCAAAAATAAAAAATCCCGTTGAAAATGGGATTTTGGAAATAGACCCTCAAAAAGCTATCAAAGTAGAAAAGGCTGGATTTGGTGAGGTTGAACATGTAGCCATTTTTGATGAGGCTCAAAGATCTTGGACCCATAAACGGCTTACCGATTATTTAAAAAGAGGCGGCACATATGGTAATAAACTTAAAGTTCATAATTTTCCAGTATCAGAAGCCGCATTTTTGATTTGGTCACTTGATCAAAGAGAAGATTGGGCAACCATCGTTTGTCTTGTAGGTGGTGGTCAAGAAATTAATACTGGAGAAGCCGGAATAGCCGAATGGATAAAGGCCTTAAATGAAAAGTTTATGAGTTGGGATATCTATATTTCTCCAAAATTGATAGAGACTGAATACGCTGAAGGCAAAGTAAATGAATTACTAAAGAATAATCCAAATGTAACATATTCAGAAAGTTTGCATTTAAATGTTTCAATTCGTTCTTATCGTGCTGAAAAGTTATCAGCTTTTGTGCATGCAATGCTGTCATTTAATAAAGAAGCATCATCATTATATAATCAAATCAAAGATAAGTATCCAATTGTTTTAACTAGAGATATGGCAAAAGCGAAAGCTTGGCTTCATCAAAAAGTTCGTGGAACGGAACGAACTGGAGTTTTAATTACAAAAGAGTCTGCAAGATTTAAACCATTAGCAATACATTTATTGCCGCCTGGTGATGAAAACGCGGTCCATTGGTTTTTGGAAGATAAAACAGATGTACGTTCATCAAATTATCTTGAAGATGCAGCAACAGAAATACAAGTTCAAGGACTGGAGTTAGATTATGTTTGTGTGCTTTGGGATGCCGATATGCGATATGAAAATGGAGAGTGGCATTTCTATAGATTTAATGGTCAAACAAAATGGGTTGAACAGACCGCGACAACAGAAAGCAAACAAGAATTAATGAAGTATATGCTTAATGCTTATCGTGTATTATTGACACGCGCTAGAGTCGGAATGGTTATTTGTGTTCCTAAAGGTAATGCTAATAAAACTGCTAGCGGATTTTATGAAGACAGCACTCGTTTACCAGAATATTATGATGGAACATATCAATATTTAAAAAGCTTAGGTATTAAAGAAATATAAATAATAAACTTATTAGAATGGTATTATCTTGCTCTTTCCGTATTGATAATATGTTTTTTTTTGAAACATAAAATTTAAATTTAATGAAACTTTACTAATGTAAACTAAAAAAGCATCACTTTCGTTTCGCAACGTTGCGCCGCTTTTTACTTAGCGAATTCATATCAAACGGAACGCTTTATTGACAGTCTAAGATAATTAATATATATTATTAAATGAATGAAAGAGTTGTTAAAATGAATAAAAAACCATATTCTTCATCAATTAAAAAGACACCATTTAAATACACGATATCAAAAAAAATCGCAAAACTTATGTTGGAAAAACTTGATAGAAATGAAGTATATGATAAGTGTTTTAATGGAAATTATGTTGAAATTGATTCAATAGAAAGACGAAGAGAAGTTACAAATTTAATTTATGAAAGATTATTGGAACTTGATAATTTTTTATTAGAACAATTTTATGATGGTGATGTCGTAACATCTAAATTTATTTTAGTTTATGCAATTGCAAAAAACGATTCTTTATTTTTTGATTTTCTATTTGAGGTATATCGTGAAGCATTATTAGGAAATAAGAATTATATTACTATGGATGATTTTGAAACATTCTTTATATCAAAAAAGGAAAGTGATATAATTATTTCAAAATGGGGACACTTTACGATTGAACAATTATCTAAAGGATATAGAAATATATTAGTTGAATCGGGATTAGGAATTAGAGTAAAAAGAAATATAGAAGCAATTAGAACTACAATTCATCCTTTAGTTGAAGAACACATTCAATTAATAGGAGATAGAGAATTTTTACAAGCATTATTGGGAGTGAAGTAATTATGAATGAAAGAAGTTTGAATGAACGATTCAGCGATCTTGAAGATAGAATGGCTTCGGTTGAATCATTAACAAGATATGGCACAGCCAATGATATGAAATTTTATATTTTTGATTATAATCCAAAAGATGAATACGCAATTAGAAACGAAGTAAAGAAACTAAAAAAAGGAAATACAAATATTATTGAATTTGATCTTTATGAAATGATGCTTGAAATTATAGAAACGCAAGGATATATGGAAGATGTAATTAGAGCTGAAGCAGAATACGATAAAGAACATCTACTATCTGAAATTTTTCAACCTATTTTATCTGTTGAAGAATCGGATAATGAATTCTTAGAAATGTTTAAATTAAGAGCAGTTGATGATGGATCCAAAATCATTTTGATAACAGGAGTAGGGAAAGCTTATCCGGTAATTAGAAGTCATACAATACTAAATAATTTACAAAGCATTTTTAGAAAGAATCCTGTTGTTATGATGTATCCAGGAAGATATGAAACTAAAAAAGTAATGACGTTAAGATTGTTTGATAGATTAGATGATGATAACTATTATAGAGCATTTCCACTTGTTGAAAGGAGAATTAGCAAATGATTATAAAAGATTTATTTAAAAAACCTATAGATAGAAGTATTCAAGGGGTAGTGACTATAGGTAATGAAGATGAAGAACAAAAATGGCAAGAATTAGAAGAGTATGTTTGCACTGAAGAAATTATTAAACAATTTAGAATCTTCTTTAGAAAATATCGTGAATCAATTAATAATCCTACTGAAAAAATGGCTGCTTGGATTACTGGTTTTTTTGGATCAGGTAAATCACATTTTCTAAAAATATTAGGTTATATTCTCGAAAATGAAGAAGTAGCTGGGATAAGAGCTGTAGAATATTTCAATGATAAAATTAAAGATGAAATGTTACTTGCTGATATAAAAAAATGTGCTTCAGCGAATAACAAAATTGTCTTATTTAATATTGATTCAAAAGCCAAATCTGATTCTAAAAATAAGACTCAAGCGATTATGGATATCATGCTTAGAGCATTTAATGAATCTATTGGATATTGTGGTGATAGACCATGGGTTGCAGATCTTGAAAGAATGCTTGATGAAGAGGGATTATTAAATGACTTTGTTACTAAATTTGAAAAACTTTCTGGTCGTGATTGGAAAGCCAATCGTTCAAAAGCTGCTTTAAACAAAAAAAATATAATTGATGCTTTAGTAGAAGTTAGAAAAGTTCCAAGAACAGATGCTGAAGATTATATTAATGATCAAATAAATAATTACACAAATTCTACTGAAGATTTTGCTATGATTGTTAATGAATATTGCCAAAAAAATAAGACTAGAATTGTTTTCTTAATGGATGAAGTTGGTCAATTCATAGGTGATAACACACAATTAATGCTAAATTTACAGACTTGCGTTGAGGATTTAGGCAAATATTGTAAAGGACAAGCATGGGTTGTTGTTACATCGCAACAAGAATTGAAAGCTATGATTGATTCTACTAATGATAAACGACAGGATTTTTCAAAAATTCAAGCAAGGTTTGATACAAGGATATTATTAAGTGGAGCGGAAGCAGGAGAAGTTATTAAAAAACGTATTCTTGATAAGAAAGATAATGCGGTTGATCCTTTAAAATCATTATATGACAGTAATGCAAATAAAATATCTAACTTAATTATATTTGCTGGAAGTCCAACGTGGAAAGTATATAAAGATGCTGAAGATTTTAAAAATGTATATCCCTTTGTGCCATATCAATTTGAATTACTTCAAAAGGTTTTTACAGCAATTAGGGAGCATGGTATGTCTGAAGGTAAGCATCTTGCACATTCAGAACGTTCTCTTCTAAGTGCATTTCAAGAATCTGCCAAAAAATATAGTGATGCTGGAACAAATATATTAATTCCTTTTGATAGTTTTTATTCAACAATTGAGCAATTTATTGATTGGGATGTTAAAAATGTTTTTACTTCTGCAGAAAATAAAACAACAATTAGTGATTTTGATTTAAGAGTTCTAAAAATTTTATTCATGATTCTTCATGTAAAAGAAATGCCTGCAACAATAGATAGAATTGCAACATTGATGGTTGAATCATTGAACGAAGATAAAGTTTTATTAAAAAATAAAATAGCTGATTCTTTAAAAGTTTTAGAAAAAGAAACATTAATTCAAAAAAATGGTGATGAATTTGATTTTTTAACTAATGAAGAACAAGATGTTAATAAGCAAATTAATCATGTCGATTATAATGAAGGCGAAGTTAAAAGAAATATTTTAGACATAGTTTATGATAAAGTTCTTGAGTTAACAACAAAATTTCGTTATAAAAATAGATATGATTTTTCACTAAATAGATATGTTGATGATGAATTAAAAGGTAGTCATGGACAAGATAATATCTCTATTAAAATTATGACTAATTTTTCTGGAATTTCTGATCCAACCATGTTTGCTTCAGAATCTACAAGAAGCAATGCTCTAGTTGTTGATTTAACTGAAGGTAATTTTATTGAAGAATTAACTAGAGCAAACAAAATTTCACTTTATAAAAGAAACAATAGCAGTTCTTTATCTGTTTCAATGACTGAAATTATGGCAAAGAAATCAGCTGAGCTTTCAGAAAGAGTTAAGAGAGCTGAAGAAATTATTAAAGAGTCACTTAGATCAGCACCAATTTATTTTAATGGAAATATAATTGATATAAAACAAAAAGATGGTAAAGATAGGTTAAATGATGCCTTAAATCAAGTTGTTGAACAAGAATATTATAAATTAGGATATGTGTCTTATTTTTATCAAGACCAAAAATCAATTTTAGAAGTTTTAAATTCTAATAATAATGGATTGTTTGGAAATGACATTGCAGGAGATGCAAATGAAAAAGCATTTCAAGAAATTTTTGATAAAATAAAAAATGATAAAAATATTGCTAAAAGAACAAATGTAAAAGAATTATTGGATCATTTTTCTAAAAAACCATTTGGTTGGAGAGATTTAGATGTTCTTGGTATGATAGCTAAATTATTTAAACTAGAATTACTTCAAATATTTATTCATGATGTTCTTGTTGATGACAAAAATTATAGTTTTAAAAATGATTTTGTAAAGAAAAATAGTCTTGATACAATGGTAGTTAGAGTTCAAGAAAAAATAGATGAATCAGTATTAATTCAAGTAAAACAAATTATGAATAAAATTTATTCATTATCACTTCAAATAAATGAATCTGAAATGAAAAAAGAGGTATTAAATTTCTTTACTAAAAAAAGAGATTTTTTAAGAAATTTAAAGATTAAATATGGTAATGAATTTGCAGGAGCTTCTTGTGTTCCAAGCATTTCTAAAGATATTGAAGAAATTGTTAGAACAAATGATTCTGCAACTATTTTTAACGAAATTATTTTAAGAAAAGATTCACTTGAAGAAAAATCTGAGATTTTAGAACAATTGGAAAGTTTTTACAAAGAAGGTAGTAATCAACAAAAGGTATATAATGATGCTTTAGAAATTGTCAAATGGTATTATCAAAACAACAATTTATTGAATGCATTAAATAAATTAGATAACGTAATTTCTAGTATAGATGAAATTCTTAAAATGGATGTTCCTTTTACTAAAATTAATCAATTAAGTGATTTAGTATTTAAAGCAGGAGAAGTAAAAGAACAAATATTAGAAGAAAAATATAATGAAGTAATTAATTCATTAAAGGATGATCAAAAAAATATTAAAAATGAATTTGATGGTGTTACAAGTTCTGATTTATCTGAATCTAAGAAAAACAAAATAAAAGATAAATATGAAGAGATTGATAATATGTATCAATCATGGTATAACACACTATCAAATAAAACTCAAAATCTTGATTCTTATGTTGTATCAAGTCAAAACACAGTGAAAGATTTCAAAAAATTTATTAGTTCTGTAATGGTTGAAGTGGAATCTATTCCTAATGTTGATAATCCTAATCAGCCAGTAAAAGAAATAAAAAGAAAAAATGTTAGAGTCATTGATTGTGTTCCTATTGCTAAGAAAAAAATAAAGTCAAAAGATGATATTGATAGTGTTATTGAATCAATTAGAAAAGCATTAGAAGAAGCACTTCAAAATAACGATGAAATAACAATTAATTAAGAGGTGATCTTATGGATAAAAGAGCATTACAAACATATGCTGAATGGGCTAAGCAAAACTTAGAAAATCAAATAGAAGTTTCACTAAAAGCATTAGGAATTAATGGTGATAATGATATTAAACAAGCTAGAAAAGTTGGCGAATATACAATTATAGATGAAGATTCTAATTCATATTCAGCAGATTTATATGATAAACGAAATAATATTACAAATTTGATTAAATCAAAAGGTTACAAAAATGTTATTGAAGAGTTTGCTTATACTTGGTTTAATCGAATAATTGCACTTAGATTTATGGAAGTTCATGATTTTTTACCTCATGGATTTAGAGTGCTTTCATCTAGAGATGGTAGTTTTGAACCAGAAATCCTTAAAAATCTAAATTATGTCAAAGATGATTTGAAGTTAGATATGAGTTTTATAACCAGTCTTAATTCTCAAGGTAAAATTGAAGAAGTTTATAGATATGTTTTATTTAAACAATGTAACGCATTGTCTGAAATTCTACCTATGCTTTTCAGTAATGAAAACGCATATTTAGAGCTACTCCTTCCAAAAGCATTATTAAAAGGTGACACAATAATTACTAAACTTTTAGAAATAGATGAAAATAGCTTTTTAGAAGATGTTGAAGTAATTGGTTGGCTATATCAATTTTATGTAGCAAATGACAGACAAGAATTTAGAGATGCTAAAGTAGTCACAGAAGACATAATTCCAACATTAACACAAGTATTTACTCCAGACTGGATTGTTCGATACATGACAGAAAATTCACTTGGTAGATTATGGTTGGAAAGTTATCCTAATTCTTCAATAAAATCAGAAATGAAATATTATGTAGAAGATGCAAAACAAGAAGAGGATATTCAAAAGAAAATTAATGAAATTAAATACAAAAATGTAAATCCCGAAGATATTAAAGTTATTGAACCATGTTGTGGCTCTGGACATATTTTAGTGTATATTTTTGACTTATTATTTAAAATGTATGAAGAAAAAGGATATCAACAAAGAGAAATTCCATCTTTGATATTATCTAAGAACATCTATGGATTAGAAATTGATAAACGTGCTACACAACTTGCTACATTTTCATTAATTATGAAAGCAAGAAAATTAAATAATAGGTTTTTTAATGAAAAGTATTATGTTGAGCCAAATGTAATTGAAATTTATGATTCAAGATTCTTTTTGGATTTTGATTATAAATCACAAATGATAAATTTAAAATTATTTAGTGATGAAGAAATAAAAGCTACTACTGATCTTATTGAAACATTTAGATATGCAAAAACAATAGGTTCACTTTTAATTATGCCTAAAATTGATGTTTCATTAATTGAAAATGTAATTGATAAATTAACTCACAAAGCAGTTATTACTATATTTAATAATTCACTTATAGCTGATGGTCCTAAATTACTTACACAATTAATTAATCAATATAAAATAATGGCAAATAAATATGATGTTATGATCACAAACCCACCTTATCTTGGAATATCAAAAATGGAAGCAAATCCTAAACAATATTTATCAGCAAAATATCCCAATAGTAAATCTGACATGTTTGCAATGTTTATGGAAACGCCGTTTGTTAAGAAAAATGGATTTAGAGCTATGGTAAATCCTGATTCATGGATGTTTCTTGTTAGTTATGAAGAATTAAGAAAACAAATTATATTTAATGAAAGCATTGTGAATATGATTCATCTAGGGCTTGGAGCTTTTGATGCTACTGTTCAAACAACTTCATTTGTTATACGTAACTCTCCAATTGCTAGAAATGGTGTTTATTTCCGTCTTGTTGATGAAAAAGATAAAGAAAAAGCATTTTTGATGGGGGGGGGGGGTATAACTACTAACCTAAAATCATTTATTAATATTCCTTTAAGTGTATTTGCTTATTGGATTAGTAATCAATTGATAAGTGTGTTTGAAAAAAGTGATAAATTAAATCTTTTAGCTGAACCTAAGGTTGGATTACAAACTGGAGATAACGATAGATTTTTAAGATTATGGTATGAAGTTGATATTAATAATTTGTATTTAAATGCAACCGATTATATAAATGCTATGTATACTGGAAAAACTTGGTTTCCTTATAACAAAGGCGGAGAGTTTAGAAAGTGGTATGGTAACAATGATTATGTTGTAAATTGGAAAGATAACGGAAAAGAAATAAGAAATGTTGTCGGTTCAAATGGTAAAATAGCATCTAGAGCACAAAATACTCAATATTATTTTAGAAAATCTATAACTTGGTCAAAAATATCAAGTGGTAAAATAGCATTTAGATATAAACCAAATGGACATATATTTGATGTTGCAGGGACAAGCATTTTTAATGATGATGAAGAAACATTTAATTATTTACTTGGATTGTTAAATACAAATTTAATTCAACATATATTAAATGCAACTTCACCAACTCTTAATTATGAAGTTGGGCAAATTGCTAATTTACCTGTAATAATTAAGCAATATAAAAAGGAAATAGTAAAAAATCTTGTTAATGAAAGTATTAATAATTCAAAGGATGATTGGGATTCATTTGAAACTAGCTGGGATTTCAAAAAACATCCGTTAATATAAGGAGTGCATTCCTCCTAAATGAATGCAAAGGAGGAAAAATAGATGGAATCACAACATTTAAGATATGAAGTTGCAACTACAAAATTTGATAAAATACCAGGAAATCCTATTGCATATTGGGTGAGTAATAATTTTGTTAATGCATTTAAAAACGGAAAATTACTTGGTAATGTAGTTCCAGTAAAAAAAGGAATGGACACATCAAACAATGAATATTTTTTAAGAATGTGGTTTGAAGTTCAATTTATATCAATTGATTTAAATGAAGGTAAAAAGAAGTGGATACCATACAATAAGGGCGGAAATTTTAGAAAATGGTATGGTAATAATGAATATATTTTAAGATGGGAAAATGATGGATACGAATTAAAAAAATCAAGGGCTAACTTGCGGAGTGAACATTTATATTTCAAGGAATCAATTACTTGGAGTGCATTAACCTCAGCTAATACATCATTTAGATATAGTTTATATAAAGGAGCTTTTGACAGTGCAGGATCATCAATGTTCCCACCATTAAATAAAATTAATAACCTTTTAGGATTATTAAATACTATAATTGTTCAATTTTATCTAACTGCAATAAACCCAACGTTAAATTATGGTGCAGGATCTATAGCAAATATTCCTATTCTAGAATGTGATGTTAACATTAATAAACTCGTTGAAAATAATATATGCATGAGTAAAGATGATTGGGATAGTTTTGAAACTAGTTGGGATTTCAAAAAACATCCGTTAATTTAAGTTATAAATAATGTTTAAATCATATAAAATATTTTTTAGAATTTTAAAGGAGTGGTATTTAATATGAAATCTAAAGAAAAAGCTAGTGTAGAAGCAACCCTAAAAAACATTTTATACTTTGTTGAAGATAAAAAAGATCAAGAACAAATGATAGAAATTTTAAATAAATATAACGATAAGTTACCTGATGGTGCATTCAAAGATAAAATTCAAAATTTTCTTTTAAAAAGTAAAAAAGATTATTATGAAAAAGTTGATTTTTTAGTAAATGATATCTTGAACGGGTCAAAAAAAAGCGATAAAGATATCAAGAATATTATTTCAGAAATGTTAAACGAAATAAAAAACACTTTAGAAAAAGCGGAAAGAACTTTTTGGGATAAATTATGTGATTTATTTAAGTGGAGTTAAAAATGCTTAAAAAAGTTATATTTATAATTTTAGGAATTGTTATTCCTATATCGATCATTGCAGTATATTTGATTCTTGATATGGGTGCTTTATTTAATTCATGGCAAAGCAAGGAAGCAAATCCTGATTGGAGGTATATATTTTTAATTTTATTTAAATTAAATATTTATCTATTTCCACCAATGATAGGAATGATAGGCTTCTATATTGAAAACAAAGTAAATATAAAGAAAAATAAATTTTTATATTATTATTCAAAAGCCTTGAATTTTCACTTTTTAATTCTTTTGTGTATAAAATTAATTGCATCAACACTACTTGAATTAGATAGCATATGGAATTTAACGATTTTTAATAGTTTAAATGAAGTTCAAATGTTGGTTGGATATATATTGACTTTATTTTTAGGAAAAAACATCAAAGTAGATCCTGGATTAGATGTATCTAAAGCATTTGAAAAAAATAACACAAAGGAGTAATTGTATGGGTAGATTAATAGCTGATAAATTTAAGCAATGGGAAGAAGAGTGTCAAGAAAGATTTAATACTTTAAAAGCCAACGAAGAAGAATTAAACAGGATTTTCATTGAAATATATGGACTTCAAGATGAACTTACTCCAGAAGTTGCAGATAAAGATGTTACTGTTAGATTAGCTGATAGAGAAAGAGATATAAAATCTTTGATTTCCTATATGATTGGTTTAATTATGGGAAGATACTCCTTAGATGTTGAAGGACTAGCTTATGCTGGTGGAGAATGGGATCCAAATAAATATGTTACGTATAAACCTGATGATGATGGAATTGTTCCAATATATTCTAAAATTGGTATGTTTGATAGTTTAACCGCAAGACTTATTGAACTTATTAAACATATTTATGGTGAGGATACATATCGAGAAAATATCGACTTTATTGCTGAAACTCTAAGAAAAAAGCAAAATGAATCATCTGAGGAAACATTAAATAGATATTTATGCGATGATTTTTACAATGATCATTTGAAAATATATCAAAAAAGACCTATTTATTGGATGTTTTCAAGTGGTAAAAATAATGGATTTAAATGCCTTATTTATCTTCATAGATACAATGAAGACACTCTTGCTAGAATTAATTCTAAATATTTCTTAAATGAATTAGGTAGATTAAAAAGTGAAATTGAAGAACTTTCTATTCAACTTGAAACCGTTGAAGGAAAAGATAAAATTCGGTTGGAAAAAGAAAAAAAATTAGTTGAAGCAAAATATAAAGAAATGCTTGAATATGGACAAGTATTGGATCATATGGCAAATCAATATATTCAATTAGATTTAGATGATGGTGTTAAAGTAAATTATGCAAAATTTCAAGGTATTGAAATAATAAATGATAGTGGAGCAAAAGTTAAAAAAGACTTATTAGTTCCAATAAAGTAAAGGAGGTCACACTAAATGGCAAGTATAGATTATCAAGAAGCCAAAAAAGAAATAGATAAAATATTTGAAAATAATGTTGATGGAAGAAAAATTGTTTTTTGGTATGATGCTCCAAAAAATTTTGAAGAAGATATAAAAGCAGATAACTTTGAAAAATGTAAACTTCTTATTTGCGATAAAAATGAATTTGAGATTAAAAAAACAATTGAACACGATGATTTAGAATCTAACTTTTTAATTTATATTCCAAGCGAAAAGCCGATTGATACTGAAAATTGGTTATTAGATATTCTTATGTATAGTGAAGAATATTATGCTGATACGGTTGCTTTAATAATGAGGCGATTCAATCTTTCTAATACTGATTTAAGAAAAGTCATTGAAAGTCATTCAAAGTTCTTTGATAGTGAAGCAAGAAGTAAGAAGCTTTTATCTTATTTAAAAATTGATGATAATATGACAAGAGATCAATTTATGTTAGCAATGATGGCAGTTTTAACTAAATCAAATTCTTGCACAATTGAATCAATATTAGAAGAACTTGTATTTGACGATTCTGAACATACAAAATATAACGAATTAAAGAAATTTAATTTTGAAAAGTATCTATGGGATCGAATTTGTGATTATTTCAATTATGAAGGTGATTTAAAAATTGAGACCCTTATAAAAAGATTTTTATTTACTACTTTTTTAGAGCAAATAGAAAACGATAGTAAAGAGTATTTTGCAAAATTACCATCATATTATGATCAATTTATTATTAAGGAAAAAGGCGTGAATGATGCAAGATACTTTATAAATAGAATTAAAGATGATAAAAGATATGGAGAGCTTCAAAACGAACTAGCAAATGAAATGAAGATAGAAGGTCTTATTTCTACAAAGGATATATTTAGTATTCAAAATGCCGATGTTTTTGAGTGCCTTGACATTTTTATCATTGAAAAGATAGCTAATAGTTTACAAAGCGGTAGTTTAGATTATGAAACATTTGAAAGAATTATTTGTAATCGCGTAAATTCTGTGTGGTATGAAAAATATAAAAATAAATATGATTTTTTGTTATCAGGTATTAAATTTTTAAAGAAAATCGAAAAACCAATTATTCACAATTCTATGGTCAATGATTATATTGAGCAATACACTAATGAATATTATAAAATTGATATGTATTATAGACACGTTTGCACAAATTTTAAAAAAATTGACAATCCTACTGAAGCTTTTGAAAATTTTATCAATAGAATAGATTCTCTATATCAAAATAACTTTTTAGATGTTTTAGGAAAAAATTATAGCGTTGCATTAAGTGAACTTAAGGATTGGAATTTTATTGGTGTTAAGATGTCAAACGATTTTTATCAACATATTCAAAAACATCCGGCAAAAAAAATGTTTGTTATCATATCTGATGCTTTGCGATATGAGATAGGATATGAAATTTATGAACAAGTAAAGGCCGATCCTATATTAAAAGGTGGAGCTGAAATAGAATATGCAATCAGCCCTTTGCCTTCTGAAACAAGGCAAGGAATGGCTTCTTTATTACCACATAAAACAATTACATATGAAAATAAAGCTTTTTATGTTGATGATATGCCTACAAATACTATTGAAGCGAGAAATAATATCTTACAAACACGGAATAAAAGCTATTCAGCAATTCAATTTGATGATATTAATAAATTAACGCAAAGTGCATTACGCCAATATATGCAAGATAAAACTTTAGTTTATATCTATCATAATGTTATCGATAAGGAAGGAGAACATACAGAAAGCAAAGTATTTGATGTTGTTCAATCTGCAGTTAATGAAATTATTACTTTAGTCAAAAAGTTGTATAATAACTTACAAATTTCAAATTTCTTTATTACGGCAGATCATGGATTTTTGTATAGAAGAAATGAAATTCATGAATCTAGTAAATATAGTAATATTGTTTCTTTAAAACCAACAGAAGTTGCTAAACGTTACGTTTTAACTGATGATGAAAACTTATCGATTCCGTATACTACTGAATTTAATTTAGTCAATCTATCAAATGGTAATATGAAAGCAATTACTCCCAATGGGTATGATTTGTTTAAAACGCAAGGTGGAGGAATCCAATATGTTCATGGTGGTGCCTCGTTACAAGAAACAATTGTGCCTATAATTCATATTAGTGAATTAAGATCGAGCAAGTTGAAAGATAGTATAGGACCTGTTGGTGTAAGATTAAAGAGCATCACACGTAAAATTACAAATAGAAGTTTTACTTTGGAATTTGAACAATGTGAAAAAGTAGAAGATAAAAAACAAGCCATAACATGTGAAACATTTATAATCGATGAATTTGGTAATAAAGTTTCAAATGAGTATAAATTTGTAGCAAATTCAAGCAGTGATGATCCTACCACTAGAATATCTAGAGTTAGATTTACACTTAAAAATATTGAATTTGATAGAAGTAAACCTTATTTTATGATATTAAGAAATATAGAAAAGCCGGATGAATACATTGAGAAAGAATCTTTCACAATAGATATTATCGGATTTAAAATGTTTTAGGAGGTGCCAATATGGATGCATTAGACAAAAAGGTGTTTGATATTTTTTCAGGAAGAGTAGTCCCTAAGGGTGCAACAAAGAAAATAAAAAATAGTGCCAATGTTCCTACTTATGTTTTGGAATATTTATTGGGTTCATATTGCACATCTGATGATGAAAAAGAAATAGAAGAAGGTATTGAACAAGTTAAAAGAATATTATCTGATAATTATGTTCGACCTGATGAAGCTGAAAAAATAAAAGCAAAAATAAAGGAATATGGTAATCACACTGTAATTGATAAAATTTCTGTTAAATTAAATGAACGAACAGATCAATTTGAAGCAGATTTTATGTTTTTAGGCATTAATAAAATTTATGTTCAGCCTAAGTATGTAAGAGAATATGAAAAACTTCTTGCTGGTGGAATATGGTGTATTGTGGATTTATCTTACTTATATAGCGAAGATACAAAAGGACAAAGTCCATTTATAATTAACGATATTACACCAATTCAAATGCCTAACCTAGATAAAAACGAAATTATTGATGCAAGAAGTCAATTTACTAAAGAGGAATGGATTGATTTAATTTTACGTTCGTGCGGTATGGAACCTACTCAATTTGAATATAGAGTAAAGTGGCATCTATTAGCACGATTAGTTCCACTAGCGGAAAACAATGTTAATATTTGTGAATTAGGTCCAAGAGGAACAGGTAAATCTCATATTTATAAAGAATTATCTCCCAATTCGATTTTGGTATCAGGTGGACAAACAACAGTTGCTAATTTATTTTATAACATGGGAAGAAGACAAGTTGGTTTAGTAGGATTATGGGATTGTGTTGCTTTTGATGAAGTTGCTGGTATTAGTTTTAAGGATAAAGATGGAGTCCAAATAATGAAAGATTATATGGCTTCAGGTTCTTTTGCAAGAGGGAAAGATGCTATTCAAGCTAATGCTTCTATGGTATTTGTTGGTAATATAAATCAAAGTGTTGATTCATTATTAAAAACATCACATTTATTTGAACCGTTTCCAGAAGCAATGATTGATAGTGCGTTCTTTGATCGTATGCACGCTTATATTCCAGGTTGGGAAATTCCAAAAATGCGTCCTGAATATTTTACAGAAAATTATGGTTTTATTTCTGATTATATTGCTGAATTTTTTAGAGAGATGAGAAAGGTTCCTTATACTGATGCTTTTGATAAGTATTTTAAATTAGGAAGATGTTTAAATCAAAGAGATACAATCGCAGTTAGAAAAATGGTATCTGGTTTGACTAAAATTATTTATCCTGATGGAAAATATACCGAATCTGATATAGAAGAGATACTTAAATATGCTATTGAAGGTCGAAGAAGAGTTAAAGAACAACTAAAGAAAATAGGTGGTATGGAATTCTACGATGTTCAATTTTCATATATAAAATTATCAGATATGGAAGAAAAATTTGTTCCTGTTCTTGAACAAGGAGGAGGACATTTAATTCCTGAAGGTATTGGGAAACCAGGACATGTATTTACAATTGCGGATGGATCAAATGATATGAAGGGATTATTTAAGTTTGAAACAACATTGGCTGATGGTAATGGTAAATATGATGTTCTTGGATTAAATAACGTTAAAGAAGTTAGAGAATCAGTAAAAACTGCTCAAAATTATTTTAAAGCCAACGCAAAATCTATTAGTCAATCGATTTGTATAGATACTAAGGATTATCTAATGCATGTGCAAGATTGTCAAGGTGTAGGTCTAAATAGTAATGTTTCATTGCCTACTTTGGTTGCTTTATTTAGCTGTGCATTAAATAGACCAGTACTTGCACAAATGGTCGTACTTGGCTCAATGAGTATAGGTGGTACTATTAATAAAGTTGAAGAATTACCATCAATGTTGCAGGTTGCTTTTGACGCGGGTGCTAAAAAGATATTATTACCAATGAGTAGCGCGGTTGATATCGCTACTGTTCCTAGTGATTTATTTGCAAAGTTTCAAATTAGTTTTTATAGTAGTCCCGAAGATGCAGTGGTAAAGGCACTTGGGATCGAGTAGGTTAGGTGATTTTCTTGTCAAAAATATTAGATGATATCACCACCAACTCAATATCATTAAGTGAGTGCTTGCAAAGGCTTTTAGTCATTTCAAATAAAATAGAAAATAATGAGTTGGCTGAATGGTGCTTGAAGGAACTTAATGGTTACAAAAACTATAATGACTTACCTGATTATAGAAAAGTTAAATCTCGTAATATTTTATATTCTGGAATAAATGGTTGCTTTCAAGTGACAAATCAACCATTGCAATATTTATCAAAAAAAACATTAGATTTAATAGAAAATGTTGGATTGTTTGAAAATATAATTGAAATTGAAAAAAGAAAAGATTTTGATAAACCTATATATAAAGATTTAACATTTTTAGCAAGTGAGGTTTACGAGAATACTACTTACGACATTGGAGGTGTTCAGTGCACATCTATCAAACAAATGATTTCTCAAGAATCTTATACAAATGTTTATATTGCAGTTAAAACAAGAATTATAAATCTTTTGTGCTCATTTGAAAATTCAGGAATTAATTTAGATTCCGCAGATATCCACATTAATAAGAAGAATAAAATAGAAAATGATCAAATATACAATCAAGTTGTCATTCATGGTAATACTTATACCCCAGATAAGAAAGAAAAAAAGATTATTTGGAATGTATTTATCCCAATAATTACCGGAGTAATATCTGCAATCGCAGGGGGAGTTATCGTATATCTTATTACTGAAATATGGATGAAATAAAATATTATGTTAAATTAAAAGAGAAGAGAGTGTTTTAACTTCAAAATACGTCGAATTCAATATGCAAATCGTGGAATTATATGGTCAGATCTTAAGAGTTAAAAGAATTTTTGCCACCGAAGGGAGAACTATTTTAGAAGGAATCGTTAATGAAGTATATGCTTATGCTTGTCGTGAATTATTGACACGCGCTAGAGTCGGAATGGTTATTTGTGCCCCTAAAGGTAACGCTAATAAAACCGCTAGCGGATTCTATGAAGACAGCACTCGTTTACCAGAATATTATGATGGAACATATCAATATTTAAAAAGCTTAGGTATTGAAGAAATCTAAACATAAATTAAAAAATTGTTTTAACTATAATGAGCTATCTTACTTAGTAAGCAAGTATTTTATTGCCTTATAATTGACAAAGTTTTATTTTGGTGATACTATTTTAACGCTGATAAGGAAAGGATTAGTTTCCTCAAAGTAGTTGAGTAATGTGATTTATTTAATATCTTTTGGCAAGTGGGAGGCATTAAGTAGATAATCTTACAAAAATTGTTTTGATTAAATTAGACCTTTGAATAGAAAGACTCTAGTTAGGAGGAGTCTATTCTGTCGGCAAAAGGTCTTTTTTGTTTTCCTTAGGACAACTAAATAATAGGAGGAAACAAATGCAAGATTTAAACAAACATTTAGATGAAGTTCAAAACAAGATTAGTTATTACTTCCAAAATGTGGATTTACTTTATCAAGCCTTTACACGAAGCTCTTATTCAACCCAATTTGGTGGAGAGAATAATGAGGTATTGGAATTTATAGGCGATAGAGTTTTAGATTTCTATGTTGTAAAAGTAATAGCTGATAGATTTGGATTTACAAAATCACAATCTGATTATTATGATGAGAATGAAGACAATGATGAATATTGCATTATTGCTCATAAAAACGAATCTGATTTTACTGAATTAAAAAAAGAAATAGTGTCAAATAAAACTTTGGCTAAAAGAATCGATAAACTTGGTTTTGCTAAATATCTGTTTATGGGTGATAGTGATATTGATAATCATATTGAAAGACAAGAAAAAGTCAAAGCGGATTTATTTGAAGCTATTCTTGGTGCAATAGCAATTGATAGTGATTGGAATCCTGATGAATTACAACACTCTGTAGAGCTCATGCTCAATATTGATGATTTCTTAGAAGATGTTGATACTGAAGAAGAACGACCTGATAAATTCAAGATTGAAAATTCAATAACCACTTTAAAGGAATTAGCAGAACATAGTAGATGCTCACTTCCACAATATGAACAACCAGATGAACAAGTTTATCGTGATGGTAAGTATTGGTGGGAATGTACTTGTTATGTTAAAAGTTGGGCTGTGCGTCATACAGCATATGCAACTTCAAAAAAAGAAGCAAAGCGATATGCAGCATATTTAGTTCTTTGCGACTTTTATAGATTACCAAATGAATTTGAGGAGGAAGAAGACGATGAGTAAACATAATTGTGTTAGTGGTAAAACACATACACAACAACAATTAAATAATTATTCAAACCAATACAATCCTAACAATTCAGCAAATAGAGCAAATCAAAATAATCACTCTAATCAATGCAATCCAAACAACCAGATCTATCAAGGTCATAAAAAGTAATTAACGACAATTTACACTTGCACTTACGCTTTTAGGAATTCATTAAAAAAAGAAGTAAAAATAGCTTTAGCAAAAATTTTATTATCTAAAATAGATGGGTCATACAGAAACATAAATTTAGATTCTCATTTGCTTTTAAAATTTACATTTTAATTACAAATTATTATGTTGGAAATTAAAATTCTTAATTGGGTTAAAATTATAAAAGAACTATGCTATAACTCTTAAAATTAATATTGCTTTTGTGATAATAACTATAAAAATTAAAAAATAAAGTTAAAATAAAGAGAAAAATAATAATATTTGTCAAATTAAGTTATGATTTAAATAAATTTTGGGAGGTAAAACATTTATGCCATATAAAGGGACTAATAAAGTGGCTTATGGTAGAGCTAAGAAAGGTAAAACTAAAAAGGAAAGAAGCAAAATTTATAATATAGAAAAGAAAAAATTAGAAAAGCATTTTTCGATTATAAATTTTATAAAAGTTACATCTAAACGTAATAGTGAAGAAAAAAATATTAAAAACAATAATCATTTAAATAAAAATAAAAGAAGAAAAAGTAAAAATAAATATGTTCCAAAAAAATTAATTTTAGATGAAATTAGAGAGCATATGACTTCAAAAATACTTTCTCATATTTCAAATGATTTGGCTACCTTTTTGATTCGAACTACTTGCAAAGATTTGTCTAATGATCAAAAAAATATGCTTAGAAGTGCTATAGCATTTATAACATCTGAAACAATCTCTAAAGCATTAGAGAGACCTCTAAAAGTGATAGATAACATAAAAATGTTTATTAAAGTAAATAAAACTATTTATAAAGTATTGATGTATTTTAATGAGAAAGAAAATGAATTTTGCATTGATGAAAATAAGATAACTAAAGTAAATAAGTTTAATTTAGAGTATTTAAAATATTTAAATAAGCATCAAAAAGTTAAGCAAATGGGAAATAGAATAGAGTTATTAGATTATATTGGTAAAAATGTTTTTGTTAAAATTGATAGATTATTAGATTCAGTTCATGCAAGAATTAATGAATTCGAATATAAAGCTTACTATGGATATTTGATAAAAATAAATGATCCTAACATTGTTAGACAAGACGCTTATGTTATCTGTAAAAATGAATTAATTAACGAATTTACTGGTATCGTAAAAGCAATTATTATTTGCAAGAGTGATATCAAAGATAAGTTAGTTGTTTGTTCTAGCGATTGTGATGTTTCTAAAGATCAAATAAAAGCGTTGATCAATCTTCAAGAAAAATCTTTTGATTTTGAAATTATTATGTAAATAGTACAAATAAAGATTTACAAAACACACCTATTATATTATTATTTGACATTATTTTATTAATCTTCTAATAAATCTTCAATATTACAGCCAAGGACACGAGCGATACGGTATAGTGTTTGTGCTTGGGTTTTATTTATATCTTTTTGCTTTTGCTCGTACATTTGAATAGAACGAATCGCAACATTTGCTCGATTAGATAGCTCTTTTTGTGATAGTCCTCGTGCCTTTCTAATTTTTTGCAAATTAGTTATTCCTATTTGATTTTTAAAATACGTCATAGCAACATCGTAAAACTTTGTCACATCGGCTTCGTGAAGCGTTGGATACATATCTAAAACTCTTTCAATAGACAAATGCTTGTTTATTTTATAAAAAGAATAGCCAGTATAATATTGAAATTGCGCTAAAATCCAACCTGCCCAATAATAACGATCTTTAGCGATATGTTGTCTATTAGAAATTCCTTTTCCATATAATTCAATTAAATAATCTAATGCTGAAGAAGTGAGATATTTCGGATTGCCTATCTCTATTTGTTTTGCAACATTTGAAGTTATAAAAGTGTTCCAAAAAATAATCGGATTTTTTCCGCTATCAATTGCGTGTTCAAACATTGTCCCTAAGTTTTCAGATACATATGGTAAGTAAAATTCATTATAAGATTGGATCGCCATTTTTTAAACCTCTTCTCATAATATCTATCACAAACAAATCATCGATAATTTTTTCTTTTCTAATAGTGCCTTTCAAATAATCTTTTTTGGCTTTTTCATCTCGTGCTTGTCTTTTAGCAAAATATTCAAGATGATCAACGGATTCAAAACCTTCAAATTTTAATTGTGAAAATGCTTTTTTGCTAATTATAACAACTTGCTTACCAAGTTCACCAAGTTCCATCGCACTATTTAATTGCCTAACTGAAATTGTATTGTTAATAAAATCTCGTGCAAAACTAAAATAAGAATCGTCCGCTCTATAGCCTATTACAATATCAAATTGCTCAATATTAATATAGAAATGCTTTATTAAGTAGTCTTTTGCCTGCTTAGACAAAGTGTTAGTAATATTAAATGTTCGATGTTTTAAAAGTATTGCCATCCAGTTAAGAATAGAATATCGTTTATCGGTTAAATCTAGAATTTTTAAATTTTTAGTATCGATTGTATATTTGTTTGCAAAACCATTGTTTTCATTATCATTACAAGCCCATTCTTTTGCTAACTCTAGATTTTCGGTACAATAAAAGCCGAAACCATAATCATTTTCAGCTTTGCCACCATGATAATATGGTTTTTCTATAATATCTTTAGATCCGTGATAAATAATAAGTTTGCTCATTTATACCAGCCCCCACTATAAAATCCTAACCAAATTATATCACTATGGTGATACAAATTAAAACTTTTTATACAATTCTGCAAAAATTATATCACTGCAGTGATATAAAAAATAACATTATATATTTTGGAACTTTATTTATTTTATCAAAAAAATTTGAAACAAAATAATAATCAATTAAAAAAATAGATTTGCTCCACAAAGTTGTAAAAAACACTACTATCTGGAGAAAATAATATGAGAAAATACAATTGTGTGGAGAAAAAAACTATGATTCTTACTAGTCAGCAATTAAAAGAATTATACAATAACCTTGCCGATCCGAAAGGACGAATTGCAAGAGATGTTAAAAATGGAAAACTATTTCCTTTAGTAAAAGGAATATATGAAACCGATCCTAATGCTTTTGCACCATATTTAGCTCAATTTATTTATGGGCCATCCTATATTTCTTTTGATTATGCATTGCAGTATTATGCCTTGATTCCTGAAAATATATATAACACGATTACATGTGCCACTTACAATAAAAAGAAAACTAAAAGATACGAAAATAAATTTGGTACCTTTGTATATCGTGATGTTCCTAAATCTGTTTATAGCTTGGGTGTTATGGCAATTAATACTGGATCTTATTCCTATCAAATTGCGACTGCAGAAAAAGCAATTTGCGATAAATTATATACTATTTCGCCTATAAAAACTCTAAAAGATTTAAGAAAGTTGTTATATGAAGATTTAAGAATTGATGAAGATAAATTTAATGAATTGAATAAGCAAGATTTATTACATATAGCGCCCTTATATCGATCGACAAATTTAAAATTGCTTGAAAGATTAATTAAAGGAGAAAAATAAAATGGAACAAGTGTTAAATCAAATGCTTTCAAAATATCAAATTAATAATGTTGACGACAAGAAAAATGCCATTAAGGAAATCGTTCAAGAGATTGTTCTTTGTGGTTTATCTCGCGGTGGTTTTTTTAAAAAGGTGGCTTTTTATGGAGGTACGGCGTTAAGAATATTTTATGGATTAGATCGATTTAGTGAAGATTTAAATTTTTCTTTAACTTCACAAAGTTTAAATTTCGACTTAACCAAATATTTTCCGTATGTTGAAAATGAAACAAAGTCGCTAGGACTTGATTTCAGCATACAAGAAAAAGTTAAATCCCCTGAATCAAACATTAAATCAGCATTTCTAAAAGGCAACACAAAGGAGCATATCTTGACTTTTTATGAAAATAGTGAAGATGCAAAATTTATAAATAAAGCTGAGGTTATAAGAATTAAATTTGAAGTTGATATCAATCCGCCTCTAGGAGCAACATATGAAACCAAATTCGGATTATTACCTTCACCATATCAAGTTAGATTGTATGATCTTCCGTCATTGTTTGCGGGGAAAATTCACGCTTGCTTATGCAGAAATTGGCGTTTAAGAGTTAAAGGACGCGATTTCTATGATTATGTTTTTTTCTTGTCTATTGGTGCGAAAGTAAACATAGAAAATTTAAAAGCTAAATTAGT
Organism: uncultured Bacilli bacterium; assembly: GCA_947591215.1. Taxonomy (GTDB): domain Bacteria; phylum Bacillota_I; class Bacilli_A; order RFN20; family CAG-449; genus CANQAG01. The sequence continues at coordinate 2,803 of CANQCZ010000021.1, read as the reverse complement.
ACAGTCTAAGTTTATTAGTGCCGATTATGATTTAACAATAGATAATTTGAAAATCTTACTAAATGAAAGATTTGAACATATTGATTTTGTCCAAGCCAAAGAAGATGTATTACCATTTGTAAAAGATAAATCAAAGCTTGATTTGTGGGGTGAAGAGTTTTTTAAAGAAATAACCAAGAATCTAAAAGCAGTTTAAATAGATTTTATATTTATTCAATTTTTTACTTTTAAATTTATTACTAATTATGTTTTTAATGATGAAAAAATTTTAATAAAATTATAAAATTGCTTTTTGATTGCGCCAAGAATTGCTAATTTTTCTGATAAAGCGGATATTTGACAATTGCTTTAAGACTATCTAAAATTATACTGATGGTTATGAAAAGAAATGTTTTATCTATTGTTACTTTATTTCAAGCGATTTTTATCTCCCTTGGAATAAGTGTTTTTTCTTTTGAAAACAATAAACAAACTATCTCATTTGCCGATGCTTTTAATCAAGAAAAAGAGGTTATTAAAGAGGAAGCTCCCCAAAATATTGCAGAACTTCAAAATGCAGGGGATGAACAACTGGATTATTGGGCAAAAAACCTTTCTAGTTTTGATGGACGAGAATTTGAATACATAACTCCTGCAAGAAATCAATATACAAAGAAAACTTGTTGGGCATTTGCGGCCGTTGGTGCCGTAGAATCAAACATTTTGCGTAATGGAATTGATAAGGACGCAACAAGAAATAATCTTGACTTTGATGAAACGATAGTGGCTTATACTCGTCATACTCGTGACGGCACTCAAGATCCTCTACTTTTGACCACAAATGATACATATTATTATGGAGAATGGAATCAGGGCGATAATGCAGTAAATGCTTTAGCAATTATGACACAGGGCTATTCGCTAGTTGAGGAAAATAACTTTCACTTTTCAGTTGCTGAGGATATTATTAAAAGCAAACTTAAGCAATCCAAATATTACGTTAAAAGCTATCAACAAATCCCTTGTGAGATAGATGCAATCAAGCGTGCCATTTTGCAATATGGTGCGGTTACCTTTAATTATAGTGGTCCATCTGATTATAAATATTATAGTAGCACGGCTCAACCCAACCATGCGTCTATTATTATCGGTTGGAATGACAATGTAGATAAATCGGAATTTAAACCACAACAACCCGATATTGATGGGGCGTGGATTATTAAAAACAGTTGGGGAAACTATGCCGGTTGTGACGAAATAAATGGGACTTGGAGTTACTATATATCATATAAATTACCAATAGGCAGTATCTATGCCGTCGATATGGCGATGAGAGAGGACTATCAAAATATTTATCATTACGACGGAAATATAACAATAAATGGAAATAAAAATGCGGGTGAGGCTCAAGCGGCGATTTATGAAGCCAAACTTTCAAGCCCTACTAAGCAAGAACAATTAAAAGCGGTTATGATATCCGTGCCACAAGACGATTTAGACGTTAATGTTCAAATATATAAAAATTTAAAAGTAAATCCGGGTAATGTTAATGACCAAATTAATATCCCTGATCAAAATCCTTTTGTGGCACAAGTAGATGCACATATAGAACAAAGTGGAATGCACACTATAGACTTAGAAAAACCGATTGATCTAGAACAAGGCGAATATTTTTCGATTGTGGTTAGGTGTAAAACAAAATCTAATGTTTCGGTTCCGGTTAACTGCGCGGTTGATAGCAGTGCCTCAATCAACGATATGACGTATTATTTACAAAATGGAAAATGGATTAGCTTTAAAAATAGTGATTCTTATGCCGATAGTTCATGGGATAATAGATCAGCTAAAATTAGAGCCATAACCAATACTGTTGAACGTAAAAGTGATTCAGACCATGACTTAAAATATGCGCGAGTGGAAATTGCCAATCGACTAGTCTACTACGCAAATGACAAACAGCTAGTACCTGAAATTAATGTTTATTTAGATGAAAAACTGCTTGAGCCAGAAAAAGATTATATAATCACACTTATCAATGATGATGCACCCGGCATGGTGAAAATACAAATTAATGGAATAAATTCATATTTTGGTACTAGAACCACTTCTTTTGAAATTGCCAAAGCTAAATATCCACCAGGGCGAGTCGAAGCACCGATTACGGTTTATAATGACACAATCTGGCTACACGAAATTCCTTTACCGAAAGATTGGAAGTGGATAAATGGTGATGAAAAACTTAAAAGTGGACAATCGACATTTCAATATTCAATCGAATATGTCGGAAAAGATAAAGCATTTTATCAAATTTTGACATGCGATTTTTATGTTATCAAACTCGATGAAAATCCACCTCTTGATCGTGATATTGCTGATTCTACTATAACTATCGAAGGTGAATATTCTTATACCGGACAACCTATTGTTCCTACAGTAAAGGTAATCTACCAAAATATCGAGTTACGACTCGATATCGATTATACTTTGACGCTTCAAGATAATATCGATGCTGGAACGGCTATAGTAAGCGTTAATGGAAAGGGACGTTACTTTGGTCAAATAACTCAAACATTCCAAATAAAGCAAGCCGATTATCCGTTCAATCGACCCAATAATATCATTAAAGTCAAAGGAAATTTCACTACGTTAAGTGAGATTTCGTTAGGTTATGAAAATTGGACGTGGCAAAATCCAAATCAAACATTAAACGCGGAAACCACTGTCGCAGTTGCTATTTATACGGGAGTAGATAAAGCAAATTATTTACATACCGAAATGGAAATTACTATCGTTCAAGAAAGACCGAAAGATCTTGCTTCAATCG
>CANQCZ010000020.1 GCA_947591215.1 uncultured Bacilli bacterium | reverse complement strand
CCGATAAATAGGAAGGATAGACCCACAAATAGAAGTCCTGCAATCACATATTCCATATTAGAAAATTCCGCTGAAACCAGTGAATGCCATCGCCATAATCGCCGTTACAAGCAAAGCGATAGCCACACCTTTGAAGCCTTTAGCCACCGGTGCTGAATCGAGTTTTTCTCTAATAGTAGAAAAGATAAAGATCACTAAGAAATAACCTAACGCGGTACCTAATGCGTAAGCGATCATCTTTACAAAGTCCATTTCTACAACTTGTCTTGTGACATAAAGTACAATGCAGTTAGTGGTGATTAATGGTAAGAAGATACCGAGTGATTTATATAAACTTGGTGAAAACTTCTTTATAAACATTTCCACAAATTGAACTAAAGACGCAATCACTAGAATAAAGCAGACCGTCTGCATGTATTCAATGTTAGCTGCTACTAAAACCATATTAAGGAAATAGCAAATTACCGAAGCCATAAAAACGACGAAGGTTAAGGCAAAACCCATTCCAACTGACGACGATGTTTTTTTGCTAACCCCTAAATATGAACAGATTCCTAAAAATCCGGTTAAGACGATGTTATTAGTGATAAGAGCGGCCATAAAAACGCTAAAAATATCTGACATAATTATTGGACCTCCTTTTTAGCCTTCAAGGTCTTGCGTTGCTCACTTGAGATTCTAATGGCAGTCACAATTCCAATGATAATACCCAAAGTCAAAAATGCCCCGGTATTTTGACCAAATAACGGAATTGCAAAATCCGCTAATGGTCGTATTTCAAAAATCGTACTATTGGTAAATGGATTTGAAAGTTTCCACCCACCGGTCGCCAAAAATTCACGGAAGAATGCAACTAAGAACACAGCGATTAAAAAACCAAAACCATTTCCTAAAGCATCGAGAATTGAATCACCCACGCTATTTTTGCTAGCGAACGCTTCCGCTCTTCCAAGAATAATACAGTTGACGGTAATAAGCGGAATGAAAGCACCTAAGCTCTCCGCCAATTCCGGAGTAAAAGCATTCATGAGCATTTGTACCATCGTCACAAAAGAAGCGATAATTACGATATAAATTGGAATTCTCACTTCATTTGGTACTAACTTTCTAATCAAAGAAATTACTAAATTAGTACAAAATAATACCAAAATAACTGCCATTCCCATACCGATTGCCTTATCGATTGTTTCACTGACTCCTAAAACCGGACAAAGGCCAAGGATTAAGACTAAAATCGGATTTTCTTTTAATAAAGGATTAAGAAATATCCTACTCTTTTTTTGTGTATCCATAAATTAAGCCCCCGTAGATAAACTTGCGTAATGTGCAAGCGCGGCATCAAGTGCCGTTTTAAAGCCATTTGAAGTATTACTAGCGCCACTTACAATCGAAAAATTCGAACCATCATATCCGACGAGTCTATCTTTACCATTGCTGAATTCGGCAAAACCATAATTGTTATTGTTTTCAACACCGATGAAAGAATAAGCATCGACTTTGCCATCTTTAATGCCGGCTAAAAAGTTGAAGTCACCGGAAATGACATTTTTAGTTGAAAGATTGTAAACGTAATGTTCGACATTATCGGTAGTCACTACTTTAGTAATGCTATTGATATTGTCGGTAGCTTCAAAGCTTACCTCATCGCGCGATAAGATACTTCCTTCGCCATAAAGAACTTCGTAAGCCTTTTTTTCTTTTTCTTCCTGCATGGAAGCGATAATCGGATCTGTAACAAAATTCGTTAATGCCAATAAGCTAGAGAAAATCAAGCATACTGCCGCTAAAGAAAGAGGCAATCTCACAAATTTATTTTCCCACAAATTTTTCATTATTGCGCACCTCCTGCATAATTGATGACTTCACAAACACCATATATAAAGCCCATGGTTGTGTATGTAGCTCCCACTCGGATGACTCCCTTTGCCTCGCTTGACCAATTACCGATTGAATTTTCTTTTCCGTATATTGTTAAATATTCGTCAAATGAAAGAGGACTATCCAACTTGATGTATTTGTCATAGAAAGCCAAAGCTTTATTTTTGTCTCCGAAATATGCAAAGTCATCGCTGAATTCAATTTCTCCACCAGTAAGCAAGGCATCACCAAAGCCACCATTACCACCATAACTAAGAACTTCGATTTTAGTGACTGTACGATTGTTCATGTCTAAAGTAACTTTCATTTCAATCTTAGACCAAACTCGACCTTTTTCTCCTTGTTCAACTTCGACATGATAAACGTTGTCTTCTACTTTTTCAACGACACTTGAAAATTCATTTTGTCTACGATATTCAGCATCGTAAGCTCCATGATTGACAAATCCAGAGCTGACTCCTAAAACCATCGATGCCAACATTATGCCACCGATTACTCCCCACTTAGGTAATAATTTTTTAGTGGTAAATCCTTTGATGCAACGATCGATTAACGGAGTAAGCATATTCATCAACAATATAGAATAAGCCACACCTTCTGGAGCCGAAGCAAAATAACGAATTACAAAGGTGAATAATGCCGCTCCGACTGCAAAAATCACTTTGCCGGAAGGCGAAGTCGGATTGGTAACCGGATCAGTGAGACAAAAGACCGCACCGAACATGATACCGCCGATAGAAATTTGAATTAAAGCGTATTCAAAGCTTCCTAATCCGTAACCACCGCAAAATCCCGCAAGCAATGATGCAAGATACAAAGTACCAACGTAGAATACCGGTACTTTCCAATCGATTACTTTTCTAATTGCCAAAACAACACCGATTACAAGAATCAAAAGAGTGAATGTTTCACCTAATGTTCCTTGATAATTTCCTAACAATAATTTCCATAAATCTATATCGAGACCCGTAGTCATCCAATTGTTATTAGAAAGTTGCGAAGTAACTGTCGCTCCGGTAAAGATCGTAAAATCGCTCACTGATTCTTCAACGCCGTAAGCTAATGAAGTACCGAAACATAGTTGGGCAAAAATTCTTCCGACAATCGCAGGATTAAAGATGTTGTACCCGAAACCTCCAAATAATAATTTGCCAACAAGAATCGCGATGATTGCTGACACCACAACAACATAAAGCGGTGTTCCAACCGGAAGAAGTAAGGCAAGAATTAAACCGCTAACCCATCCAAATGAATGACTTAACTTATATCCCATTGCTTTCATCGTTTCTTTAAAGCAATTTAGTTCAGAATTCTTACTTACGGCTTCCTTTCCATCCTTTATGCATTTAGGTAAATAGAATAAAAATTCCACTAACATCATTGTCACAGTAGAGACAACGCCGATTAAAATTGCCTGCAATCCATGATTTGTTCCAATTGTAAAATAATAAATAATAGAAGCTAACCACACGAGTGCCAAAGCGATCGTCAGCTCCAACATGATCGCCAAAGTTGTTCTTTTTCTTCTTAAAAAGGGAGCTGGACTCATTGAAAATTTCATTTTATACCTCCCTATTTTTTAGCTTCAGCTGCTTTTTGCTGGGCTAATTTTTTCTGCTCTTGCAACCGCAGTTGAAGTTTACCTTTCTTTACGAATTCGGTGACGTCAATCTTACTTGGACAAATATAAGAGCAAAGTCCGCATTCGACACAACTCATCGCATTCAAACTTGCAATTCGATCGATATTTTTTGATTCGACCGCAATTTTTATTTCAACCGGTTGAATGCCAGCGGGACAATGTTCTACACATGCACCACATCTTAAACATGGTAACGATTTGATGGCACGATGTTTTAAAATAGTAATACCATTACAATTTGGAAGGATGACCACACCATCATTCATTTGACCTTTGCTAGTCATCGGTCCGCCTAATAATAAAGCGACATTTTCATCGGTATAGCCACCTAAAAATTCTACGATCGATGATACTTTGGTACCAATCGGGACTCTTACATTGCTTTGTTTAGTAACTCCGTCTCCGGAAACAGTGACCACTTTATGAGTCATAATTTCTCCATAAAGCACAGCACGAGCCACTTCGATGGTTGTTTGTACGTTATTGACGATAACATGAGCTTCAGATGGAAGACGATCATACTCTCTAGAAGTCAGCTCTTTTATGAGAGTTCTTTCCCAACCCATCGGGTAAGCATCTTTGACCGTTTTAATCTTAACTAATGGATAATCTGCGATGATTTCATTTAATTTAGCCATCACATCGACTTTATCCGCTTTAAAAGCAATAATCACTTCTTTAGCGTTACTTATACGACCGAGAATTGTTGCGCCTTTTAAAAGAAGTTCACGTTTTTCTTGCATCTCTTTGTAGTCGGTTGTAAGGAACGGTTCACACTCAACACCATTTAAAATGACGGTATCGATATCCTTTACGCCACGATACTTGATATAAGTTGGAAAACCCGCTCCACCAAGTCCGACAATACCGGCTTTTCGGATTTGTTCGACAATTTCTTCGGCACTAGCGTCTTCGCCAAGCGGTTCTAACGCTTTTATTTTCTCATCTTTAAAATCATTTTCGATTACAAAGTGTTTCACCGGTCTTCCCGCCACTGCGTGGAATAGCATCTCTTCGGCGATTATTTTTCCGGAAACAGAACAATATACCGGAATGTTAAAGTCAGTTCTTATGCCGATTACACTACCAACTTTAACTTCATCTCCAACCTTCACGTTCAAAGTTAAAGGTACAGCATTGGGACCAACTTCAGGAATATAGATTTTAGCGATAGCTTCATTGCTAATCTCTAATACTTCCTTGTCTGAAGTCAAATGCTTGCTCTCTTTAATTCCTTTAAGATGAAGATATCCTCTTGAGGAAATAATTGACATTTTTCTATCACTCCTTGTCATTTGTAATTATACCTTGCTACGAGTTATTTTTGAAGAAAAAAGAGCATAGATTAAAGGTTTTATGCTTTATTTTATATAAAAATTATAATTTATATATATAAATTAAATTAAAATAGGCCCTTTTATTTTGTGCTTTAATCACCAAAAATGGATTCTGATAAAACCATCGGTTGACTTTTATTGCTGCCATAATAATTTTTTTCATTAATGACAATTTTTAAAATTTTACTTAAATCGTGTCTGCTTCTTGCTTTAATAATCATTCTAAAAGTTTCACAACATTTTTTTAAAGCTTCATCGTAAAGTTCGACAAAGCTTGATGTTTCACGATGTTTTGTCGAAGGATGATACCACTTTTGATGAGTTAAATTGAGAAAGTCGATTTCTTTTTCTTTTTCTTCTAATTTCTTTGGAATATTTAATGAAAAGAAAATATTGTTTTTTAAATTAAGCTTGTAAAGAGCACTGCGGGGACATTTTAAAATTTTTTTCATTATACGCTTATAGTTTAAAACACTGTCATAATAACTTCTTTCCTTTAAAGGCACATTGTCAAAAACTTGTCGCACACAACGCGCAAAAAAAGATGAAGCGATCAAAAGTTTTCTTTTATCGCATTTTAACGCTTCGTCAAAGGATTCTTTACGACTAACATTGCGTTTATTATAGAACTGATAATCAATCAAAGATTCTAAACGCGAATGGTAAAATTTAGTCTTCCCACTTAAACGTCCGTTTTTACTAGTGATTCCGCTATAATAGTAAACAAACGGATGAGCAATAGAATCTAGAAGATAATGAGCTAAAAACCCGAAAACAAAAGAAGAACAAATCTCCTTGTCCTCCTTTTCAAGATTATTTAATTCTAAAAACATCGTCAAAAAAGTTTCATAAATGAACTCTTTGTGCATTTTGCTGCCAAGAAAGTATTTTGCAAGTTTCAATTGTGGATGCCACAGATTAAGTCCGGCATAAAACAAAACATCCGGTCCTTGACTGGCAACGCAAAAAAGATCAGTATTTTGTTTTAAAAATGATAACCCCGCTTTATTTAAAACATCATTTGCAAAGAAATAATGCGTTAAAATCGAAGGCATTTATTTAACGATTTCTCCGTAAACCTCTCCACTTAAACCAGCAGCATTAGCTTCATCGGTATCGACATGCATTGCAAGAGCAAATTTATCGCTAACACGAACTACAACATCACCGAAAATCAAACTTCTTCCGGTATCATTTAACACCTTAACATTAACAATATCACGATCTTTAACTCCAAATTCTTCAGCATCTTTAGGAGTCATATGAATGTGACGTTTAGCAACAATGACGCCTTCTTTTAATTCGACTTCGCCGCATGGTCCGACTAGTTTAACGCTTCCAGAGTCCTTAATATCGCCTGATTCTCTTATCGGAGCGACAACGCCTAGCGTTCTTGCATCAGTTAAAGATATTTCAACTTGATCGCAATTGCGTAACGGTCCTAAAATGGAAACTCCCGGAAAACTCTTTTTAGATCCCACTACTTCAAGACGTTCATTACTTGCATATTGACCAGGTTGCGACAAATCCTTTTTTACAGTCAAAGAGATGCCTTTGCCAAACAATTTTTCCATAGTTTCCGGACATAAATGAATATGTCTTGCACTCGTTTCAATCAAAATTTTTTTCATAAATCTTTCTCACTTTCCTATCTCACTATAGTTTATTATATCCGAAACTTCAAACAAAAAGCTTCGCTCTTTTTATTTGTGTTCGGCTTTTTGTTTTTTCTCTTTTTTCGATGGTACATGACTGCCGATTAATGATTCAATAAACTTTGGCGTATCTTTGACAATCGTATTTTTGACAGTATATAAAGGAGTAAGAAATCTTTCGGAAAATTTTTCGCTTTTTTCCGTGATTTTTTCTTTAAGATGTTCAAACGAAACCAACACTTTATTCTCTTTGGCAAATTGTTTGATTTTGACAGCAAGATTCATCGAGAAAGCAAAATCAACAAGCAGTATTCCGAAAAATAAACCGACAAAGAAACTAAATGTAATATTATTATAAAACCAATCTAACATTGAAATTATATATGGATTAATCACAAAGAGATACAATACTGCAATCAATCCCCAAAAGATAGTAAATAACGGGCAAATAATACCCTGAATATTCCCCCAACGATCAGAATAATCCCACAATTTAATGTTCATACCTTTTATAAAAATCAACCCCGCAATATATTCTATAAGTGTTAAAGAGAACGTGATAATGATTATTCTTAATCCTTCTCTTAAAAAGCCATTATCAATAAATGACAAATCTATTTCACAAAAAAGATGAAGTATCGCTAAACCAAAACCATATAAAGGAAGATATGGACCAGTTAAAAATCCGGGATTGACCCATCGATGAGCCGAAAAGAATCTTCGAAAGAGCAATTCTAAAATCCAACCTCCGATTGATCCGACAAAAAATAAAAACGCTAATTCTAAAAAGAAATTCATAAATCTTCCTACCTTTATTAATAATATAGCACTTTGCAGTATATAAATCTATGTTCACTTATTAGAATTTTCAACACTGAGTTAGAACAAATTTGCACCTTATTATATTGTACATTCCTTTTAATGTCCTTTTTGCAACATCTATATCACAAATTTGTCTAATATGGTGCTAACGAGGTAATTGCAATGTGGAATGAACGTTTAAGAATGTTGCGTGAAGAAAAAGATTTAACCCAAAATGAACTAGCTAAATTATTAGGTTTAAATTACAAGACGATATATCGCTATGAAAACGGAATTTGCGAGCCGACACTATCGGTCCTTGTAAAGTTGGCAGCAATATTTGATACTAGCATCGATTATCTTTGTGGAATCGGAGAATTAAAAAATTATAAAAATGAAGTTCTTTCTGACAAATTAAAAATAATCAGCAATCAACTCGACAACTTAATCTCCTCTTTTTCCGCTAAAAAGTAAAGCGCGATTTAATTCGATATATTTAATATCTGCAAACGATCCGTTATATTCCTTTGCAAAATTTTTAAATATCAAATATGTTTGTTCCTTACAGAGAATCACCCATTTTTGATTTAAAACATTGCGTAAATCGCTTGCTACTAATTGATACTTTTTAGCGAGCAATTCTAAAATTAGAACTTTTAAATAACGTTCTCTTTTTAATTTAGGATTGATGAGATATTTACGATATTTAAATATATCAATATTATGATAGAGTGACGAAAACAGCACAAAAATAACTACTGAAATTATAAAAGCGATAAGATGAATCCACCAAACGCTCCAATACACAATCATCGTCAATTCAAAAATTACACAAGTCAAAATCGACGCAAATAATGTCCAGGCTAAAAGCATACATTGCTCGCTATATTGACGTTTCAATCGTCGCTCTTGAAAAGTAAATTCTCTTAATGAAAGAGCATATATTTGATGATTTACTAGCTTGTCATAATAAAATGTTTTTGCAATCATTTGTTCCCCTTTTTGTCTTTTATCGTACATTTTTGCACTTCATTTCAAAATTATAATACATTTATGCTCCGTTTTTCTATATTTAACTCAAATTTGTCTAACATATACTTAGGTGGTATTTCTATGTGGAATGAAAGATTACGAGAACTTCGAGAGGAACATGATCTCACACAAAGCCAATTAGCTCGTAAATTAGGTTTAAATTATAAGACAATCTACCGCTACGAAAACGGAATTTGTGAACCAAATCTCTCAATTCTTGTAAAATTAGCTAAAATGTATGATGTCAGCATCGATTATCTATGTAATCTTTCTGATATAAAAAAGCGAGATAACGATGCCCTCATTGAAATGTTGAGTAAAAGCATCAACGAAACCAATAATCTTTTAAAGGCATTAAAAAAATCCCGATGAGGGATTTTTTATTTGAACCATTCCGGTTTCTCTAACTTTAAATCAATATATTCTCCACTAATCGGATGACGAAATTTCAATTCGTTGGCTTGTAAAAACAAATTTTTTGAATCTTTATTATCCCCATACAAGTCATCACCGATAATCGGATGGTTAATATAAGCAAGATGAACTCTAATCTGATGAGTTCTGCCGGTAATAATCTTCAAAGAAACCAATGTGTTTTCTCCGCTTTTCTGTAAAACTTGATACTTAGTAATGGCTCTTTTCCCTTTAGGATTAACACGATAGCGTTGGGCATTATGTCGATCACGACCTAAAGGTGCGTCAATAGTCCCTTCTTTATGTGAAAAATGGTTTTTGACAAGTGCGATGTAATAGCGTTCTATTAATCCATCTTTCATCATCATATTTAAAATTGCTTCTGTTAAAAAATCCTTTGCAAAAATCAATAATCCAGTAGTTTTAAAATCCAACCGATGAATATATCGTATTTTTCTTTTCAGTTTATGACTAGCATAGTAACCACTTACTAAATTTACCAAAGTTCCTTTATCTTGTTTGTCGCTAGGATGAATTAAAAGATTCGATGGTTTGTTGACAATTAAAAGATATTCATCTTCGTAAACGATAGACAATTTATCGCGTTCTGGAACAAAATCTAGATTTTCATCAAAAAGAAAATATAAGTAATCATCTTTGTTTAAGATCGTTTCAAGAGTTGCTAAATTTCCATTAATATATATCGCGTGTTCACTACGGAGTTGTTCGATACGACCTCGCCCGACATTGCAACGTTTCAAGAATTCTTTGACTGTCACTCCTTGATTTTTACTGTTAATCACAAGTTCAACTTTATCCATCGATATCACCATTGATTATCTTATCGAAAAAAGTTTCTTAATTAAATAAAATATCATCACTTCTTGTCAAATTCCATAAAATCAAACTCATGATAAATCCTAAAACAATAACGATCTCTACATAATCTTTAAGATAATAAGCAAAAGCTTCAATCGTTATAAGAATCGCCAACAGATAAAAAATATTTAGCGGTTTTGAAAAATTTCCGATTATCTGAACGATAAAGACAACTAAAAATGTTAAAATCAAGCTCCAAAATAGTCCTAAAGTTCGACCGATTGCAAATGATGGATCAACTAGAAATATCAAAGCAATCGATAAATTTGAAATTTGAAACGGAAAAACAAAATTATGCCAAACCTGTTTTTTACAGTTTTGTTTTTTATGAAAAATTAAAAGAAAATAACAAATGATAAACGACAAAGAAATCAATTCATCGAAAATTTGTAAACTTAATTGTCCATTGGCAAAGAAAAGATTGAATCCGACAATTGAAAACAACAAAGACATACAATGAATCATCGTGGCTTTATTAATTAGACGTTGCAATAAATTGATACACATTCCCACAAAAAGCAAAGAAAATCCCAACAAACGATAATCATTCTCAAAGTTCATTAAATTGACAAATAAAGCCAAAACACTAGAAATTATTCCTGTTAAAACAAAAACAAATTTTTCTATTGTATTTAATTCGGTCTTAAAGAAAACATATGTTTGATTGTCGCATCCCATAATTACTCCCCAAACTTTAATCAGATTATTTATTTTAGATACATTTTTATTATAACTTATTAAAATATTTTAGCGCCATTTAAAAAAAGCGGATTAAACTTAAATTCTAAAATCTTTTTTTCTTTAGAAAAAAAATAACGCTAAAATTTAAATAATATACTTTAAAAATTTTTATTTGTCGAAAGATGTCGAATGATATTTTTTAAAGATTTGTTATGTGAAATCACATTGTTTACAGGTTGTATAAAAGTGATAAGTATAGCTAAATTAAATTGCTTAAAAGATTATAAGAAGTTATTATATTATATAATTAATAGCATGACTATTATTAGTGGAGGATCTCAGTGAAAGTTTTTAATCAAGTGTTATCACAATTTTTTTCACTTACAAGGCGATTTGTATATCTGATCGCACCACTTTTAACTCTGTCACTTTTTCTTTTGATTTGCGCCCAAAATAATCTTTATCCGCTTGGTGAAAAATCGTTAGCGTGGTGTGACGCTAATCAACAGGTTATCCCTCTTTTAGCGGATTTTAAAGATATTCTTGAAGGACGACAAGGTTTCTTTATTAACCTTGCTAACGCAGGAGGAGCTAATTTTTTTGGAATTTTCTTTTTCTTTTTATGTAGCCCTTTCTCATTTTTGGTAATTTTTGTTTCTAAAGCGGATTTAATGCTATTTTTCAATGTTCTCATGCTGCTTAAGTTAATGACTATCTCTCTTACTTCTAGTTGGTATTTAGGTCGGAAATATCAGAATTTAAATGTCGGTATAATATTAGGACTTTCTATGCTTTATACTTTCTCGGCTTACACCATGATGTATTATCAAAATTTGATGTGGCTTGATATCGTATACCTTTTACCATTACTTTTAGGGGCTATCGATTATTTATTTGATAAAGATAAGTACCTACCATATATGATTACCATTATCCTCATCTTTGTATTTAATTATTATCTTGGAGCTATGGTAGTTATTTTTACACTGCTCTACGTCGGTTTAAGACTCTACGATGAGCGTAAAATATATGACACCAAACGTATTGCTTTAACATTTATCAAAGGTTCGGCTTTAGCGGCGTTAATCGCAGCTTTCATTTATATTCCGGTCTTTATTCAATATTTATCTTCGGCAAGATCAGCGTCGTTAATCACTTCCATCCAAAAATCTTGGTTTATCTCTTCATATCAAACCACGATACCGATTTTCTTATGTTTAGTGAGCATTCTTCCGTTTATGTTCATTAAAAACGAGAAAAATCGCGTGAGAATCATTCTTTTCATCCTCACTTTAATTCCTTGTGTGATTGAGCCAATCAACAAAATGTGGCATTTCGGCTCTTATCAAGCCTTCCCGTGTCGCTTTGCTTTTATAACTATCATGCTTGGAATCGAAATCGTCGCCTCCAATCTTGACCTTTTCTTTGAAGAGCAAAAATCAAGTTTTAAAGGGATTATCGGGGATGCTTTAGTGATTTTAATTGCAATCGGAGCAATCTTCTTTCAAATAAAATTTGTCGAAGAAAAGATCGGTTATCTCGACCAATATGCTTCGACCCTTTGGGGCAATGACACTTCTTTTGAAGCCATCCTGCGCTATTATTCGGTGATTCTTTTATTGGTTTTGATAATATTCGGTATTTTAAAAACCAAAAAAATCAACAAAGCAGGTTTCAGCATTTCGCTTCTAGGACTTTTATTAGTCGAGGCGACCTTTTCTTTAAGCATCTATGCTATTCCCCCTTCACGGGACACTACTTCATATCAAAATTATTTTGAATTAAGCGATAAGATTCAAGATGAATCATTCTATAGAGTTAAGACTACCAATAAAATGATGGATGTCAATTTACTTGGAGCTATCGGCTATAATTCAATCGGTCATTACACTTCCTTAACCGATGAAACGTATATGTTTACGATGAAAAAACTCGGTTATTCGTCTTATTGGATGGAAGTTGGAACTTATGGTGGCACTAAATTTACCGATGCATTGCTAATTAATAAATATACGATAAAATCCGGAGTTCAAAACGATGCATATTTAAATACCGAACATTTCTCGATTTATCAAAATCAAGTTCTTCCTTTTGGAATTCCGACTTTTTCAGATTTATCTGCTGAAGAAGAATTGGTGCCCGATACTCGCGCAATAATGCAAAATCACATTTATGAAAAACTTTTCGGTGGAGAATCTTTGCATAATTTCTATAATTATGAAGTACACGCTATTCAAGACGATTCGACTGAAGAATATTTCAGATTAAAACCCTTATCTACTAATTCTTATCTTCAATACAATGTTAAAGTCAGTACACCGGAAACCTTATATTTTGAATGTTTCGATCAATATAGTAACAATCTCAGCGAACCGATTAACGAAGCATTAAAGATATATGTTAACGATAAACTGATCAGCAATTCTTATCCAACCCAAAATATGAACGGAACCATCGAATTAGGCACTTTTGAAAATACCACCGTTCGGGTTCAAATTAAATTATCCAAAGCTTTGAATTGTCGCTCCTTATCGCTTTATAGCATCAAAGATCAATTGTTTGATCAAGTAATTTCCACTACCAAAGGTGCTGATTTAAAAGTTTCAGGCGATCGAATATATGGTTCTTTTGATAACACGCAAAATGCGAATTACCTTTTTATCGCGCTTCCTTATAACGCTGGTTACCATGCTAAAATAAATGGACAAAACGCTTCTTTAGTTCGTGTCTTCTCCGGATTTATGGCTCTTAAATTAATTGAGGGTCAAAATGATATTGATCTTACTTTCTACGCTCAAGGAATGACACCGGGAATTATCATTACATGTTTAGGCTTAATTCTTCTAAGCGCCGATTTACTCGTAAAATATCGTTATAAACTGACTATCCCTCATCGCGATGTTCTTGAAAGAATTTCATTGGTCACTTGTATTGTTTTATTAGTGCTAACGATCGTTATCTTATATTTATTCCCGATATTGCTTAATGTTGCAAAAGAATTATCACTATTTGTTTAAAAAGTACAAATAATTATAAAAAGCACCTTTCGGTGCTTTTTTATTAATGTAATTTATAACAAAAAAAGCCCTTGATACCGGACTTTTGAATGTCGTTGGTGACCCGTACGGGATTCGAACCCATGAGTGCATGCGTGAAAGGCATGTGAGTTAAGCCACTTCTCCAACGGGCCGATGGCGCTTAGTGTAGGGCTCGAACCTACGACCGATCGGTTAACAGCCGATTGCTCTGCCAACTGAGCTAACTAAGCATATTTCTACTTACCCTTACGGCAAGTAGAATAATATCATATCGGTATTTTGAATGCAATAAGTTTTTATTATTTTTGAAGTTTTGCTTCAATTGCTTTATAGACGTCAGAAACTTTCTTTAATGCAATCATTTCTTCGTTTTCAAATTCGATATTGAATTCGTCTTCAATATTCATAATCAATTCAACTGTATCCAGTGAATCAAGACCTAAATCTTTTAAATCACTATCAGGATTGATGTCTTTCCCTTTTAAAGTTTTTTCAAACAATTTTTTTAATCTTTCTTCAATATTCATAATTTTTTCTCCTTATAGTTTTCTTTTATCGCTTCGCTTCATCGACCATACAAGCCAAATGTTCCGCGAATTCTTTAGTCAATTTCTTCTTATCGATTCTGAATTGCCAATTTCCAATAGCGGTACCGGGAGTATTCATTCTCGAATACTTATCTAATTTCAACAAATCTTGGATTTGAAAAATAACCACATCGGCATTGCTTCTCATCAAAGAGCCGATCATCGTATCGATAAGATATTGAGAATCTTGAATGCCTAAATAATCCATCATCGCCGGAATTTGATCTTGATGTTCGTCAATAAAGTTTGTAATCACGTCGTTATCGTGCGTTCCGATATAGGCGATACAATTGTTTTCATAATTGTGCGGTAAGAATGAGTTCGTAAGTCTTGCTTCTTTTAAGCGTTTAGGATCAGCGTAAACCTCTTGTGGAATCGGGACCTCTTCGCCCCATTCGTTGTGAGTGGTATTCATCGACAAACAACGATAATAATCATCGAACGCAAATTGGAAAATTTTTAAACCCGGGAATCCCGTCGCCTTTTTAAGCATTCTGACTTCTTTAGTAATAACGCCTAAATCCTCAGCGATAATTTGCAAGTTACCAGCATCTTTTTTAATCGCCTCAAATAACTCCAAACCAGGTCCTTTAACCCATTGACCATTAATCGCCGTTTCTTCGCCATACGGAATCGCCCAATACGCTTCAAAGCCACGGAAGTGATCGATTCTTAAAAGATCGTAAAGTTTAGACATGCATTTCACGCGGCGACGCCACCAAAGATAATTGGTTTTACGACACTTCTCATAGTCGTAAATCGGATTACCCCACAGTTGCCCTGTCGCTGAAAAGAAATCTGGTGGAACTCCCGCGACTTTAGTGGGTCTTCTCGATGAATCAAGTTGGAATAATTTAGCGTTACCCCACACATCGGCGGAATCCAATGAAACGTAAATAGGCATATCGCCGATGATTTTCACACCGTGCCGTTTGGCGTAAGTTTTAAGACGATGATATTGGGTAAAAGCCAAATATTGAATAAAAATCCAAAAATTATACTCTTCAAAATTTTCTTCCTTGGCTTTTTGAACCGCTTTTCTTTTATGAAGTCGATAATCTCTTTTCCATTCTAACCAGCACACATCGTTATGTAACTTTTTAATCGTCATAAACATCGCATAATCTTCAAGCCACACTTTGTTTTTCTTGTAAAATTTTGCAACTTTATCCTTCAAGATTTCATATCCACGGCTGTATGCCAGACGTAAAATATCAAAACGCTCTTGATAAACGACACCATAGTCGACAAAAAGGCGATTGGTGCCTCCTTTGATTTTCTTCACTTCTTCTTTAGTAAGCATTCCTTGCTTGACTAATAAATCCAAGTCGATGAAATATGGATTTATGGCAAACGCTGAAAACGACTGATAAGGCGAATCACCGTAGCCGGTTGGATTAAGTGGCAATAACTGCCAATATTTTTGCTTGGCTTTTTCTAAAAAGCGCACAAAAGCAAAAGCTTCTTTTCCAAAAGTACCAATCCCATGTTTACTCGGTAATGATGAGATATGTACTAGAAGTCCTGAACCTTTTTCCATTTAATAAACTCCTTCTATAACATAATTAATTATATTAATTAAAATCAATTTTAACAAGATTTAACGTAATACACCCGCGATTATTTCCTTATTTTTGGGACTGACGCGGTAAGAATCCTTTATTTTTCGAAGAGTGTTTTTTCTAAGAGTCTGATTTAATTTGTTTTTTTGCAAAAAATCATAAGTAATTTGAGGATATTTACTGTAAGCAGTCGCTAAAAGCCACGCTTCAGCCATCATCACGTAGTAATCTTCACTATCGCTGATCAAGACAAAAATATCCGATAAATACTCATACTCCAAATAATGATCCAAAAAAACGATCACGGCAAAACGATGCACAAAAGTATCCGGTGATTTTAAAAAACGGGCAAGTTTATTTTTAATTTCCGTGAATGAAAATTTTTTTAAATTCAAGGTCGCCACCACCGAATCCACTAACGCCCAAGTATCGCATCGCTTGTAAAATTCAAAGAAAAAATCGAGTTTGCAATCAAGATCACGCTTTTAATACGCCATCGCCAAAGCGATCGTCAAAGCTTCCTCATAACTATCATAATATGGGTAGTTTGAAAAATCGTCCTCGGCAATCATCTTTGCAAGTTTACGTAAAGTCAAAGTTTTTACCCCATAATTTTGAAATTTGGTATTTAAAATTTTTTGATCAAATAGTCTTTTGTTCTCATCACCATAACTGACGATTAAGTTTTTCAATTGTTCGTAGTCCATAAACATTCCTCATCTTAATATTAAAATGGTCTTAAATAATTTAAAAGTATTTAATTGATCCAAAAACCATTATACTAATGATGAGGATCTAAATTATGAAAAAAATAAATTTTGAAGATTTTTCGATCAATCCGTTTACATCTTTAGCCTTTGAATGGGCTTTGCTGGTCGTTGAAGATCAAGTAGAAACCAATGCGATGACGATTGCTTGGGGGCAATTCGGCGTTTTGTGGCGTGAATATGTCGCTTCGGTATATGTACGAAATACCCGTTATAGCAAGCATATTCTCGATAACGGCAAACGTTTTTCGTTATGTTTCTTCGATGAATCTTATAAATCTTTACTTAAATACTTCGGTACGGTTTCCAAAAAAGACGAAGACAAAATCTTAAAATCAGGATTAACTTTAGATAAAATCGATGACATTCCCTATTTTAAAGAAGCCAAATTAGTCATCACTTGCAATACTTTCTATCAAACACCTTTGCCACTTGAAAACGCCAATGAAAAAATTAAAGCCTGCTATTATAGCGATGAAGAATTTCACGAGATGTACATTGGAAAAATCGAAGGTATTTACCAAAAATAAAAAGTGCCGTTAAGCACTTTTTTTCATATACGCTTCAATATCGGATACTTCTTTTATGATATCTTTTGAAAGGACCTCACGTCCGTTTTCAGTGACTAACACATCATCTTCAATCCGAACTCCAATCCCGTACTTTGAAAAGTAAAGCCCCGGTTCGACCGTGATGACCATACCTTTTTCAAGTGGTACGTCGCGAGCGACAGGATCATGAGTATCCAAACCTAAATGATGACTTACTCCATGAAAATAAACTTCATTGATTTCATTTGGAGTATCAATCAACTTAGCCTCGAGACATTTATTTTGCAAAAAATCAACCGTCAATTTTTGTAAGTCAAGAAGAGTTAAACCGGGTTTAACACTTTCAATAATATATTTGTTACAGGCTAAGACAATTTCATAAATCGTTCTATTCAATCCATGGTAAATACCATCAATAGGATAAGTACGAGAAATATCGGCGTTATAATAAGCCACTTCGGCTCCTAAATCAAGCAAGATCATGCTTTCTTTTTCCAAAGGTTCGATATTTTTATGATAATGTAAAATCGTGGCATTGCGACCTGAAGCGGCGATGGTTTCAAAGGAAGTGTTAGCATTAGCCAAAGCTTTGATTTCTCCTTCAAATAAAGCTTGAACTTGATTTTCGCTTTGCAAATGTGGTAGTTTTGTCATCACTTTTTCAAGAGCTTGCTTGGTGATTTCAATCGAATAACGCAAAGCTTCGATTTCTCTTTCCGATTTTATCGCGCGTAAGGAAATCACTAACGGATAGACATCTATAATTTCTTTCCCGGTTTTTTCAAATTTCTTTTTCAACAGTTCTCCGAAATTCACTTGGCCTCTGAATTTGGTAATTTCAAGATCAAGATAGATACGCTCAATGCGTGGATCCTTCTTAATCTTGCGAATTTCACTTTCAAACTTGGTAATCGAGAGCACATCGTCAATTGAAGAAATCGTCTGCGCTTCTTCGTGAGTTAAATACCATCCTATCCAGCGTGCCAATTTTTCATCGTTGTCTAAGATGTATAACTTGGTTTCGATGCGACCATCGATCTTTTTCATCACTAAATAGCACTCTTCTTGTTTGATACCGGTCAAATAAAAGAAATTCATGTTACAAAGAAACGGATAAGATTCATCGTATGACGATTGTTTTAAAGCTCCCGAAAAAAGAATCAAAGCGCTGCCGTCTTCCATCTTATCGAGCAATCTTTCACGATTTTTAAGATATTCATTCATGTTTTAAATCCTCGATTCTATTAAAAACTTCTTCGATTAAAGATGTATCGATATCTTCAATCATTCCTTGATCGACTAACTCCGCATTTTTTAAATCTAAAGGAATCTCGTTAATGACTTCTAAACCATAAGATTTTAACGCATCCTGCAATTTATCTTTCCCGTAAATATATATTTTATTGTTGCAATCCGGGCAAGTTACATAAGCCATATTTTCAACGACCCCAACGATAGGAATATTCATCTCTTTTGCCATCTTCACGGCCTTATTGACAATCGTCGACACTAATTGAGACGGAGTCGCCACTATGACGATAGCGTCTAAAGGAATACTTTGAAAAACCGTCAAAGCCACATCGCCGGTTCCAGGTGGCATATCAATAAAAAGATAGTCTTTTTCTCCCCATAAAGTATCGCTATAGAATTGAGAAACTAAAGAACTTATTAACGTTCCTCGCCAAATAATCGGATCGTCTTCGTGCTCTAACAACATATTGGAAGAGATGATATCGATTCCTAATTTTGAAGACTTGATCGGATAAAGCAATTTTCCGTCTCCGTACGCTTTTTCATTTAACCCAAAGCATTTGGGAATCGAAGGTCCAGTGATATCCGCATCCAACAATCCGACATCATATCCTTTTTGCGCGGCTTTGACTGCCAAAAGAGAACTTACAAAACTTTTCCCGACTCCGCCTTTTCCCGAAACGACGCCGATTATTTTATCGATTTTGCTTGCACGATTCAATTCTAATTTAGTGATGCGCGACGAGCAATTTTCACCGCAATTGCCGCAATCATGTGAACAATCTGCCATATATTTTACCTCCGTGACATTATAGCATAACCATGCTTTTAACGTTATTAATTTATCTCTAAATAAAGATTTGTTGCACCTTGATCAACTATCGCTATTTTTCCATTGACCAACTTGATGACTTCTTCTATTTTACTCGCCTTCAAATAAACTTCTAAGATGACTTTTTCACCATAAGAAATCTCCTTGATAATCGCATCGTTCTCCTTAAAAAACCGCTTGATTATATCTAATAGATTATAATCAAATTCAAATTGATATAGATTGCAATGATAATTTTTTAATAATGTCGCTTTTTTAAATGCCGCAACCGAAGAAGCCACATAAGTGCGAAGAAGATTAGAAGCCCCTAATTTAACGCCACCAAAATAGCGAACCACAATTAATAAAGTGCGTTCTAATTGTTGTTTCATCAAAAATTCCAAAAGCGGTCGCCCGGCTGTGCCACTAGGTTCTCCGTCATCGGAGCTTTTCATATATTCATCATAAATGTAAGCATAGCAATAGTGACTTGCTTTAGGATACTTTTCTTTGATACTAGACAAATATTCTTTAACTGCCTCAAGATTTTCTAATGGAATAAAATTGGCGATAAAGCGCGAATTTTCAACGACAATTTCCTCATTAACGCTTTCTTTTATTCGATACATTACATACTCCGAATAAAAGAAGGAGTTTTAGCTCCTTCATTTGATAAAATACTGATTTTATATGGATTAAGTGCATCAATTCGCTCTTCAATGTTTTGACTCCAAACATCACCATTATCTTGAAAAGATTTTTCTGAATCAAACTCAACTAAAGTCTTAAAGTCTAAAGAAAAATTAAGCATAGGATTAATACTAATATATATACTTGGAAGATCATCTTTGAAATTATCAAAAAGATCTTTAGCTACGATAGAATTGTTAGAAGTCTTTCCATCATAACCATTACCTTTAGCTCCCATCATTGTCGTTGAAGTTTTGATATTGTCGATTAAAATATCGCGATATCTATTATAAGCTTTTATGCACTCTTCGTTATTTTGGTTGTTAACGTCAACTGGTGATTTTTCTTCGATTAATGTTTCAAGAGATGCCTGGAAATTATTAAATCCGGAGACAAAATCAATCAATCCTTTTAAGCCACTTGCTTCAACTTCATTAAGCATCTCATAACAGTAGTCTTCTTTGATGTCATACGGAATATCGTCGCGCCAATTAATTTTCGTTGTTCCTTCTTTATATAATGGATCCAATTTTTCATTGAGGAAATTGGCGACAATTTCACTTGTCAAATAACCACGACGAATAACATTATGCTCCGTACGGAAAGTCGAAGTGATAATTTCTTCGGCAATCTCACTATTGACGGATTTAATATCATCAACAGTACGTAATTCAGAAAGGGTGTGTACCAAAGCCGTTAGATGGTCGGATTCTTCTTGCCATTTACCATTAGTTACGTCATCGTTTGCGGACATCTTATTTTCTTCTAGATAAGAAATCGTATCTCTTTTACGTTTTGCAGATTCATTATCATCGCCTACATAGTTAGTAGTGTATTCGCTGATATACGATCCTAAGTGGGCATTATTTAACATTGTATAGAGGAAATCCGCTCTTACCGGGCTTAAAATCTTAGAATTACCAAGAGGTACTAAAAGTGAAGCGAAATCAAAGTTTTCGGCATTGAATTCAAAATCGTTTGCACCGGTTTTATTACCAAATGTCGTATAAAGTGAGGTAATTTGTTCGATTTCTTCATTCATTGCAATAACTTTTGCATTAAAGTTGCTGAGATCTCCATAAGTCTCATAGTGTTCATCAAAATAGAAGTATGCCGGATTAGTTTTATCTTCTGTGCTATCGATTCTAAAGCTATTAATTCCAATGTTTTCAAAAACATTTTTAAAGCTGACCGTAACAACTTCGTTAGTCAAGAAACATTCATTAAATTTTGTAAGAATCGCATTTAAAGTAGCCGCATCTAATCCTGCAATACCGGCATTATCACTTGCATCGATGTTAGCGTCATCTGCTACTTTAATCAAAGCAAATAGTCGATCGATAACGCCTGTTTTAGCATCCGAATCATCAAACCACTTAAACGAATCGTTTTGAGCATCGTTATCGGAAATAAAGATAATCTTTTTAACCATTCTATTTTCGCTACTGATGTTTTCTATGGGTTCATAGTATGGATTACTGGCGTCATATCCCATATCCATAAGTCCGGTTTTATTCATGAGCAACAAAATAACTTGCTCAAAGAAGGTCAAATCCCCGACTTTATCAGAATCGGTTGCTTCTCGCTTAAAATTAGAACGATCTTTAACCATATTGAAGATGCGGGATTGATATAAACTTCTTAAAATCACTTCATAAGAATCTAAAGCAGTTAGATGATTTTCTGTATCAATCTCTTCATCTAAGCGATTCATGTTCAATGACTCATCTTTCATAAAGTCAGCAAAATTTTTAATTTGATCGTAAGCGTTGACATTTATATTACCACGCCATCCACTAGCACCCTCTTCATAGAAAGGATTTGTAGTTAAAGCTTCAATTTCTTTTCTTCTTAAATTAATTTCATTATCCCGTGATTTTCCGTCTCCAATCCAATCATTTGCATACATATTTAACTCATTTTTAAGGACTTCCGGATATGTTTTAGATAGATCGAGTCCTTCAATATCGCTAGTCAAAGAAGTATTAGAAGCAATTTGATTGCTCATGATATTGACAAAAACCGTTCTTAAAATGTAACTATCGTTCATCGCTTGCAAGATATCATTTAAAGCTTTTCCGTCAATTGCCTCTAAATTGATTTCCGTTTGACTATCGCCAATTAAATTGTGTTCTTTTAATGAATCAATGAGCTGAATTAATTTAGCGATTTCTCCATCATTATCCCAACTGATATTATTATGTAAAGCATCAGCACGACCATCTTGATTCATAATGCGGAAATAGAAATCCTTTTTGACTTCAGGATCAAGGTTGTTTGATTCGTCTTTAATATAAGATCCCAATGAATCTTCCATTATATGTAAAATGATATCCGCGAAATGATCATGCTCTGCTCCACTTGGATCATAACCACTATAGGTACCTAAAACCTGGGTCTTTGCCAATTTTTCAAGCAAAGGCTGTAACTTAGTTTTATCTACATTTAACCAATTAACGCTATCGATTGATTGATAAATCGGATTCCCGGATTCATCGTCACGTTCATACAAAATATCATTTAAAGCATCGACGATTTCACCGAAAGTTTGACCTTCTAAAGTCCAATCAGATACAAAGTTGAAATTAGCATATTCAGCTCCCATAGATTGTAATTCTACTAAAGCATTTTGATTCATTTTATAAGGAAGCGATGGTCTTAAGATCTTCGAATTATCAATTTTGGCAATAATGTTCTCCAAATCTTCCCCATTTAGTTCTTCTAATTTAAATGGATTATCCCTACTTGAAGCTAAAATTGCTTTTCCGGTTTCGCCACTATTAAATAACAAACAATCAATAGTATCTGTAAATAAAGATATTTCTCCTTTAGTATCAAATTGTTTAGTATCTTCATTGAAATCGGAATCAAGATATTGGTCGATCTCGTCATATTGATTTGGCTCTAACGATACTAGATTGCCTTTAGTTAAGAAAAGATCAAAGAGTCCTTCAAAGAAGCTATATTCTCCTTCTTCTAGGTTAGGATAGTTAAAGATTCGTGATTGATAAGTAGCCTCTAAGACAATTTTCACATCCTTAATTTGATTTTCTTCAAAGTTTTCAACAGCAAAATCTTCATTTCCATCCTTAAAGATATTTTTTAATTCAACCATCGCCTTTACTGGGGTCAATGGTTGTAATTCACCAGGAACATTTTTGCCTTCACCTTTAATAATCATAATTCTCGGATCGACACAGAAATAATCGATTTCAGTTTGGCGTAATTCTACTTCTTCTTCACGCGTGCTTACCATTCTTTCAGGGCTTGAAGATTTATAATTATATTCAACTCCCAAAACTTTACCGCACATGATGTTTTTAGTTTCAATGAGATCCCCGATATTAAGATTATCAATCTGATATTGCAAAACATCAGGTAACAAAGAACGTAGCGGATAGATATTATTGATTGTAGTGAGCGCTTCGTGAATTTCCGCATCTTCAATACTCTTAATATCGATATTTCCGGATTCGTCAGTATGTTCAGAAAACGATTTATAATGATCAATTAAAGCGACGATTTTATTTATTTCGCTATTTTCGTCATCGGGATTTGCTTCATCATACCAACGAGCATCCGGTTCGTCTTCTAAACGGAACATGAAATCTTCGAAAATTTCTTGTCTTATAGGCGAGTTTTCATCATTCAAATCCGCAGAGCCGTATACTTTGATATTATCAATCAACATATTGTGCACGATTTCCGCAAAATTATCGTGTGGAACTCCGTCGTTATCGTTATAAATTCCTAATGTCTGCGTCTCATATAGAGAAACCAACAAATTTTTAACTTTGCTAGAATCTTGTTCTAACCAATTGATTTCATCAAGTTTAAAATAGCCGGTACCATCGGTTTTTTCGGAAATTGTTTTGATTGAATCGATAATCCTTGCTAAATTTTGACCTTCCAAAGTCCAGTCTTCAATCTTAGTAAAATCGACATTTTTACCACCTAAAGCTTCAAACTGAGATTTCAAATTTTTGTTTAAAATTGTTCCTAAAGATGGTCTAATAAGTTCCGATTTATCAAACGCCGCGAATAAATCTTCAATATCTTTTGAATCAATTTGCGTCAATTCGATTTCTTCAGGCGAATCTTGGCTAAATAGAACGTTGAGACTTTCCGCATTTTGCACTGTTTTAAAGGCACCACATAAGCCGGAAATTTCTTGCCTCCACCCGTTTCCTTTATCGAGTTCATCTAATTGCGCTTCATTAAAGACAAAGCCGATCTCTTTAATATCGTCACGATCGAGAACTGCTTTCACAATCGATTTAAAATTTCGATTTTCTCCTTTTTTGTTGTTATTAAAAATTCTCGATGAAAACATATTATTTAAAACTATTTCTAGAGCATCGAAATCAATTTCTTTAAACACATCGACATCCGGTTTATCTAAAGTTTCTAAAAGATCGTCAGCAACATCATAAGTATCGATTAATAAGCCGAGTTCGGTTCCAAAATTATCGATTCTGAAATCAAGATCGCCGAAAGTGATGTCCCCAAAGATGACATCTTCTTGATTTAAACTACCTTCGATAATTCCAGGAGCAATCTTGGTAAAAACGATACTTTGATCTAAGTATGGCGTAATTTTTTTCAATTCTTGTCGTTGAATCTGATCAGTGAAATCAAAATTATCTAATGGTAAATTAGGATTATTGACTAATATCGAAGCGCAATCTAAGGCCACTGAAAATTCACGTTTATATGCAAGTCGTGAATCTTCTTGCCCATTTAATTCATTTTTTATCTCATCAAAAACTCCTGCTTCGACAAATCCTTTATCGATATACTCTTGAATCATTGGAACTTTTTTTACCGTATCAAAAAGCAATCCGATATTACGATAAATTAAATCCATATCCAAAATTCCCTTATCGGAAATGTCATCATTAGTTAAAGCCTTGGCTGTAGTGGTCGGCATCTTGCCCACTAAAATTTCTTTAGTACCACGTAAATTAACTTCTTCACCATTTGCATCGACATAACTGACGCCGTCTATAAGATATTGATCCAGCAACATGTTGGTTAATTTTGTGGTCATATCCGATGAAAAACTCCAATCAAGATGTTTTTCGTATTGATAAAGATATAGAGAATCTAAATCGACTACTTTGTTATATAGAATCGCTAATTCTGTTCCCCACTTAATGTCTTGGTAAGTTTCAATCTCATTATTTAAATTTAAGCCATTTTCTATCAGTAATTCATTTTGAGCCAAGCCTGCTACAAGTGGTGGCATAATTATTTTGAAAAATTCGGAATTATCTAAAGAAAGCAAAACTGTAGTTGCGCTTTGACGATTTTCTTCATAGAAATGAAAATCCATCGAGGTTTTGCCTATGGCACTATCGATCACATTAGCATCGTAAAGAACGCCATAAACATCGCCTATAAGATGTAACTCATCTTCCCAATCAACATTGGAGAAATCCAAATCGTTAGGATCGATATTGGTGTAATCTTTGACACTATCGATATTGAGAGCTAAAGAAATAGCCACCGGAAGCAAGCGATGAACGAGCGTTAAGCTTCCGAGTTCATTAATCAAAGTGTTGACAATTTCCTTTTCAAGCAAAGCAGTGTATTCAAATCCATCACTAAGTGCCCCTGTTTGATAAACGGCATCGACAGCACCTAAAACAGAACTTATCGTATCGCTTAACACGAATTTAGTCTTATCGCCAAATTCCGTATTTGTAAGATAATCCATAAATTGAATATCTAAAGTTTTGCCATCGTCACTTTTGACGGAAGTTAACACTTGACCAAAAGTCGAATTATTATAGCCTTGTAAGAAATTGATAATCGCGTTATAAAGATCATCATCTAGATCAACTTTTTCAGAACTATTGATAGAATTATTCATAGTATTAAGCAAAGCTGTAAACGGAGAAAAACCAATACACAAAATAGCGGTCCATTGCACCATATTAACAACCGCTCCTATTGGTTTTAATTTCTTCTTCTTACGAATTCTTTTTGGAATTATAAATTTAAAAAGGCAATGGTAAAGCAAAATACATAATAATTTTCCGACTATTAACACAAGTAAGAAGTCACAAATAAACACCACGAAAGATAAAATTGACATGGTGAGAGTTCGATAAGTATCGATAATTGTCGGATCTTTTAAAATACTTAATGAATCATTTAGCGAAACCAAATAATCAAAACCGAGATCTCCGATATTTGTTGCGGTCGAATTCGGGATATTCAGCATCTGCTTTAAATTATCGCCATAGGCTCCTAAATCAAATTCGTAAACCATCTTCGCAATCTGTTGGTTAAAAACGATGATAAGGACCAAGAAAATACCCATCATTACGGTATGAAATGTCGTTTTCCAGATACCTTTAAAAAATCCAATCACGCCAGCTAATATTACTAGAACAATTAAACCTACGGTAACGTAATTAAAAATTGTAGCCCAATTTTCTGCACTGATACTCGCTAAATTTTCTATCATAATTTGACCTCCGAAATGCTCTTGTATGAAAAATATTAATAAATTAAAAATTTATTACTACTCTATATAATAGAATTTTGATAAAAAAAAAACAAATAAAACATTTGTTTTTACAATATTATCCAATATACTTTAAAGAGGTGATAATTGTGTTCAGTAAATTTAAGGAATTGGTTCGTAAATTTAATGACTCACGGAAAGAACTGATTTTTGCTCCTTTACGTACAAAATCAATTTGCTTTTTAGTTGGTTTTCTTGGCCTTGAAATAGTATCGATATTACTAAGTTTTATTCTTGAAATAACTGGGGCAATAAGTCAAGAAAAAATCGAAATGATGTCGCCGATGGAAATCGGTGGCATCAATGCTTATTTTCAGTTAGCCACTTATTCCATTGTCTTCATAATTTTATTGAGCATATTAGGTCCTAAACTGATTAAAATTGTTGCCAAGCAATTTACCGACGAAAAATTTTTCACTAAAGTTGCGACATTTGCGATCATAATTTTGTTTGCCAATTACTTTTGCGGTATTATTTCTCAAATTATCGGGTTTCCGCCTAATAATCATAATCAAGAAGAAATCAATCGTATTGTGATTGCAAAGCCTTTGGTAAGTTTTATCGCCATTGTCTTGATTGGTCCCATTGTTGAAGAAATAACTTATCGTTTTGGACTTTTCGGTTCTTTGTATCAAAAAAATCGATTATTAGCTTACATGATTTCCATATTATTTTTCTGGTTGATTCATTTTGATTTCAGTAGTATTGGAACTAATAATTTTATTTATGAACTTGCCGCTTCTCCAGCCTACATCTCTGCAGGTTTAATTCTTTGCATCGCTTATGAAAAAACCGAAAATTTAGCAGTTCCGATTTTAGCCCATATGTGTAATAACTTGCTATCTTTTTTAGCTATTTTATTAATCCCATAGAATTTATGAAAAAAGTATCAATTAATCGTTTCGCACTAAAAATAATCGCAATGATAACCATGGTTGTCGACCATTTTGCATTAATAATTCTTAATGTCAGCAATCCGTGGTATTTTCCATTGCGCTATATCGGAAGGATTTCTTTCCCTCTTTTTGCCTTGTTGACAGTTGAATCGATGATTCATTCACGAAACAAGGTTAAGTATATGATTCAGCTTTTTGCAATCGCTATTGCTATCGATCTTGTCACTTTTGCTTTTGGTTATTACCAAATGATAGATGGTAATCCAATTACCACTTTAGCCTTATCTTCATTAGCGATTTATTGTTTGCAACAAAAAAAATTTTTGAAGTTATTCGTCATTCTTCCTTTAGTAGCAATTTTACTAATATCGTTTAAAATTGTCCCTCTTAATGCGAGTTATGATCTTTACGGCTTCTTAGTTATTGTCGGTTTTTATCTATGCTATTGTTATGCAAATTTAAATTTAAAGTCGATTTCCTATAATCAAGGAGTTGACGAAACGGCATTAAAAGAATCTAATTATTATCGTCACTTTATCAATGCTTTATGTTGCATTTATTTTGTGGTTTTAAGTTTATTTTTCTACTTCGTGCCACTTTACAATATAAATAATGTGCCGATTGTCAATTCCAATGCACAAATGTACGCTTTATTTTCTCTTTTATTTATCGCGTTATATAACGGAAACAAAGGATATGATTCAAAAATATTTAAATGGGGATGCTATATTTTTTACCCCGCGCATATTTTAATTTTGTTGTTGATTGCAGCGGTAATTTAGCATTTTAGTTTTATTTAAAATCGCATGCGGTATAATATATATTGCTCAAGGAGGTAATAAAGATGATTCAACATATCGATGATTATGAACAATTTAAAGAAGCTATCAAAGAAGGTATAACTCTTGTCGATTTTTTTGCTACTTGGTGTAGCCCTTGTCGAATGCTTACTCCAATTGTTGAAGAATATAGTGAAAAGAATGAAACCGTTAAAGTTATCAAAGTCGATGTTGATAAGGCTCATGAACTCGCAACAGAATATGGTGTGTACTCGATTCCTACATTATTGATAGTAAAAGATGGTGAAGAAATAGCGAGACGTTTAGGTTATATGCCTTTAGAAACATTAGAGGATTTTGTTGAAGAAAATTTAACAAAGTAAAGCTGCTTCTCTTTTAATTCAAACGAGTTTGTATTTATGGTTAATTATAAAAGCAAGTGCAACAAACAAAGAAAGAAAATTGAAAGAATAAAAAATGTAGTAAAAAAACTGAA
>CANQCZ010000019.1 GCA_947591215.1 uncultured Bacilli bacterium | reverse complement strand
TTGGCTTTTTGAGGATTTTTAAACTCCGGTTTGGCTTTATTGATGGTGATAATCAAACCATCTCTATTGAATCGCGGATTTTTATTTAATTGCGACAATTTTACATAATCGTTGTGAACACAATAATCATAAAACCAATCCATGGCTACTTTGCCATCAGTGGCTAATAACGAAGAAAATTTTTCTTGAATTTTACTTGGCATTAAACTTAGCGTTGAGAATATTTCATCTCTTTCCTCTAAAGTTAATTTCTCTCCCGTACTTTTTGATAATATTTCCAAGACACGATTCTTAACAAAAATTTCATCATTTTTATTCAATTCCAAATATTTATCAGCATATGCTATAAATTTATTGACGATTTTTTTAATGTCCTTCATCATCTTACCTCATAAACTCATTATCTACTTCTAGTGTATATTGATAATTCTACCGAATATTCTTTTTCCATCCTTCTCGTATAATCTTGTGCCTTTTGCCCGATATCTAAATCTTCGACAACATCCTTTATAATAAGATTGATATTTGAAGAAACCGAATTAATCGGTTCGTAAATATGAATGATCTCAGAAATATTATCAAAACCGAAAATCATAATATTTTTATAAAAATGCTTTTTTTCTAAATTATTACGTAAAAATAAAGCTAGATAATCCGAGAAACAGAAAACGAAATCAATGTTATTTTTGACGATAATGTCTATAACATTCGAAACTTGTTCTTCGCTATCTTCAATTGAAATAGAAAATAACTCTCGCGTCGAATCTTTTTTAGCTTCATCCATAAAACCATTAAAACGACGTGTTGAAGTTTCCGAAGGGGAATTTGTCACATAAATAGCCTTTTTATATCCATTTTCCAAGAAAAATTGTGCGACTTTTTTACCACCCATGTAATCATCGGTGATCGCATAATTGATATGTTCTTTATTCGGCTTGATTCCGATTAAATACAAAGGGATATGATTGGCAATCAAGGTTTCAGCGACTTCTTCAGTCGGTTCAACCAAAGAAATAACCGCCGAGCATTGATTAGAAAAGACCGAGACGATCTCGTTTGGCTGTAATGTAAAGCCGTTAACAACAAATACCATTCCCAAATAGTCATGATTAGCTAACTCACGGATAATTTTATCGCACATAATGGCAAAATACGGATTCAATAGTCCGTTCATAAAAATAGCGATATTGTTGCTTTTTCCAGCCTGTAAAGAAACCGCCAAAGAGTTTTTGACATAGCCCATTTTACGAGCTGTTTCTCGAACTCTTTTCTTTGTTGCCTCGCTTATTTCTTTAGAATCCCGCAATGCCTTTGAAACCGCATCAACGCTGATTGATAACTCTAAGGCAATATCTCTCATTGATACTCTTCTGTTCATATTTATTTTATAAATCCTTCTAATAATTTCTGAGCAAATAAATTACCTAATTTAATCATGGAAGCCGAATCATAGTGATTTGTGTCGACATTGCCCGGTGGTTCATTACCATATTCCAAATTTTCGGAAATCGTGTCAATAACGACATTTAAATCGTCTTCTTTTGCGATTTGCTGCTTGGCATCATTGATCTCTTGAAAGTGAGTCCATTGCTCAGCATCTGAAATATAAGCATCGATAAATCCTATACCATTGGGATTTGAATAATATAAAAACTCTTGTCTTAAGTCTTTAATCAACGCTTTTTCATATTCATAATAAGAAGCATACCCATTACCGGAAGCATCGCTTTCGCCTTGCATCCAACAAAATGCACTGATTTCCGGATACAATCCCATATTTTCCAAAGCTTCGATTTGCTTATGAATATATTTTACCGCTTCGGAATATAATTGTCCAGTCGCGCGGCTCGATGGTGAGCGCCATTGACTTGAAAGAGTGGTTCCGCCTTGAGTAAATTTAATAAAATATACCTTGTCTTGGATGTCACTGGAACTTAAAACTTCAGCCATTCCCACTTCCGGTCCAAAATGATTAGGAGTGTTACCTTGTCCTAATTTTACCGGTACAAATTGTTCGTTTGAAGAATTTTGTGAATAAAGGCACTCATAGGAAATAAGCATATTGTCATAACCGGCGATGTACTCTTTCATCTTTTCTTGACCGACTGAGTTTAATAAATACTGACTAAATGTATGGCCTTCCATATTTGATTGACCAAGCATAACTACAACCTGTACTTTATTATTGATTTCATCTTCTATAGATGAATTGACTTCAGAAGTAACATTTTGTGCACATGAGCCAAAAAGTGGCACTAGAGCTAATAACCATGGTTTAATTTTCATTTAATACTACCTCTAAATCTTCATTGACAATTTTTATGTCAAATAAAGCCGGATGTTCTTTCCCGCCTTTTTCATTGTCGACATGAACAATTAATTTATCTTTTCCTGCAAAAGTAGTAAAAATCATTCCATGTCCCGCCGAAGTGATAGCAAGCGGATGATTGGCTTGTATGTAATGAGAGTCGATAAATGAATTTTCCGGGCGAGCTACACCAATCAAATATTCTGTTTCACCATAAGATGACCATAACAAAAACTTTTTACCCTCCCGTTCGAAAACAAACGGTCCATCAGTAACATAGATATCTTTTTCGTGCCACGATGGTTTTTTACTCCAAGAAGCATCGCTCGCTTTGAATAAGGTGATGGGATCACCTAAACGATGCTTTAAATTTTCCGATAACTCCAATGCACAAATCGTGCCATCGTTTATTTGCAACCATTCATGGCAGAAAATCATATATGGATTACCAGTTTCATTTACATAGAAAGTCCCATCTAAACATTCCCAATCACTAGGAGTAATAATGTCGCTATGAACATTAAAAGGACCCTCTGGTGAAGTGGCGTGGAGGATTTGTGTGCCACGGCAAGTATTATCACCTTTAAATGTCGCAAACATATAATATTCTCCACGATACATGTGCACCTCAGGTGCCCAAAAATCCTTTGTTCCCCAAAAATCACTTGGTGGTGTAAATACTTTTATAGGACCACTCCAATCAACTAAATCTTGACTTTTAAAACAATAAAAGCCTTGTCCTTCATAACTTGGAGTTGTGCCGTATAAATAATACATTTTGCTATTCGGATCCGCTAGAACAAACGGATCTCGGATATAAATTTCTTTTAATTTCATGTTGTCTCCTTCAAAATTTCATTACACTCCTGAAATCCAATCCAAGTGTTTTCAACTTTATGCTCTTTAACCTTTAATAAACATGGAATTGATGAGATAGTAATTGCTTGAACACTAGTGGCATGAAAATTGCTATTCTTTATTACTTCGTCAGGGATATTCGTACCATCCTGCACAAATCGATAAATATCTTGTTTGGAACAATCGACAAAATACAACGAATGTTGGTTATCGATATAATCAAAAACTTTTTGTTTTAAATCGTAACAAGCATTGCAATACATCGAAAAAAAGTAAATCAAATAATCATTTTCTTCTTGATTAAATATCTGTTCGGTTTCAATAAAATATTCTTCATAATCATTATAGCTACGTAAACTAAAAGTGTTTGAAAGGTTATCGCTAACACAAGAGTTTAAAAGCATTAGCCCACAGAAAATCAAAAAACAGCGTTTCATTTAACCTCTTTTAAAATGACTAAAATGGCTTCGAATTCATTGAACCACCTAGTAAAATTAAGACCGATTTTATGATAATAATCGCCACTATAGATTTGTTTGTCAAAACTATTGTAATATCGCTTGTTTTGATCCAAACCTTCAATCTTCAAAAATCTGTACTCTCTTGGTTCTTTTAATAAATTTACAAATAAAACGAGTCCTAAACTTTTGTCCTTACTGATAGAAGCAATGGCAAAATGATTACTCGTAAAAGGTGAACTCAAACGATAAAAATCACCTTCCGCAATAACTTTTTGATGATAGTTATGAAATATTTCATTAATTTCATTTAATTCACTTCGATCTTTTTCATTTAACGTATTGGGATCAAACTCAAAGCCATAAGTACCAAATAAAGCAATCATGCCTTTCGTGGCATAAGATGTAATGGCATTTTTGCTTACATGTGCTCCCACAGAGATAAGCGGATACATATAACTGGTACCATATTGGATAAATAATCTTTGAATCGGATCTGTTTCATCGCTAGTCCATATTTCCGGGAAATAGAATAAACTACCTAAATCAAACCGACCACCGCCGCTTGCACAACCTTGAAATAAGATATGCGGATACCTTTTTGTCAATAACTCCGCCAAACGATAATAACCGAGAACCATTCGATGATAAAATTCACCATTACGTTCTTTCAAATATGATGAATATGCACAATCAATCGATCGATTGTGATCCCATTTGACATAGTCGATATCATAATGGTCTAAAATCGCAGTCATTTTAGCGAATATCGTATCCACGACTTGAGGATTGGTCATATCTAAAGGAAATTGATGTCTTGATAAAGCTCTGTCGATGTTTAAATTTCCTACCGAATATTCCGGATGTTCACCATATAAATTACTTCTTGGATTAATCATTTCCGGTTCAAACCAAATTCCAAATTTCATGTTTAAGTCATGACAATGGTTTATAATCTTTTTTAAATCGATTTTCGCTTCATCGATTATCCAATCTCCAAGTCCGTTGCTATCATCATTACGGTTAATAAACCATCCGTCATCTAAGACGAATAATTCCGTTCCGATAAGTTTTGCTTGGTCAATATACGAAAGTATTTTCTCAGTATTAAAATCCAAATAACACCCTTCCCAAGAATTGAGAATGATCTTTTCTTTCAACTCCATCGAAGGTATTTTAATCAGATGATCGCGAATTATATCGTGAAGTTGACGTGATAAATGGCCAAACCCTCTTGATGAATAAGCCAATAACCCTTCGGGAAAATCAAAGATATCATTTGGTTTTAATTCAAAAGAAAATTCTTCTTCATTGATTCCAAGATTAACACGAGTTTGCCCCCATTGATTTACTTCAAATTCAGCTTCAAAAGATCCACTATAAACATGTGAAAAAGCATATACATCACCCTGATTTTCATCACTTGTTTTTTCACTTAAGAAAAAGAACGGATTATGTTCGTGCGAAGAACGACCCGAATTTGAAACGATGCGTTTTATACCTTCGCTTAATTCATCCTGACGAACCATTCTTTCAAAACTCCACCCGCCTGGAAAATGAGTTAAAATCAACTCTTTTTTTGGTAAATCCAAGGTTACGGATGATACTTTCTTTAAAAAGATAGATTGATTCGTATTATTGATAAGTGTCGTGTTGCGTAACAACACCCCACTATTTTCAAAAATCGAATAGGTTAAAATCAAAGTGACATTTTTGGTAAGATCACGTAAAGTAACCTCCAAAGAGGAAGCCTCATTTTTTGAATCTTTAAAATGAGGCTGTCCTTTTAATGAAGGTTTACCTTGATAAATTCTATGTGAGACATATCGAAAATCACATTTATGATCAATGCTTGTTTCCATTATAATCGGCGATATTCGTTTGTCGGCATATCCAAAAGTAGGCACTTCAAAAAGTGAATGCGTAGTATATAGATTACCTTCATAAATTTTCTCTTTTTGCTCAGTGCTTGAAAAATACGTTTTAGACCAATCCATACCTAAATTCAATAAAGTCTCAAGATGAATCTCTTCAAGTGGTGATCCAAAATAGACATGCTGCAACATTCCGATTTCATTGATAATAAAATAATAAGAAAAGTTATTTG
Source organism: uncultured Bacilli bacterium (assembly GCA_947591215.1). Lineage (GTDB taxonomy): Bacteria > Bacillota_I > Bacilli_A > RFN20 > CAG-449 > CANQAG01. The sequence continues at coordinate 22,925 of CANQCZ010000019.1, read as the reverse complement.
TTTGAAGATGAAATAATTTTTGTTCTTGATCAAATGTGATAGGCATATTTGTGCCTCCTTATAGATATTTTAATTATTCGCTAACTGTCAATACAATATTTGATAACACACAGTTTAAATCGCGAACTAAGAATGATAATACAGCGTTACCGGAATAACCATCTTTCCATCCATGTTCTTCTTGAACCAAGACTTTTCCTTCAGCATCAGTGACTTTATAAGCCATGTCTTGTCCTTCTGCTGTCATTAATCTTGTAACCGTAACATGATATAAGGTATTTTCCAATAAAGGTGCATCCTCAGCATAACTAACGCCTCCGCTACCGATACCGCTATTTAAATCACCATTTGAGTTCCAACCTGTAAATCCGGATTTAAATTCACATAACATTACCGAACGTGCTTCTGCCGGTGATTCGTCATATCGATTCATGGTAACTGCAAGTCCCGGCATACCATCCGTTGCTCCGTAGCCTGTAATTGTATAATCAAATGTAATTGTCGTTTCTTTATTAGCAGGCAATAAAGCCCGTTGGCCGATAGATTTAGCACTTTGATCTTTAGCATTTAACGGAGCACCTGCGCTAGCATTTTTAAAGGTAATCGTACCATCGTCAGCGATCTCAACATGTTCTTTATGTCCTGGATAGAATTTTTGATTTTCTACCGATGAAATCATTTCGGAAATCTTGGTTTGATCCAATTCTACTTTAACGTTGCTGAATGAGGCTTGTAACTGAGCTGCCATAAACGAAGGAGTAGTGGCACCTTTATCCATTATTTCAAACCAATACAACTCTCCGTTAACTAAATAGTAATAATTAGATCCATCACGGATTGTGGTTAAAACCATATTAGACATATCTAAAGAATCTAAATCATGAAGATTCCACACTTGTGAACGATCGGTAACTATACCCCAACCGACATCACCATTAGTGATATCCATTACAACTTGTTTTCTAGCAGTAAAGTTTGGTCCTGGCGAAACGAACATTCCATGGAACACATTATCATCATCTAAATGTCCAAGAGAAACTCTACTCCAAGTATCGTCACCTTTAGGATTAGTTAAATTTACTGTTGCGCTGAAAGCGTAGTGTTCACTTTTTACATTTTTAATATTTGCATAACTATTAAAGTCATTACCGAGATCATCTACCGATTTAAAGGAAACATTATCATCGCTATAAACACCGGTGAAGTCCCATGAGGATGCATTCACACTAAGATCAAGCAATGTATCTTTAATGGTTATCTCTTTACTGTCGGAAACTTCTTCATCATCTTTTAGGGTGACGGTGACATTCACTTTTCCTGGAGTCACCGCTTCTAATAATCCATCATCACTTATCGTGGCATTATCACTATCTACCGCCCACACGACATCGGCATCTACTGGATTACTTTCATATTCCATTTGTAACGTTTTGCCTAAAAACACTTCATCTGTTGCTGTTGTAATGGCAATCGTTTTTTGTTCTTCTGACGTTTCTTCTTGAACAGAAGTCGACTCTGATGAAGTAACTTGTTCACTTGCCTGTTCGCTTCCTTCATCACTTGCTTTTTCACTTGTCGCTTCTGATGAAGTTAGCGTTTCGCTTGTTGCTTCTGATGTCGACGCTCCGGAACTTGGATTTTGAGACGACGACTGAGGCGAATTATCTCCATTACAAGAGACTAAACTAAGAACACTCAATAATAGAGCTGTTGATAATACTTTTATTTTTTTCATTTTTTTACTCCTTTATAAAATTTTTACTGTGCTAATGTTGAACTGAAGGTAAAATTCGAAATTGCCCCGGAAGTATATTCTCCGCCAACCCAAATCAAATAAGCTCCGGTATATCTCGAATTCATCGTCACGTATTGTGTCGATTTAACATCAAAGTTACATTCATTATCATCAACCCACATTTGGAATGTCGATTGATTATTGTTGATGGTTCTTGTAATTTTAATGTGATGTGTTTCGGAAGGATTTTCAAATGCTGTCGCACTTGTTTCCAAATAACTCATCACCGCGGAAGGATCATCCATTGATAAAACGTAATTCCATGAAGCAAATCGTGAAACGATGTTATCATGATCTTGAACAATACTCTTTCCTACCATGAAAGATTCAACGGTATCAGCAGAATCATATCTTGAAAAATTACAAGTCATACCGGTAAAACCATTAGTGTGTGCTCCATTGAAAACCAAATCTGAAACATCGAAGTTAACTTCGAAATTTCCGATTAATTTGGCTTTATCACCGATGCTTCGCACTTTATGATCTTTACTTAAAGTATTGATTGTATTAAAGGTAAAATTACTATCATTTGTGTACGTACAATTGTCGGTATTTGCCGGGAAAAATGATTTTTGATATTCATCTTCTTGAAGCATGCTATCGATCTCATCACTATTTGTGATCACTTTGTAATCAGTGACTTTCGCGGCGACATCGATCGCACAAATTATCGGCATTGTCGGTATATCTTCATACTTAGTTGAATTATCGTACCACATGACTCGATCATTTATAAGCCAATAATGTTCATTACCATTACGAATCATTCCTAACTTAATGGTACTTGTTTGCCAATCGATATAATCCAAATCATTTTCACCCCAAACTTGGCTACGCGAAGTGATCGCCGGCCATGTTTCATTAGGTAAATCTTTGACGATTGTCTTATTGTAATTGTTACCTTGATTTTCTACGCGAGGTGAAAATAGATAATATCTAGTATCTGTTTCAGAAAGTCCGCTTCCGATACCGACCCCTTGCCATACCCAAGTCGATAATTGCTTGGTGATTTTAAATGTCGCTTCAGCATAGTACTTAGTCCCTAGTACATGGGAAAAATAAGCTGAATGATAGCCGGCTGGAGTTTGATCATCAATTTCAATATAGGCATTTTCATCATCGGCTTGATGCTCTAAATTCCAATACGGAGAACCTACTTCAGAACGAAATACTCCATTTTTGACATTAAATGTAACCGATGCTTTAACATTTGAATCCTCTTTACTTGTCGCGGTGATGGTGACATTACCCGAATCTAAAAAGGTCACAAGTCCAACATTAGAAACAGTGGCGATATTTTCATTTGAAGAAGAGTAATCTACTAAGTTAGAAGCATCTGACGGAGTCACTTCCACGCTTAAACTGATACTTTCACCGACCCATTGAGTTAAGTTATCATATCCTTTAATTTCCAAATTTGTCGGCATTTCCGCCGCTTCTATTTTAATTTTAATAGTTTCGACACAATTAACATCTATGTCTAATGTAGCCTTAATTTCAACTTCTCCGGCTTTTAAAGCTGTGACAAGTCCTTTATCTGAAACTGTGGCTAGCGTTTCATCGGAACTAGACCAAGAAACATCTTTTTGCGTTGTTCCAGTAACCGATGAACGAAGTTGCAATGTTTGTGAAACACGAATCGTTGTATTACCGATCGCGGTAATTTTTATTTGATACGGGCTTTCAACCTTCGTTGTTTCACTGCTTGACGTTCCACCTTGATTACATCCACTTATCAATGGTGCAGTGAATAATAGACAGGTGGCTAATAATAGAAATTTCTTTTTCATTTTTTCTCCTATCTAATTGTTAATCCGCTTTCGACATCAAAGATATGCAGTTTATCGATATCGAAAACAATTTTCATAATTTGCTCATTTGAGACTTCCTCAGTGTTTTCTAACTTAATTTGAATATCTTCATTGAATAAATTGAAATGGACAATGTATTCATTACCCAACAATTCAATCATTGAAGGTTTGGCTTCAATAATCGGAGACTTCATTTTCCCGCGAAATGAATCGGCCAAATAGAAAGCCTCAGGGCGAATGCCAAATTTAAGTGGAATACTCTCTAGGGAAGATGTCTGATAAGATTTTAAGAGTTCCGTAATTTTTTGCTTGATTTCTGCTCGATCGTCTTGTTCTTGCTCACTTCCTTTCTTAGTAAATTTCTCTTTCAAAGCAGTAAATATATTCGTCTTTTTAGATTTAATTTGTAAGTTAGATTTATCTTGTCCGCGTTTATAAATTTGCCTTGATTCCATTTTTAGAATTTCTTCGTAATTTATTTCATCTATTTTTTCTAGCATCTCTTGCAGCTCATTTATTTTCTTCAAGCGAAAATCAAATATTTTCTTTTTAAATTCATCGCCTAAATTAAAACTATACTGCGGTGAAAAATAACACATTCCGTCTTTATAGGATCCTAATATAATATTCATCGACGGAGATCCGATAAAGGTCGCAACAAATAAGTTTGCGGGATGATTATAGACATCCATGGCACTTCCCACTTGTTGAATAAAACCTTTATTCATGACCACGATAACATTAGCCATAGTAAGGGCTTCGACTTGATCGTGAGTCACATAAATTGTAGTAGCACCGATTTCTTTATGAATTCTTACGATTTCGCTTCGCATTTGTACGCGTAACTTTGCATCTAAGTTCGATAATGGTTCATCCATTAAAAATAAATCGGCTTGTCTTACAATCGCTCTTCCAAGTGCCACCCGTTGCATTTGACCACCCGACAATTCTTTCGGTTTCCGATCTAAATAAGGTCCAAGGTCGAGAATGTCCGCCGCTTTAAAGACTCTTTCCTCGATTTCTTTTTTATCGATATGCCGGATTTTTAAACCGAAGGCGATATTATCAAAAACTGTCATTTGAGGATATAGTGCATAGCTTTGGAAAACCATAGCGATGTCTCGATCTTTTGACGGCAGATAATTGCTATATGTTTTGTTGATATAGAGTTCGCCCGAAGTTATCTCTTCAAGACCTGCAATCATACGTAAGGTCGTAGATTTACCACACCCAGAAGGACCTACAAGCGCAACAAAATCATTTTTGTTAAGTTCTAAATTGAAATCATATACTGCGTGAACACCATTAGGAAAGATCTTATTAATGTTTCGTAACGTAACAAAAGAATTTAATGTTTCATCAACTAATTTGTTATTGGTAGCTTTTAATATTTGCTTAGCTTCTTTAGGTGTAACTTGTTCTTTCATCGTAAACCCTCCTATCGCTTGATCCCGGTATTAGCCACACCTTCGATTATCTTTGACTGTGCAACTAAATAGACAATTAAGATCGGAATCATTGAAATTACGGCACTCGCAAGTGCCAATGTGATTGATTCATAAGCTTCGGAATTATCTGAAATGACTTTTAACCCATAAGCTAGCGTCCAAGTTGATCGTGGAGCATTACCTATAATAAGTTGTGCCCATTGAACATCATTCCAAGCTCCCATAAATCCAAATAACCCTTGAACAAACAATGCCGATTTTCCAAGCGGCAAAACGATTTTAAAAAAGATTTTTAAGTTGCTTGCTCCATCCATACGCGCATTTTCAATTAAATCGCTAGGAATATTTACAAAGAATTGCCTTATTAAGAAAACCCCATATACCCCTCCGAGTGTCGGAGCGATAAGACCTAATAAACTTTTGTAAAATCCCATCATCGACATATTGATCAACTGTGGTGCGGTAGAAATAATTCCGGGAATGGTCATAGTTCCAATCAGAAAATAGAATATTTTATCTCGCCATTTAAAATCCAAAAACACAAAAGCGTAAGCGGCAAAAGCGGCGATAATCAAATATAATAACGTACCTCCAAGAGCGACGATCAAGGAATTAAACAGCCAATTCCAAATGGGAAACCAATTATTGCCTTGACCTTCGACATATGTGGTTTTAGAAAACAATTCCTGATATCCATCAAATGTAAAGGCATCCCACGACGGAAAGAATTGACTAGAGTTGCTTTGAAAATCACGATAATGGCGAAATGATCCCAAAATGCCCCAAATGATCGGAGTAAGCATTAATAGCGATACGAGAAGCAAAACGATAAAGGCGATAAGTTTACCGAGATTTTTTCCAAGCCATGAATTTTTCTTCATGTTTGCTACCTCCTTTCCGTTCTTTTGTAACTACTAATTGAACGACAGCAATTACAATGATGATAAGACCGAGACAGATTCCCATAGCCGCCGCATAACCATACCCTTTCGAGTTTCCAATTAACATATCTTGAATGCGGAATACAGCACTTTTCATTTCACTTTGATCAGGAGTATTCGAGGCTAGAATTAACAATTGTCCGTATAGATTCATATATCCGATGAAAGTTGTAAACAAACATATAAATAATTGTGGCTTTATAGCGGGTAAAGTTATGTGAAAGAATTTATCGATTTTATTACATCCATCAACGCTAGCAGCTTCAAACAAGGTTTTATCTACATTTTCTAATCCCGCACATAGGATTATGAAATTGCCACCCATACCGCACCACAAACAAAATAATCCAATCATAAACCATGCGGTATTTGTTTGACCAAACCAATCGATACTGACGTTAAAAAAGGCATTGATAAATCCATTTCGATAGTCAAACATCTTTAATAGAATTAGACCTGTGGCGGTTAGAGGGAATATCCCTGGAAGGTAAATGCATGAGCGAAAAAATTTATATCCGGGTGGTTTCATCGATATTAACAAAGCTAAGCCCAAAGGAATCAAAATAGAAAGCGGAACAATGATTAAATCAAAACGAATCGTCACCCAAACGCTTTTCCAAAAATCTCTTGCAAGAATCGGATTTGTGAATAATTTTGTAAAATTGTCAAACCCAACAAATTGAGAAGGATAGATTGAGCTGCCATCAAAAGAACACAAGGACATGATGATTCCAAAAACCAATGGAAATATAAAGAATAAGGCAAAACATATTCCATATGGTCCTAAAAAGAATCCGACAATACCTGCTTTGTTGATATTGTTTTTCCGATGTTCTTTTTTTGTAGCGTATTCAATAAGCGTTGTTGTTTGTTTCATTTTTGTCCTCTATGAATAAAGGTTGATATATGCAATACAATCTTCATATTCTTGTTTTAAAATCGAATCGATCGATTGATCTTTGAAAGAAGCAGCTAAAATCTTTTGTAATGCTCCTTTAAAATAATTGTCGATATGGGTGTAAAATTTTGTCGGTGGCACGACCACATAATCTTCTGGTGCACCCCAATATTTGATGTATTTATCGTATTCAGGATCATTTCGATAATCTTCCGATTGAGCAACCGAATTAACTGCCGGAATATGTCCGCGTTTAGCCCATTCAATGCCGCTTGAATATGCAATATAATCCATAAACACTGTTTCAGCGCATAATTTAGTTAAAGATGTTGTCGTACTGACCATCATCAAAGCGTGACCTTCGCCTTTGATTTTACTTGCATATGGTTTGGAATCATCGAGCGCTAACATTTTACCGATATTGCGAGTTGTAATATTATCGCTTCCACCATCTTTAGCTAACGTACGATCAAAATCATTTAAATCATTTTGATAAGACCAAGGTCCTTGTAATTTAAAAATTGCCGAACCATTTCTAAATGGTTCATCGCCAACGTCGTAAGAAGAACCATAATCCTTTGAAAGCGGATTTTTATTTACGCTTGTTTCAGTCGGGAAAATCCAATCCTTCAAAACTTGTAAACCATTAACCGATTCTTGAGAGTACCATCCCGGATATTGATTTTCGGGATTCACTAAAGAACCGCCATTTTGAATTGCCGCCGTATATCCGAAAAATTCATGTACCCACATATCACCAAACGATATCGGAAAGGCTGTGTACTCTTCGGCATTTGAGGCTTTTCGCCATGTTATAGCATCATAACCTTGCGAATTCTCTCCGCGAATCCATAAATTATTGTTTTGTGCCAATTCTGCAGCTTCATCACAAACTTCCACTAATTCATAATAGTTGGTCGGAACTTTTAGATTATTCTTTTCTAAAATATCTAGTCGCATTTCCATCATTACACTATGACAATCGATCGGCATTCCATATGTCGCTCCATCTAAAGTCACCGCATCTAATAAAGAACTGGCAAAATCCTCTTTATCAAATTGGATCTCCGATTTTTCGAAAAATGGAGTTACATCATAAATCCACTTATTATTAGCGTATTCAACCGCCTTACTACCATGATTGAAAATTAAATTCGGAGCATTGTCTTTATCAAAATTCATAGTGTTGGCCAATAACGATTCAATGTCATAACGAGAATGATGAGTTACTTCAACATTAATCATTCCGTTATAAAGTTGATTAAATCGATTAATAATCGTATCTTGTACCGCGGCATCATCGCCGGTTGTAACTGACCAAAGTTTCAATTTGACATTTTCATAGACAATGTTTCCATTTTCATCGCGAACTAAATCGCCTTCGTCACTAAGATTGACTGATGAAATTTCATTGTTGGTATTGTTACAGCCCATTAAACTTAAAACAGCCGCTAAAACAAACAATGAGTAAGCTTTTCTTTTCACTTTTTTTACCTCCTAAAATTCTTTAACTGCCGGACCTACTAAATCTTCATAAATCGATGCTTTATGATCTTTTACATATGGCATCCCTGTATTTTCATCCCACAATAATTTATCCATAAATATGGTTCTTTCATCGGGGTATTCTCCATTTACGTCATATCCGTGATAAAATAACCAATATTCGCCTTCGTAATCTTGGACAACAGTGTTATGACCAACTCCAGCCACTAAATCACTTGGACCAATCACTAGATCTCCATAATTACCTTTATCTAGTGTCTCTCCTGAAGAATCATAATATGGACCAAACAAATTACTGGATTTTCCTACTTTTACGCGGTACGTAGAAGTTCTTCCTCCGCAACACACGCCTTGAGAACCAAAATAGTAATAGGTATTATCCTTTTTTATGACATAAGAACCTTCGTAATTTTTTTCAATGTCCATACTACCGCCTGAATTATCGGCAACGAGATAATGCACATGATTTTTAAGATCGTCTAATCCATAAAATACTTCAGTGCCATCATCAGTCAATTCAGTTATTCCAATACCATAAAAAGAGCCCCATAAAATATACAATTGACCATTGTCATAAAAAGGCTGTGGATCAATAGAATTGCTGACACCCGAAAGAGTTGAATCAAGCAACTTCCCGTAGTGTGTCCAAGGACCATATGGGGTAGGACTTGTCGCTACTCCAATTCCCGGATTAGGATCTCCCCATAAAGATAACGAATAATAATAATTGTATTTATCACCGACTTTTATCACTGATGGCGCCCATACACCCGCATCTTTATCACCCCAATCCAGCGCGTTACTATAACCATCAAAAACACTTCCAACCCAGCTCCAATTTATTAAATCTTCACTTCTGAAAATTGGTCCGCGGTCATAATTCATTCCTTTATTACCCATTTCGCAATAAGTGTTTGTACAATACATGTAGAAATATCCGTCATCTCCTTTAAGCACATCGGGATCAGCGGCTCCGACAAAATATTCGCTACCATCTTGCTTATAAAACCTTAATGGATTTTGATAAGTTTTATGGATAATCTTATCTTGAATTGAACTATCTTCAGAAGAAGTCATCTCCGTAGTTGCACTATCCGTTGTTATTTGACTGCACCCCACCATCAACATCATTAAAACAAATAGGGAAATATATCCTTTTATTTTCATACTATTCCTCCAATTGTCGTATATAAGGACCATCTAAAACTTCATGGTTAGAAGCTTTGTAATTTTCTACATGCGGCATTTTGGTATCTTCGTCGAAAATCAATCGATCAAGATATAAAACTCGCGAATCTTTGGTCGCACTTGTCGTATCATAGCCATGGTACAACATCCAAAGATTATCATTATCGTCATTTATAATCGCACAATGGCCTGTTCCCATAGCCCCACTTAAAGAAGGAACGACAACCGGATCGCCACAATTCGGTTTAAACATACCTTTACCATTACTATCAATATAAGGTCCCTCTAATTTTTCGCTACGTGCAACAACAACTTTATAGGTCGAGTTTACTCCACTGCAACATGAGCCGGTTGATAAAAATAGATAATAATAACCATCTTTTTTTAAGATAAAGGTTCCTTCGTAATTATTTAAATCAAAGACTTCATAACCCGCTATGGCAATTTTATTTTCTTTTTGATATTCGATTCCGTTTTTTAAACCAAGTCCATCAGCAGTCAATTCTATTAAAGTAATTAATCCTCCAAAAGAACCAAAAACCATATAAACTTTCCCATCATCCAAAAATACATATGGATCAATGGAATTAGTGACACCTATTTCTTCAGAATTAAATAACTTTCCATAGTGGGTCCAAGGACCATATGGAGTAGGACTTGTCGCTACTCCGATTCCCGGATTTGCATCGCCTCCGGTTGATAAAGAGTAATAGAAATTCCAAGTATCATTAATCTTAACTACAGTCGGCGCCCATACACCGGCACCCATAGTTCCCCACGTAGGGTTATAATCGGCAAATACATCACTCACATATTCCCAATCAACGAGATTTATAGATTTCCATGTAGGTCCTCTTTGAAATGTTAGATTTGGAGTATAAGCATCAGTTTGAGTACAATACAAATAGTATGTTCCATCACTATCACGAACCACAAACGGATCCGCTGTATATGTTGGAGTTTTAATACCATTTGCTAACTGATAAGTCGGATTACTATAAGAATTTTTAGTACTAACCCTAATCGTTTCTTCGGGTGTAGATCCTATCGATGTTGTTACTTCTTCACTACTAACATTGTTAGTGCATGAAACAATAAACGACAACAGGAGGAATATGATAGCGCTTACATTTACAAGTGTTTTTTTCATAAATACTTTCTCCATAATCTCAGTATAAAACAACTATAACGTTATAGCAATAAGCAAAGTAAAGTTTTTTTACAGTCTCAATTAACACATTTTTTATAAAGAAAAAACAATTAACCTTAGCACACTAATTAAAGCTTAAAAAAAACAAAATAGCCTTATAATGGTTATTCTGTTTTTTTTACTATCAATCTAAAAATATTTTAGAACAATGAAATTTCTATAAAAGTTTCTTGTTTAGCTTCAGTAATACGATCGTCTTTCTTTAAATTACCAATTAAAAATGATGAATTATCATCATGCTTTTTATAGTTATCTAATACTATTTGTTTTTCACTATTAGCATAACAATATTGGCAAAAATGTGGGCAACTATTGTACGCCCCTATATCATTTGAAAGATAACATGCACAATATCCTTTTCTTGCTTGCATCTTTTTTTTGATAATTAAATGTTTATGAATGGCTCTTTCGTAATCTTCAATTCGCATACACCCATCAACATCTATTCCATACTCACTTAACCATTTCTCTTTGGAGCATAACCTTAAAGAAAAATGATGCATTTGAGCGATTCGTAAAAATTCTTTTGCAAGATAAATTTTATTTTCAGAAGAACACTCTTTAAATTCCGGATGTCTTTTTTTAACCTTATCATAAAGATCAACAAATCCGAAAACCACTAAAGAAGTATAACCCTCTAAATGAGAAGCGATATATTCAAAAGTTTTGATATGCCATTGAATAGTATATTTTTCATTAATGATAATCGGAGTATATCTCCACCCAATAGAATCGCTTCCGATTTTTTTTGATAAATATTGAAAATCTTGGATAACTTCATTAATTGATGGAACATTTGACTCTATATCCTTTTCAAATCCTGTTATAGTTACATACCATAATTGACCATAACAGCTTAATTCATCAAGATAGGGAAACATCGGTCGAGGATTTTTTGTACAAAAAGCAATAACGTCAACAATCTTAGGGTCTAAAATGAATTTAGTTACAAGATTTGGATAATATGGATTCCGTACATAAACATAACCCTCACGAATCCGATTAATAAACCATTTTGCATAAAATGCCGGAATGTCTGTTCTTTGACCAGTATTAATAATCATACATATGTTCTCAATCTAAATTTATTTCTTTATAATTTAACTACCTTATTTAACATTACTCTCAAACCAAAACTTAGACAAAACAGTTGTCACTAAAACATCGAAAGATGTTTTTTTCTTGTCTTAATCATAACATATTTATCAAATTAATTAAGCCTTTTTTGTATTTTATGTGACTAAACTAGGTTTTTATAGTCAAAAATGTCATACTTTACATTTAAAAAAAGCTGATAATCAAATTATCAGCTTTTAGAATTTAAAGATATTTATTCGATTTCTTTATTGAACTTCAACGAATTGCTCGACTTTATTTCCGTTTTGATCTTCAGTAACCACTTTTTTATACGTAATTTTTGAATCTTGATCATTTTTTCCATCAACTTTGATTTCAATGAAAGTATCTTCTCTCTCATTATAGACTTTAAATGAATATTTAGTTCCTTCTAATAAGAGTTTGATTTTAATTTCATCTTGCATATTTTCGTTTTCTTTTTCAAAAGCGAAAGACGAAACGACTTTTTTATTTTGATATACTTCATATTTATATTCTTCTTCTGTTTCATTGTCTTCGATTTCGATTTCTTGTTTAACTTTGATAAAATCGGTCTTCGCGTCATTGGTAAAGATTCTCAATTCAAGTTCTGTTTCATGTTCATCGCGCTCATTTTCAACTTCGTTTTCTCCGATAAACGGATAAGTGTTTTCTCCGTATTTAACGATACCTTCCATGCGTGAATTCACTTCATAATTCATCGGCATAGAACTTGATGAAGAGGTATTATTCTCACTTGATACATCAGGAGTTGCCGTTTCTTCACTAGAAACAACTTCAGATGTAAGAGAAGAACTATCACTCTCTAACGAAGAGGTTTCATCGGTTGGATCAGAAGTTACATCACTTTCAACTGAAGGTTCTTCAGTGGTGTCTGTAACTGGGGTATCGGATGATACATCACTAGAAGAATCAACTGTGTTATCGATATCTCCAGGCGCTCTTTTTTGACGATCTCTATTTTCTAATACTGTCACATTGTAATAAAGTTCCATCGTTTGCGATGTAAGATCAAAATCAGTAAACGTGATCGTTTGTTTAATTTGATAATCGGCAAGTTCAGATTCTGCTAACTCACTTTCAAAAGATGCATTGTTAATTAGTAAATCAATAGTCGGTAACAATGTTTCAATTTGATTTTTGGTTTCAGTGGAAATTGCTTTTTTGGCTTTCATTGTCGGCATCATTTGATGCGATAAAGTTACAACTGAAGGAACCGCTTGATACGCTAATGTTTCAGCACTCTTCATTGATGGTAGAATTACATCATCGTCAAAGCCACTATCTAAAGAGACGTGTGGAGTATCACTATGCTCACTATCATTATAAGAATTGCTTGATGTTAGATCTACCGCACCACAAGCCACTAAAGATAGTGCGATCAGTGATAATGGAATTAAATAAAGTTTTTTCATAAATTTGTTCTCCTTTGTTTTATCTGCTATAAATACGAATTACAAATTCATTTTATTGGATTTATTTAAAAATTTTTTTCAAAGTTATTCGTTTCATCGATATATCGCCTTCCGTTTGATGATATTTCGATCTTAAATTTCCCCTCACTATCAAGATACTTATAAGACACTACAAAATTGCCGTTAGATTCAATTTTGATATCAGTGTAATTAATGAAATAAGACGTGGTTTTGATTGATAAGCTGCATTTTGGTTCAACTTTTGTATGTTTTACTTTAAGTTTCTTTTCATATAAAACCTCATCATCTTGCTTTAAAAGATACTCGTATTCGATCTCATCTAGTTCATTTTCTTGTTCGATAGATAAAACTTTTTGCTCCGAAAATTGGATTTCCATCTCCACTTCTTGTTCATCATCTTCTCGTTCAATATTAATGGTTGTCTTGTAAGAAAGATTGCCGATTACTAATTCTCCGTAAAATTCGGTTTCGATCTCATCATCGTCTTCATCTTCAAAGGACATGTTGGAATAGAATTCATAATGAACATTTTCAATCACTAAATCCATTTGATAATGATAAGTACCATATTTGCCGGTGTAATCATTATTTAATGGTATTATTTCTGCGTCATAGGTATTTTGATTATCAAACAGTGAATCGACAAGAGGGTATGATTTATCGAATTGATCGGTGAGTAAATCAAACTCGCTTTTATCTATCTTTCTTTTTAATTTTTTAGGGGTGCCATCATTCATTTCATCGATAATATTAATGGCTGAAAACAAGGAAAAGGCAGTTTGATTCTTTCTAGAACGATCTGTAAGAACCGTCGTAAACGGATCTTCAACTACACTAGACATCAAATGAGGAAACACAAAAGTAAAAATCAATACAGCTACGGCAAGGCCTGACACTAGTCCATATATCCAGCGATGATTTGATTTAGTTTTCTTTTCCAAAGAGTGTAAATGATATTCATCGATAATATCTTGGGCTTGAGTTTTAATCGTGTACTCATTTAAAGAGTTAGTTAACTCATCCTTTAAATTTTTTTCTTCACTCATTGACTTTCACCTCTTTTCGCAATTTTTTAATGGCATTATTGTAAGACCAGAGAATAGTTCCTAATGGCCGATGTTTCAATTTGGCGATTTCTTTATGCGTCATATCATTGACTAGATGAAGAATTACTATTTCAAATTCTTTATCGTTAAGTATTCGCTTAGCGATTTCTAAAATATCGCTTCTAGGATTCTCGCTATTTTCATCTTTAAGAGTTCTTTCATAAGTTTCTATACTCACTTCGCGTTTTCTTTTTCGAATGATATCTAGAGAAATATTTCTTGAGATAGTATATAAGTAACCGAGAATATTTTGATCTTTTTTTAGTTTATGAAGATTTTCCAAGAATTTAACATATGTCTCTTGCAACGCATCTTCACTTAGAGCGTAATCTTTTAAAATCGCCAAGATATTGTAAAAAACCGATTGTTTGGTCTTCTCATAAAATGGTTCAAAGTACGACATATCACCTTCTAAAAGTTTTATAAGTTCTTCTTTCACATCGATGTCTTGCATAATTAATACGTCCTCATCACTTGTTTTATTGGTTTAATTTTTTTAAATGACAAATTCAAGCGTTACAAGAGCACTTAACAATGTCGGTATTGCAATTATAGCACCATATTCAATAAAAGTTTTAAAATCATATTTAACTTCATATTTATTAACCAATTGCGTAAACATGATTCCGGCTAAAGCCCCTAAAGGCGTTAAAAAAGCCCCTAGATTAGATCCGATAACCGTCGCATATAAAGCTTTGATATTATTGATATTTTCCATATGAGGCAAAGTTGAGAAAAGTACACTCATAGGAATATTATTGATAAGATTAGCGGTCAAAAAAGAAGCGCTGCCATAAGTAAAAATCGCGTATGATCCATCGAGTATTTCGGTTAAATAAGCTGCGATTCCTTGTTTATTTAAAGAAGCGACGATAATAAACATCGATAAAACAAACGGAATTAATTCATATGGAACTCTTTTTATCGTATCGCCTAGCTCTTTCCATCCTTGATGTAAAATCAAATTTTTAATCGACACCGCAAGCAACAATCCTAAAGCACATCCTAAAGCGATGATCCACATTGCAAAATTCAAGAACGACGATAGAATCAAAAGCACTAAGCATAACGAAAGAAGTATTAATCCAAGTGATAAACCCAATGGATCGGCAATTTTTTCATTAATTTTTTGATAAGTCATCGGTTTGGATAAAGATTTATGAAATATCAAAAAGATAATTAAAAATTCAACGACTCCCGCGACAATAGTCGGTAAAACCATCGTTCTTAAATAATCGATAAATGTGATATTACCTGCCGAACAAAGATATATATTGGTCGGATTTCCGATTAGAAGCATCATACTCCAAGTATTAGCCGCGGCAAATTCACCGATGAGATAAGGTTTTGGATCGATCGCTGAATTTTTACAAAAATAACAAATAAATGGTGTTAAAGTTAAAATCACAATATCATTGGAAGTGAAAATCGTAAGCACTGAAGTCAACACATAAAACAATAAAAACCATACCATCTGATGTGTTTTAGCAAGGTATGCCGCTTTGCTGGCTAAATATTTGAAAAAACCCAATTCATCTAAATATAAAGATAAGATTGTCATCGAAAAAAATAATATTAAGATCTTGATAGGATTAATATTTGTATCTGCAGTAAAGGCCGCGATGATCTCTGAAAACGATACTTCATTGAATATTAAAACTAAACACGCACCAATTAAACAAATAATCCAATATGTATGAATCTCCAATTTTTTAATTTTAATTTTCGGAAATAGTAAGACTGATAAAATCAAACAAACGCAAGTGATAATCGCGAGTATTAAAGTAACTAACAATTTATTGCCTCCCAAACCTAAAAGCGAAATACCATCTTCTAGGTGGCCATTAAAACGTTATTTATTATAATACTTTCAATTTTGATATCAATTGTATTTAGCGAAAATCGATTAAGAATTAATTTACTCTTTCTTCTCTGATACAAAGGTAAGATCATCGTTGATTCTTTTATGGACAAAACAAAATATTAAATATATGTAAGGCATCCCTAAATTCGTTTCAATCAAAGAATCCACAAGAAGCGTCATGAAACTCGCTTCATTAAATGGTCTTATACCATGTAAAAGCAAAGCGAATTCCCAAGCAAACTGCACTGATATTCCAATAAGATTAAGAGTTAAAATCGGGGATCGTTTTTCTTTGGCGGTATTTAAATCCCTTACAATCAGCAAAAGATATCCGACAACTAAAATAAGCGCCATAAATCCATGATATGCGCCGGTCGTGCGATACGTCTTAATTGACGCTTCGCCCCCTAAAGTAGCAATTACCGGACAAACTAGCCACCATCCGACAATCAATAATAACCAATACTTTAGATCTTTATCTTTTTTTAAGCATAGCCAAATATAAGCAAAATTGGTGATTCCGTAACTTAATGACATCCACAACAATACTAAGGCCGTCATTAAACTATTTGCTTCAACATTATTTATGGTGATTGTCCGACTTTTACTAAGTAAATAAAAATATCCAAAATCGACGATAAAATAAAGAACACCGCCTACTAAAGACCATAACAAAGTGACATATCTTTTCTTCCATATTAGTAGCCCAATTAAAAAAACGATAAATAAGGAATCTAAGATTATATATAACGTATTAAAATTTCGAGTTGGTGTAATAGCTGTTAAAATCATATAAAAAAACCAATTATAAAATCATTTGCAATTCGCGCATTTTCTTTTCTCTTAATTGCGATAAAGTCTCGGTACCACCTTCGATTTTCATCCAACTGTAAATCTGAATAGTTTTCCATCCCGTAATTTTACATCCAAACTGATTAAATGTTAAAATCTCATTATTGTATTTGACATATTTCTCATCGATAACTGTCGCTTTTTCATTTGGATGGTTAATCAAATAAACTATATCGCCAATATGTAAGACATTTTGTTCGATTAACCATTTCATATTTGGTAATTTCCTTCTAATTCTTATTTCGGTAGCCTTCTTTTCACTTTCCAAATCCGAAGCGCTCGGTTCTACTAAAACTAAGTTATCAGATAGGCCATTTATCTCCGCGATGGTTTGCAAAATATTATATGCTTCACTAGCTTCCATCGCATAAAATTCGCGAACTCTTTTTTTACCATCAAATTCTTCAATCGCCCGTAAATCAGGATTTAATTTATCGATAAACGAATGCAATTTTACATCAGTTAAACGAGTTGGAACTTTATAATAAGCATATAATCTAAAAGCGAAAGGCACACATTCACTACGATTCAATTGTTCCAACCTTTTGTTTACATCATCCGCATAACCGATTTTCACATATTGAGGAAATGACGGATTAGTTAAAATATAAATTACACCTGCTTGTTCCATAAAAAATTCTCCAAAATTATTTTACTACACAACAAGCGATTTTTCATTAATTAAAGCAATTATTGAAATAGTGTTATAAACAATTCTCTAAAAAAGTAGCTTTATATTTTTATCATGCCTACAATCATTTTTTTACTCGGCGTTATATCTTTTATAATAGAAGCAATAGTTATTATTATAAAAAGTCGATAAGTTTAACTTTCGACTTCTATACTATATAATGCTTTTAGTTACCAAAATTTAGGAATAAAGGTTAAGTCAAGTTGTCGATTTGCCACTGCGACAATATCATTGATATTATTTGTTTTTTCAAGTTCATTTTGATATTTATTAATATCATTTTCTTTTATTTTTTCAACAATAAATGTAAGTGCTTCTTGTCGTGTTTTAATGTTTTCATTTGTTTCAAATATTTCAATCATCAAATTAATAAATATTTTATTTTCTAAAAAAGCAACCGGAAACATAATCTCATCAGATATTTTTTCTCTTTTATTCATCTTTTTTAATAATTGATTTTTAATATTAGATAATTTTTCTTCTAATTTTTTTGAATATTTTTGATTATTTAATACAAACTCTTCTTGCTTATCATAACTATTTTCTTTTATTGCGGTCAACTCTGATTTATAGAAAATATTTTTATCTTCATAAGAAAGAAGTGAATTATAATTGTAAAGTGATTTTCCCAAAATTTGAATAGTGCCATTGCTTATAGTTATTTCATTATATGAATTATGATCTTTTTGAAAAGAAGCAATTTCCGCCTTTAATTTCTTATCTCTTACCATAGTTGGAATTTCAGTGATTAAAAAATAGCCAACAAAACCTAATACCACTAAAAGTAATATAGCTATCAAAAAGAAGGCAGGTGGAGCAAATAAAATTATCACTATCATTGCGCTTATGATTAATAAACTTAAACCTATTTGCAAAAATATTTTATTTCTTTTTGCTTTTTTTTCAACAATAACCAATTGTGATAAGCTTCTAATATTATTATAAAATTCATCTTTACCAGCTTGATAGATGATTTCTTTTATTGCGGTTTCTTTAGTTTGTTTACATTTGGTTTTAAGAGAATCAATTTCTTCATTTAATTTTTTTATTTCATAAAATATTTCGCACTCACTCATTTTAAATCACCTCTATTTTTAATTGTTTTTTAAAGTCTCTACAATTTCATTATGCTCTTTTGCCAAATCATTATATTTATCGACTAATTCATTATATTTGTCAGTAATTGCATCTTGCTTATTTGTAACTGATTTAAATACTGCACTAATCGATTCAGACAAACCCGCATTATTTTTTGCTTCAGTTTCAATATTTGTCTCGATTAATGATTTAATATTTGCAATTTGTTCTTGCAACATCTTTCTAGTTTTTTCATTTTCCTCTTTTTCTTTATCTGAAAGCATCTTTTCGTTCTTTTCTTGAAAATACAAATTGATGGCTTCTTTAAGATTATCCGCTCTTTTATTTTCAAAGTATTTTGAAATAGTCAATGCTGCATCCGCTGTTTGTAAATCATTTGGAAGTAATTCGCAGCTAACAATTTTAATTACAGTATTAGCTAAGAACAAATAAATCGGAGAATTCGAGGAGGTCATTTGCTTTCTAATTGAAAGAATTGGGTTTAAAATACATTCTTTTTTTAGATTTATATGTTTGTCTTCTTTTATATTTAAATCATTTAAAAATTTTTCTAAAAATTCAAAATATTCATCGCCATCATTATTTACAAGTAAACTATAGCTATCTAACCATTGCAAAGCTAAACCATAAAGTTTTAATTGTGAAATAATTGAATTATCATATTCTTTTAAATTTTTTATTAAACTCACGCTATTTTCACAATAATCAATAATTTTTTTATTTTGTTTTATATAGAATTCACTTTCTTCAATACTTAGTTTTTTCATGGTCTCGAATGTGTCTTTAATCGAATTTAAGCATTTTACTGTACAATCAAATTCAATATTAAATTTGCTTTTTACATTATAGTCAAGTTGCTCCATATTTATATTTTGCCTTTGCTCTTTACAAATTTTTAATGAACTTGTAATAAGCGAATATAAAGGAGCCTCAAGGAGAATTATTTCCACACTATCCCTTGATTCTAGAATACTGAATGTATCAACAAAAGATTCATATATTTTCTGAACAAAATCAGTAAGATATGTTTGATACATATACTCATCAAAACAAGATTCCATTATTTTCATAAAACTTTTTGAACTAAACACAAAATAGTCTAATACAAATGTTTTCATCAAAGAATCAAATGTTCCCGTTTGAATTGATTTTACTTCCTCTAAATAATTGATATAACTTTCATAATTGTTTTTCATTGTGATTACTTATATTTAGCTATCATTTTACAAACTAAATAATTTTCTCCTTTCAGGTCAACTTTCCGTTTTTAAATGCACTTTATACTATTAATAATTAAATTGTTACTTATTAAAAAATCTATATTTACAATAATATACATATCTTTAGTTAAATGAATTTCTAGCTTATATTCCTCCTTTATTTTTTAAGTATGCTAATTAGATTAAAAACGTAAAACTTACCACTACAAGATGCGATTTAGTGCAATGCTTTTAGTGTTTATTCTTGGACATATAAGATTTTATCATAATCAAAGAATGGTTTTGTCAAATTATAATTGACTTAATTAAATCTTTAAAGTATGAGAATTGTCTGCAAAAAAAAAGAGCACCTTGAGGTGAAGTCATTTAGTTAACTTCACATAAATGTGCTCTTTTATTAGCTTATTTTTAAGCGTTGATGTTAATACATCTCTTCAGAATTTAATGAACCACCCATCGGTTTATTTTCTTTAACTTCGCAAACTCCGGCTTCAGTTGTAATAAATAAAGCGGAAATACTCGCGGCATTCAAAATGGCACTTCTTGCAACTTTAGTTGGATCAACTATACCTTGTTCGAACATATCAACCCAAACACCCTCTTTAGCATTAAAACCGATGTTTTCTTTGCTGACCTTTTGTTTTTCAACAATATATTCGGCTTCAAAACCAGAATTCTCCGCGATTTGTTTTAAAGGTGCCGTTAAGGACTCTAAGACGATATTGATGCCTTTTTGCACATCCGGATTCTTGGAATGTAAAGTTTTTTTAAGACTTCTTTGAATTTCCATTAAGGCACAACCACCACCAGCAACGATACCTTCACTCACCGCGGCTTTTGTCGCATTCAAGGCATCCTCAATACGCAATTTCTTTTCTTTTAATTCACTTTCAGTTAAAGCTCCGACACGCACAACCGCAACGCCTGAAGATAATTTAGCGATTCTTTCTAAGTATTTCTTCTTATCATATTCAGAAGTTACATGTTCGGCTTGTGATTTCAATTCTTCGATACGACTGACTAATTTATCTTGATCGCCGTAACCATCAATTAAAGTCGTGGTATCTTTGGTAATGGTCGCTTTCTTGACTCTACCTAAATCTTCAATCACAAGATTCTTTAATTCCATGGAAAGATCTTTTGAGTAGAATTTAGCACCGGTCATGATTGCGATATCTTCAAGGATATTTTTTTGATTGTCGCCAAATTCCGGAGCTTTAGTGGCCACAACATTAAATGTGCCTCTTAATTTGTTGACGATCAAAGTTGAAGTGACTTCATTTTCCAAATCGTCAGCAATTATTAATAGTGGTTTATGGGCATCCACCACCGATTGAAGCACCGGCAATAAATCTTGAATGTTGGTGATTTTACAATCGGTCACTAACACATAAGCGTCTTCCATCTCTGCGACCATCTTTTCGCGATCGGAAACCATGTAAGGCGAGATGTATCCTTTATTATATTGAAGACCTTGAACAACCTCTAATTCAGTGTCAAAGCCTTTGGATTCATCGACGGTTATAACTCCATCTTTACCGACTTTATCCATAGCGTCCGCGATAATTTTTCCGACTTCCGCAGATGAAGAAGAAATAGTAGCCACCGATTCAATGTCATCATTAGTTTCGACTTTGTGAGATTTACTTAACAAAGCGTTAGAAACTTCTTTGGCGGCCATTTCAATTCCTTCTCTTAACATTACCGGATTTGCGCCTTTTTCTGTAGCTTCGATTCCACGATGAATCATGGCTTGAGCAAGAACGGTCGCAGTCGTTGTTCCATCACCAGCTAGATCATTGGTTTTATTAGCCACTTCATAAATCAATTTCGCGCCCATGTTCTCGAATTTATCTTCTAATTCGATTTCACGAGCAATTGTCACCCCATCATTAGTAATTAATGGAGAACCATAACCTTTGTCTAAAGCGACATTGCGCCCTTTTGGTCCTAATGTCAAACGCACAGTATTTGCTAGTTTATCGACACCTCTAATCATTGAATCGCGAGCATCTTTTGCAAAACGAATTTCCTTTGCCATAATCACTTACCTCCTATTCAATAATGGCTAAAATATCTTCGGCTTGAATTAAAAGATATTTTTTATCATTTTCTTCATATTCCGTTGTCGAATATTCTCGATAAATAACTTTATCACCGATTTTTACCGCTATCGGTTCTTTTTTTCCGTCTTTCATTTTGCCTTCTCCAACAGCTATTACTTTAGCAACATTCGTCTTTTTTTCTTTTGATATTGTTAAAATAATACTTCCAACTTTTTTTTCGGTTGGTTCAACTTCCAATAATACATAATCATTTAATGGTTTTATCATACCTATTTCTCCTTTTGGCACTTTCTAATTTCAAGTGCTAATTATATTATAGCCATCATTTTAGCAATATCAATAGTTGAGTGCTAGTTTTTTAAATTATTTATAATATAAAAAGCTAGTAGTTTTAAATCACTCTTAATTTTAACTACTAGCATAATATAAACTTATTTCTTTTTTAACTTTCTCGTAATCTAGAAAGCACAAAGTCAATTCCCCATATCGATATCGCTACAACCATAATTGAAAGCAGCAACCACATTAAACTATCTGTATTTGAAGGTTCTATATTTTCAGATACGATTTCAAAATATATTTCTATAGTATCGTAGTTTTCAGCATCTTCACCTTTATAGATGGCTTTCACTCTCATTTTATTGGAAGTGATTTCTAGATCTTCATCTTCCCATACAAA
>CANQCZ010000018.1 GCA_947591215.1 uncultured Bacilli bacterium | reverse complement strand
TTTAATCGCAAATTTAATATTAATTTATTAATATTAAAAATTACAACTCTTACTTTTTTATCGAAAGATTTATAGTGTTAAAGTCGAAAGACGGGAATGGCATTATGAAAACGGAGTACCAACTTTAAATAATTAATTGATATTAGAATGTTGTTTTTGAATTTGTGTATTATGAATAGTAAAATCATAAAATCAAGTAATTTATTTGCATTTATAAATCTTAATCCATATAATAACTAAAAAAGAGAGGTGTTAAATGATGAAAAAACACAAATTATTAGTTTTATTGGCTTTACTTTCATTTACGACTTCAGCGATGGTGAGTTGTAATAACGGAGAAGAAAACAATAATTCTAGTCAAGATTCTACATCCTTAACGGATTCAGTGGCGAGTTCTTCACCAACCTTAAGTGAAGGTCCCGATAAAACATATGTCGAGCAAAAATTTTATGATCAAGTAGATGCTCCCGATGGTTGGGAATATTCTAAACAGTTTACGTTTTACGACAACGATAATGTCAGTGTCGGAACTAAAATGTTAAAGATGAATCGCAGTGGCGATTATCTTATAAGTAAAGAATTTTCCGCTGATTGCAACATTCATGTCGCCATCTTCCTCGCGTTAAATGGCACTGAACGTGTAATGAAACAAGGAGAACTTTTATTTACGGTTCAAGCTTTGGATGCCGATAAAAATGTTATCAGTGAACAATCGTTGACTCACAGTGAACAATTCCCTAATTCTACCGATCGTGGCAATGTTGTCTTCGATCTTCCAAACGAGGGAAAGACCATTAAATTTGTTGAAATTATCTACGCTAAAAAAGCTTCGACTTTCGGTTTAAACATCGGAATCGGAAAAGTTAAGATTTATTCTGGCGCGGGAAGTGAATCCCTCATCGTAGATGATGATGACTATGTTTCTAATGTATCGATGGTTAATAATGTTGAAAAAGCGGTTCCGGAAAGAACTGTAGCTACCGGTTCGACTTTGGAAGACTATTCAAATGCCAGCAAATCTTTAAGTTTAAAATCGACCGGCGAAAGAAAATTGCTGGTTATTCCGATTCAATTCCAAGATGTTAAATTTGAAGACGAAGATCAAGCTCGTCACGATATCGAAGCGAGTTTCTTCGGAACTGAAGATGAAGTTGGTTGGGAATCGGTATCGTCATTTTATTATAAGTCAAGTTACGGCTATTTGAATATTACCGGTCGTGTCACTAAACCTTTCACCTTACCTTGTACTACCAGCGAATTGCTCCATATGAATTATGGAAACAACTCGTGGTTTGCTCTTCGTGAATCGATTGAGTGGTATAAACAAACATACGATGATATCGACGATTACGATTCTGATGGCGATGGTTACATTGATTCTGTGTGGATGGTCTATGCACAAAATAACTGTAACTATACAAAAACGGGAGTATGTTCCGATAATAGCGATAATACTCATTTACCAAGCGATTTATATTGGGCATTTGTCCATCGTGACTACACGGTGCAACCTAATTTCTCTTCGCCGAATGCTTATTGCTATGGTTGGGCTTCATATGACTTCATGTATGAAGGCGGATATGATAAGCCCGATGCTCACACTTTCATTCATGAAACCGGACATATTTTAGGACTTCCGGATTATTACAACTACGATCGCGATGGTCGCAATGATATGTATAGTCCGGCTGGAAAAGTCGATATGATGGATAACAATATCGTGGATCATAACGCTTATTCGAAATTCCTCTTGAATTGGGTTGAACCTCAAGTGGTCAAAGATAATACCACATCATTGACGATTAGACCATTTGAATCAAGCGGCGATTGCATTTTAGTTCCAAATGAGAGCTTTAAAGATAATCCGTTTGCGGAATATCTGATGATTGAATTTTATACACCGACCGGTCTCAATCAACTTGATTCTGAAGTTCCATATGCCAAATACAATTTTAAGGCGATGGATACTATCGGCATTAAAATTTATCATGTCGATTCGCGGCTAGCGATTTTAAGAGCTAATTCTCAATCAAACAGCTATGAACTCGGAAGATATACTGATCAAGTCGTCTTTGGACTTGCAGACGGACAAGGCTTAGGTTTTGCTCACGAAAACTCGACAACGAGAGAAAACTATGACGGATTCCGTAAATTGCATTTACTGGAGGCTGATGAATCAAATAGTTTCTTCCGCGATCAACCCGCTACAAATAGCAGTTTATTCAAATTGAACGATGATTTCGGAGTTACTAAATTCGAAGATTTCAAATTCAATGATGGCAAAGATTTAAAGTGGACTTTCATAATCACGGCCATGAGTGATGAATCGGTGACAATCACATTTACTAAAAAGTAATCAAAAACCAATGTGCTGAACTAAAGGTACATTGGTTTTTATAATGAAATTAAATTAATGTAACGTAAAAAATAAGATATTAATAATTTGTATAACTTATAATGCGCAATAAAAAGTGAAAAATAGGTTTTCATTCTTTAGTCGATTTGTTTTTCATTTTGAAATTTTATTGATATTGAAATAATAGATGCTAAAATATTAGACAATCAAAAGGAGTGATGATGGTATGAAAATAAAGTTCAAATCCTTGGCATTTGCTACCATAATGTTGCTAAGTTCATGTTCAAGGGATACTTTTTTTGATTATAGTTTAAATAATTCGTCTTTGGAAGAAACCATCGTTTCAACTTCTTTTAGTGAGGAAACATCAACTGTCGTTTATAACGATCAATCTTTTGTGCACCAATTTACCGCGCCGCAAGGATGGACATATTCAAAAAGAATCTTTCAATTATCTCCTACTTCTTTGATACTTTTTGAAAATAGCAATGATTATATTTTGTCACCGCAATTGAATATCGCTAACGATGCGATTGTGGAAATCGAGTTTGCGTACAATGAAACAAGTCATCTTCCGATAACAAACTTACTTTTTGAAGTTTCGGCATATCACGATAATACTTTGATTTCCACCGCATACTTTGATGAAAATGACGTATCTTCTTCATCGATCAGTGTAAAACTACCATGCGGTGATAATGTTATCAATCAGATTAAAATCATGTTATTGCAAAAAGATGACAACTTGTCTTTTGGCATCAAAAGAGTGATTATTCGCGAAGGGGATTTTCAAATTAACGGAACATTGTTAGATAAATATGAATTGCAAAATAATCAACCGGCACCATCAATAAATATGACTTCGATATATGATACTAAACTTTCGGATTACCAAGATTATCGTGGCACGTATCAATTTCCAAGTCGGGGAGAACCGAACCTTTTGGTTATTCCGGTTAATTTTAACGATTATACTTGTAATGATATCGATGGGGGTTGTTCTAATGCACGTCAAGATATCGAAAAAGCGTTCTTTGCTAAGAGTGAGTACACTGATTGGGAATCGGTGTCTTCTTATTACTACAAATCAAGTTATGGTCAACTTAGTATAAAAGGAAAAGTGAGCGATTGGTTCAATCTTAATTACGATGTCTCAGACATTGAATCATTGCGCGGATTATATAACGATCCAACCTACTTTGTTTTACGCGAAGCGATTCGTTGGTATAAATCCCAATACGATGATATTTTAGATTTCGATAATGATCACGATGGCTTCATCGATGGCGTGTGGCTAGTCTATGCTGCTCCGTATTTTAATTCTTCGCGATCTAATTCGAGTTTAAGAAGGTATTCGGATTTGTTGTGGGCCTATACATATTGGGATCTCGATAGTCGGGCATCTACAGTTTCGCCGATGGCTAGAAGCTATTGTTGGGCTTCTTATGATTTTTTAAAGCGTCAAAATCGCAGTAAAGTTGATGCTCATACTTACATTCATGAAACCGGTCATCTACTAGGATTAGACGATTATTACAATTATAACTATGGAAGTAACGTGACGGGTGTCGGGATCGATTATTCGATGCCATGTGGCGGTATCGACATGATGGATTATAATGTCGGAGATCATAACTCGTTTTCTAAAATGTTATTAGAGTGGGCTAATCCGACGGTCATCGCCACGGAACAAAAATTAGTTTTAAGACCTTTTACTTCTAGCGGTCAGTTTTTATTGATACCCGCATCTACGTGGAATGGTTCGGTATTTAATGAATTTTTGTTGGTGGAATACTATACTCCGACCGGCTTAAATGAAAGCGATGCATATGGTTATGACGAACGTTATCTTAAATGTTTCACTGAAAGCGGCATTAAAATATACCATGTCGACAATCGCCTTTATCGCTATGCGGGATTAACTGGCGGCGGTGGTTTCACCACTCAAATTTCCGGCAATATCGGATATTATGCTTCAAACACCACTTCTTCTCGTGGTTATAATGTCCGGAAAATCACGCTTTTAAATGCTGAGGGAACCAATACGCTTTTTGAAAGCGGATATGCGACTAATGAAACGTTATTAAAAACCGGGCAGGTGTTCGGTAGTAGTATCTATAATAACTTTTCCTTCAACGATGGATCATCGTTAAAATTCACGATTCAAATCGGAGATATGGATGAAAAAGGCGTAGCGTTATCGATTTCTAGGAAAATATTATGAAGAAAATTTTAGGAATATTGTTTTTATTGGGAACTCTGCTTTTAAGCTCGTGTGACTTTAGGTTCCCTCAAAATCGCGATAGTCAAGTTGACCAATCGCAAGATGTCGAAAACTTTGAAACTCCAAGTTGGTATCATCCGACAAGCGGTGATTTTTCATATACAAATAATCGCGCGAAAAAGGCGTTAGATTCTCAAGTGATCACCCACAATACGTTAAAAGAACTCCATGAAAATGGCTATCCGACGGTCACTTTTAATTCTTTAGGCAATCAGAATCTTCTCGTGATTCCCGTCAATTTTAAAAATGGTCGCACTTGCCAAAGCAACAGTAAAGGATGTGCAAGACTTAAAAGTGATATTGAAAGAAGTTTTTTTGGAGAAACGGAGGCAACCGGTTATGAATCGGTATCATCGTTTTATTATAAATCTAGTTATGGATACTTAAATATTCAAGGCCTAGTGACTGATTGGTTTGATTCTTCATATTCTTTATCGATGCTTGCAAACGCTTATCTCAATGATGATATCATCGATCCGACATATTTAGTGATACGGGAAGCCGTGGCATGGTTTAAAAATACATATCCAGATCTCGTTTCGTCATTTGATCAAAACCACGATGGTTTTATCGATGCTTTATGGATTGTTCATTCTGAAGATTATGAAATTTCAAATTCTGAATACGATGATCTTTTATGGGCCTATACCTATTGGGACTTAGGTAATACCAACGTCGGAAGCGTCAAATCGCCGACTGCCAATGTTTATTCCTGGGCTTCAGTTGAATTTATGTATGATGGAGGCTATAAACTTCCAGATGCCCATACTTACATTCATGAAACCGGTCATCTTTTAGGATTAGATGATTATTATTCTTACGATCAAGACGATGCTCCATGTGGCGGTATCGACATGATGGACGCAAATATCATCGACCACAATCCGTTTTCAAAACTTTTACTTGGTTGGGTAGAACCGCGAATCGTTCAAAAGGAACAGGAATATCAACTTGCGCCTTTTGAAAACGAGGGCGATTTTTTGATTATTCCTAGCGGTCAATTCAATGGTTCGCCATTTGATGAATATCTTATCATCGAATACTACACTCCGACTAACCTCAATGCTTTAGATAGTAAAGCACCGTATTTAGGTAACGGAATAAAAGGATATTCAAAACCGGGGATCCGCGTCTTTCATGTCGATTCGCGATTGGGACTTTTCCGCTACAATTACAGTTTGAACGGCTATTTATTCTCCGGTTATACCGAAAATATTGAGGTAGATTCGCGTTATTTGACGTATTATACCAATATTGCTCATAGCAATACGCTAAGTGAATCCATCGATCGATGTAAGTTGTTGACGCTTATGGAATCTAGCGGTAGATATACTTTGAATCGCGGAGACGGATGCGCAAGTGACGATTCTTTATATTACAAACTCGATGATTTTGGAAAGACAGTCTATAGAGATTTTACCTTTAACAATGGTCAAAAATTACTTTTTGACTTTGTAATTACCGATATCAATGATGATTATGCGACATTGAATATTTCAAAAAGAATTTAATCATAGAAAAAATCGTGTGATTAGGTATAATTATATTGTATGAAAAAAAGACAATATACGATTGCGCTTCTCATCTGTAGTCTAATAGCCGCTTTACTTTCGCTCGTCTATGCAATCATCGTCTTTCACTAGGAGGAAATATGTATTACTATCTTAAAGGAAGAGTCACAATGATTAATAATGGACTGGTGATACTTGAAGTCGGGGGTATTGGATATGCGATCAATGTTCTTCACGAAGAGCACTACAAAATCGGAGATGAAGTGATGATTTTTGTAAATCATATCGTCCGCGAAGATGAAGAATATTTTGTCGGTTTTGAAACCTTGCAAGAAAAAGAGGTTTACAATCTTTTGTTAACCGTCAAAGGCATTGGGCCTAAAATGGCCTTGAATGCGTTAAAATCGATATCGATTGAACGCTTTTTGGATATCGTCAAGCGCGGTGATCTCATCGCTTTAAAGAAACTTCCGGGTATCGGTCCTAAGGCCGCTTCACAAATCATCCTCGATCTTAAGGGCACTTTGATGATGCAACCGGAAAAGAAAACGACCTTGAATGCTAACAAGGAATTAGCTAAAGATGCTTTAATTAATCTTGGATTTAAACCACGTGATTTGGATGAAGCGTTAAAAAATTTAGAAGAAGATTTGAGTGTTAAAGAGTACATTTCAAAAGCACTTAAGCAAATGAGGAAATAACCATGGCGCGATTACTAGATCCCAACGAACAAAATAACGAAGAAGTCGAACTTGATCAAACTTTACGTCCAAGTTGCCTTGAAGAGTATATCGGTCAAGAAGATATGAAAGCAAATCTTAAAGTTTTTATCGGTGCTGCCAAAAAGCGAAATGAAACTTTGGATCATGTTTTGCTTTATGGTCCCCCTGGTTTAGGTAAAACCACTTTGGCCTACGTGATTGCTAATGAAATGGGAGGACATATTCGTCTTGTAAACGGACCGTCGATTGAAAAACCGAGTGATCTTGCGATGATTTTATCTTCTTTGAGTGCCGGAGACATTCTTTTTATCGATGAAATTCATCGGTTGCCGCGGATAATCGAAGAAATTCTATATAGTGCGATGGAAGATTTTTCATTGACGCTCGTCGTGGGACACGATGATGATGCCCGCAATATTTCGATTGATTTACCGCCATTTACTTTGGTGGGGGCGACCACTAAACCCGGCGATCTTTCTTCGCCGCTTCGCGATCGTTTTGGAATTGTCAATCGTCTCGATTATTATACCGAAGATGAAATTAAGCGCATTGTTAAAAGAACGGCACGCGTCTATGAAATGTCGATCGACGATGAAGCGGCTCACGCCATCGCCATTCGTTCTAGAGGAACGCCGCGTATTGCCAATCGAATTTTTAGAAGAGTTCGTGATTTTGCTTCGTATGCCGAACAAAAAAACATCGATATAGCTTTGACTGACGACGCTTTGAAAAAGCTAAAAATCGATGCCTTAGGTTTAGATGATGTCGATAACCGCTACTTAGAGGCGATTATCAATCGTTTTGCCGGAGGGCCGGTCGGTCTTGAAACATTAGCGAGCACGATCGGCGAAGAAATCAATAACCTTGAAGAAGTGTATGAACCATATCTTTTAAAACTAGGTTTGATCAACAAAACACCCAGAGGTCGTGTCGCTACCGAAAAGGCATATCGCCATTTTCGAATCGGATTATATCACGATTAATCGCGATTATTTCTTGAAGCCAAATTGACTCCAAGTACCGAACCGCTTAAAAGGAGCAATGATCTTCCAACGATTGTCATCGTTTTGGAGAAGGTTACTTCTTGATTGCTGATTCGCAAATATCCGTAAGCAAGAATCAAGTAAAGCAAAACTAATAAGAGGCCATTTAAAAAGCCTCTTTTTTTCTCTTTGAAGGCGAAGAAAAATCCAAAAGCGAAAAAGAGAATAAAGGATATGACAAGCACGATATTATCGTTTACTTGCTGATTGATGATGTTGTTTCTTGAAAGCAATGTGACGATCACCATCATTACGAATCCTAAAATAATTGCCGATAATAAGGATATACTAAAATTGATCAATTTCTTTTTCATATGTATCACCTAAAAAAATG
This sequence comes from uncultured Bacilli bacterium, assembly GCA_947591215.1. GTDB lineage: Bacteria > Bacillota_I > Bacilli_A > RFN20 > CAG-449 > CANQAG01. The sequence continues at coordinate 22,849 of CANQCZ010000018.1, read as the reverse complement.
TATGAAAAGAAAGTTAATTTTAGAAGAGGTAAATTATGACTTTTGAAGAAGCGTTATTAGTAATCGGTAAGACCATCATCTGTTATTTCTTTTTAATCATCACTTTAAGAATCATGGGAAAACGGGAAGTCGGAAAAGTTTCGACGTTCGATATCGTGGTATTTTTTGTCATATCAGAATTGTTCTCCTTGTCGTTAAATGAAGCGGAGACTTCGATTTTACATTCCTTGATACCGGTGACGGTGATCGTTCTTTTACAATTGGGCACGGCTTTTTTATCGCTGAAATTTCCGAAAGTTCGTAACGCGATGGAAGGTTCCACCAACTTTATCATCTACAAAGGTAAAATCGTTCAAAGTGAAATGAAAAAACAGCGATATAACATCGAAGATTTGATGATTCAGTTACGAAGCAAAGACGTTCAATCGCCTCAAGAAGTCGAATATGGAATTTTAGAGGATAACGGAAGTCTCAACGTGATTTTGAAAAAAGATTGTGAAGTTCTTTATCCGGACCCATTGATTTTAGATGGGCGAATTAATGAAACGGCCTTAAAAAGGATGGAAAAAGATCAGCAATATCTTCTTGAAGAATTAAAAAAACAGGGTTATACCGATCCTAAAGAAATCTTTTTTGCGATGGCTTTAAAGGATAGTTTTTACGTCGTACCGTTTGAAAGCTCGCAAAACATCAATAAAGTTAAGTAACACATCGAGATAACATGAAGCAAGAGTCGCGATGGCGATCGTAAAAACTTCAAAGTGTGTCGTAAATAAAAGTAAAATCGAAATCCGCAACAGTGAAGAAAGTAGCGTTGCTTTAAAGGCTTTTTTTGAAAGGTTGAAGGCGTGAAGGGCATTGGAAATCGGAGTTTCGATGTAGTAGATTACAAAAGGGAAAGCGAGGACACGAACAAGATCGCTTCCGACTTCGGTATGATAGATTAAACCCATGATTTCCCGTGGGAAAATAAAATACACTAAGGAAATCAAAGTGCCGATCAATAGGCAGCTTCCGGTGATTTTAAAGAAGATGGTGCGGGCTTTTTTGATATTATGATTTCCGATCGCTTTTGCCATATTAGGAAGTAGATAATTTGATAATGCTAAAGAGAAAAAGCCAGGAAGCAACAACAAAGGCATCACATAACCTGATAGAATTCCGTAATTTAGAGTGATTTCATCGCTGCTAAGTCCGCTTTTCAGTAACATTTGCATGAGGATTATCGGTTCTAAAAAGTAAGTTAAAGAACCGACTGCTCTAGACATCGTAAGGGGTAGTGAAAGACTGAAAATTTCCTTATAAGCAAAGTTTTCGCGATGAAAGGAGTCGATAAAAAGCTTTTTGTAGCGACCGATAAATTTTTCTTCTGCAAAAAGTAAAAGGTAAGTTGTTTGAAAGATCTCTCCGACGCAGAGCGAATAAACGGCAAAAGCCGCTTTTTTATCATCGCTTTGCATCATAAAAAAACCGGAAAAAACGACGATAAAAATTAGCCGACTGCCTTCTTCGAATATTTGTGAAAATGAAGTGAGACGAACTTCGCTGTTTCCAAGGAAATAGCCTTTTATGATACTTGATAACGAAACTAAAGGAATTAAAAGACAACAAGCTTTGATAGCTTCGATGCTTTGATTATTATGAAGCATATTTGAAGCGATAAATTCACTTAAAAAGAAGATTAAAATCATCAAGACAATAGCGATTGACATTATCAATGTAAACGCGGAAATGAAGATTTTTTTGCTTTCTTGCGGCTTTTTGGCGATGAGAGTGGCGACGACCGTGGGGAGTGAAAGACTAGAAAAAGTGATAAGGAGGACAATAAGAGGATTGACAAGTGTAAAAAGGGACATCGCTCCGATTCCGATCGTTCGTGAAAGAACAATCCGGTTACTAAGCGAGATGAACTTTGCAAAGAAACCGATAACTAAAAGCGATAATAGATAAAAACTGGTATTTTTTTTGTTCATTTTGTGCCTTCATTCTTGAAAGATTACTCGTGTAATGATATATTGAATTAGCGATTTATTTTTTATGTGGTATAACCACATTAAAAAATTGAAAATCCTGAGATCTTTCTCAATAAAACTTAATCGATTGTTAAATTATTTAGAACACGGAGGAAAATATATGCGTCGTTTTATAGCGTTTATAATCATGGCATTCTCACTGGTCCTTGTTGTAGGATTCAATTTGCAGTTTCATCTCGAAAAGATGAATTATGGTCTTGAATTTGCCGGCGGTTATGAAGTGGTTTATCATGTTGAATTCGATGAAGGAACCGAGAATCAAAATTTAGCCGAAGTTAGCGATTTAGTGACTGATCGTCTAGAAGTCGCCGGGGTTAAAAATTCCCGCGTTGACACCGAATTCGACGAAGATGAAAACTATTATCAACTTCGCGTTGTTTTGACTCCAAACTCCAGCGCTAACCTTGAAAACATTTTAAGAAGCGTTGAAGCGACTAAACCCTTGAGTGTCTGTACTTATGGTGATCGTTGCTCCGAAGAAGAGGTTATCGATCGTAACAATGTGTCGGTTAAATATGATTCCGGAACACCATCATTAGTAATCGGTTTAAAAAACATCAACGAATTTAAAGGTTTATTGGAACACTCGGAAGAAAATACCGATGTTGAAAATGCTAAAAATACCGTCGTTATTTGGATGAATAAAACCGAATCAGATACCTACGAAGAGGCAAAAAGCGATAGTTTCGAAGGCAAAAAAATGCAAGAAAAAATCATCGCTATTGTGACCGCCGAAAGTGGTACAAACTTCGATGAAGAGGCTCAAACCTTAACAATAACCAATTGTGGATATGATAAAACCGATTTTGCTTCGGCGGAACAAGCCCACTCTTATCAACGTATTTTGACCTCAAGCGAACATGATTTTGTCTTAACCAAATTGTATCAACATTACGTTGATCCATCTTATGGTAATGACGCTTCCTCTAAAATCGTATTGGCTATTGGAATCGCGTTATTGGTTTTAGCTATCTATTTCGTCTATTCTTACGGATGGGCTGGAGTAGTAGGGGTTGTTTCGATTTTGGCTTCGCTTTTTATCGACATCATCTTATTCAACGGATTAGGATTCCAGATGTCGCCAGCCATCGTGATTGGAATCATCGCGGTGATCGGTTGTTCCATGATCTTCTTAATCAGTTACTTTGAAAAATTCAAAGATGAATTGAAGAAAGGTCGCAACCCGTTAAAAGCCAGCAACGAAGCGTTTAAACGCTCTAAATATGTCGCACTCGATGCTTCAATTTTGCTTTTCGTGGTTGGTCTTGTCGCTTATTTTGTTGCTAGACAACAACTTAAATATTTTTCGCTCTTCCTCATTGTCGGATCCTTAAGTAACCTTATCTTTACGACTTTACCAGGCAAATGGATGATGTATTGGTTATGCGGCAGTTCTTATGCCCACAATCATTTAAATCAATTCGGTGTCAAAATTAAAAATGATGAAGAAGCAACTTCGGAAGTCACTAAAACTGAAGAAGATAAAAAAGAGGAAGTCAAAAATCCATATCCATTTATGGCTAAAAAAGGTCGCAATGCGATTATCGCCGGCGGTTTGACGCTCGTATCAGTCGCTGCAATTCTTGTTTTAGGCTTATTTACCACTCACTTCAATTACACCGATGATTTCAGTGTAAATGGTCGAGTCGACATTGTCACAAATAAAACCGACATGTTTGTCTACAATTCCGACGTCGAAGATTTCTTCAAGGCGGACGATATTAAACTCGATACATCTTTAGTAAACATCGTTGTTCAAAATGACCCCGATCAAGAAGACGAAGATGCTGAAATCGCATATATTACCGCGCAATTCGATTTTGCAATCACCGATCAAGCGAAAATCGAGACCATTAAGAATAAAATATTGGATGAGGATGGAAACGCCAAAGTTTACGTCTCTTCAACAACTCCGGTTGTTCCGCAAAATACTTTCAATAGTTCTTTGATTCTTCTCGGTGTCACTGCGGCGATGGCTACAGCCTACATCCTTGTTCGTTTCGGCCTTCGCTTTGGACTTGCTACGGCCGGTATCTTACTTAGCGAAGGAACGGTAGCTCTTGGATTGTTATCAGTGACAAGAGTCGCGGTCAATAGTTATGCGGGAATCGGAATTTTAGGCGGGGTGGCCCTTACGGCGCTCCTTGTCATTCCTTTCATTGAGAAAGTCAAACAATTGACTCGTGAATACAAAGTGAAAGTTACCGTTTACGAACAACGCGAAGAAATTGCTTTCAAAGCTTACGATTCGTATATGCCGACTTTATATACGTTTGAAATTTCATTATTGTTCTTAATCGTGATTCTTCTAGCGTTATGTCCAAGTTCGATGTCTTCGTTGTATATCGGATTGACCATCACTTTATTACTTGGAATCGTCGTTGTGCTTTATCTCTTTGTGCCGTTCTATCTCTTTATGTGCAAACATTTGAAATATCATCGATTGAAAAAGTTATCGATTCGCGCTGAAAAGAGACGAAGAGCGAAAGAAGAAAAAGCCCGTCGCAATCCAGGTAGTGAACCGCAAGAAGCGATAATTCCGGGAATCAATGATTAATGATGAGGTTGCCTTTTGGCAACCTTTTTTAAAGGAGTATAAATATGATATTTGTGGAACGCCTTTTAAAAGCTTTGAATATCGATGACGAGCAATATTCTAAATTGATTGAAGAGATCGATCTTAATGATTTAGAAGATCCGGATAATTTTATCGATATTGAAAAAGCCTGTAATCGCCTTGAACAAGCGATTGAAAATGACGAAAAAGTGATGATATACGGCGACTATGATTGCGATGGAATTATGGCGACATCAATTTTAATGATCGCATTAAAAAAACGAGGATTGAATCCTGGATATTACATTCCTTCCCGCTATATCGACGGATATGGTATCACAACTGAAAAGGTTGAAGAAATCGCAAATAAAGGCTATTCGCTCATCGTCACTGTCGACAATGGTGTTAATCAAATCGAAGCTTTGACATTGGCCAAAGAAAGAGGAGTCGATGTCATTGTCACCGACCATCATGAAATGATGTTTAAAGAAGTACCAAGTTATGCTATAGTTCACCCATTTAAAAGAAAAATAACTAGTGCGTCTTCGTGTGGCGCTTATGTGAGTTTCATGCTTTCTCGACTCATTTTACATGATGTAGATCATTATCTTTTGGCGCTTGCTTCCTTAGCGACGGTTTCTGATATCATGGAATTGAAAGATCATAATCGCACCTTATTGCGCCTAGGATTAAGATATTTGAATAGTGAGCATTATCTTCAATTTGATTTGCTTTCCAAAAGTGAATACTATGATGAAAGTACATTGGGATTTGAAATCGCACCTAAAATCAATGCTGTCGGACGGGTCAATGAAACGATCGCTATCAATCGTGTCGTCAAATACTTTATTGAAACCGAGCATAATGAAATTGTTCGTCTTCACGCTTTTATCGAGAGCAATAATAATTTAAGAAAGACCTTAACTCAAAATGCTGTTTCAACTCTTAATCGCGATAATTTTGAGTCGGTGAGAGTGATCATTAATGAGTGTGGCAAGATTCAAGAAGGACTAGTGGGTGTCATTGCTTCAAGAATTCAAAATGAATATCAAAAACCATGTATAATACTAACTAGCGATAGTAAAAATTCGGAATTTTTAATCGGATCGGCACGTTCATATGAAGGCATCTCTCTAATGGATATTTTCAGTGCTACATCACCGCTACTAGAACGTTATGGTGGTCATGCATGTGCCGGAGGATTGACGTTAAAACGCGAGAATCTACCTTCATTTATCGCCAGTGTCAACGAGTTTATTCGCGATAAAACGTGGAGTTTACCTAAAAAGGCGATCGTTACGATGGAAAAAGATGATTTTAACGATGAAAATTTTGCGATTTTAGAGAGCTTACATCCATTTGGAAACGGGTTTGAAGAGCCTTCATTTTCAATTAACCTTTCTAAGAAGGAAATTTATCCATTTAAAGAAAATCATATTCGCGGAAAGATCAATAGCATGACAAGTTTTATCGGTTTTTCTTTGCTTTCGAAAATTAAAGGTGAACAATTTAAACTGATCGGTAAATGGAAAAAAGATCGTTATGGCTTAAATTTTAAAGTCGATGAGGTCATAATAGAAAAATAAAGATAATATCATTTAACGGTGATTAAAATGCTCCCGTTAATGCTTATTAAAAGAATCAGAACTATCGCGGTTATCACGGTTTTGCTGGTGGCTTCGATAGTTTTTAAATTGACTTATAACACGATATTTATGCATCAAGAATTGGTAACTTTAGCCTCTGAATTATGGCAACGATCTTTTCCGCTTTATGCTCCTCGCGGTTATATTATCGATCGGAATGGGGAATTACTGGCCACTAACGAACCGACATTGTCGCTTTATGCGATTCCTTATCAAGTTAAAGATAAAATGCAGGCTAGCGTTAATCTCGCGAGTATTCTTGGAGTCGATCAGAAAATAATTTTTGAAAAACTCAATAAAAAGGCTTCGATAGTTTCCTTCCATCCTTATGGAAGAAAATTGACTTATGGGCAATCCGAACAGATTGAAAAGCTTTCACTTGACGGTATTTATTTAGTTCAGGATAATCTTCGCACCTATCCGTATAAAGAATATATGGCTTCTTTAATTGGATTTGTAGGGATTGACAATATCGGTTTTGCCGGCCTTGAAAGTTATTATGACAACTATTTAACCGGGAAAAAGGGTTCGTTAAATTATTATATGGATGCTAAAGGCGGTCTTTTTCCCAATACCCAAAGCGAAATCATCGCCCCCAGTCAAGGAATGAGTTTAGAATTGACTATCGATTTAAGATTGCAAAATATTCTCGAACGGGAAATGGAAAATGCATACTTACAATATAGTGCCGATGAAGTTGTAGGGATTATTATGGATCCCAATAATGGTGAGATACTTGCAATCGGCAATCGCCCGACTTACGATAACAATCGTTATCAAGATTACGATCAGACTATCTACAATCGATTATTGCCGGTCTATAATTCTTTTGAACCGGGTTCTACCTTTAAAGCGATCACATTTGCTTCGGCAATCAATGAAAATTTAATCGATATCGATAATGATACTTACTATGATAAGGGATACGAAATTGTGGCCGGTACTCGCATCAATTCATGGAAAAAGGGCGGACATGGATTGCAGACTTATCTTGAAGTGTTGGAGAATTCTTCTAACCCGGGTTTTGTTCAAATTGCAAGAATGCTAGGAAAAGATAAATTATATCAATACGTCAAAGATTTTGGATTTAATCAAAAGACCGGGGTCGATATCCAAGGGGAAAATAAAGGAATCATGTTTTCATATGATAATTTTAATGAATTAGAACAGGCGACTACCGCCTTCGGCCAAGGTATTTCAGTCACCGCGATGCAGTTAGTGACAGCATTCAGCGCTGTAATTAACGGTGGTTATCTTTTTAAACCGCATGTTTGTAAATCGCTTCTTTCATCTTCATTGATGGAAAGAGTCTATGAAGTTACTCCAACAGTTGTACGTCAAGTGATTAGTGAAGAGACGTCAAAGACGATGCGTCGAGCCTTGGAATCGGTGGTTTCTCGCGGATCAGGGCGTAAAGCATACGTTGAAGGTTATCGTGTCGGAGGTAAAACAGGAACGGCTCAAATTGCCGAAAACGGAGTTTATGTCGATGGGAAATACATTCTTTCTTTTATCGCCGGAGCCCCGATGAACGATCCGCGTTTAGTTTGCTATTTTTCGATAAAGAATGCGCATAACACCGTACAGTATGGTGGAACGACCGTCGGTCCGATTATCGGAAGAATTATTGAAGATTGTTTAAAGACACTCGGTGTAGAAAAAAATTATGAGGGTATCGAACGTGAATACACATGGATGGATACTAAAACGGCGCAAGTTCCGAATTTTATCGGTAAAGATAAAAAAGAGGTTAAATCGCGTGACTTCACTTTTGTTTTTGTCGGATCGGGAAATAAAGTAATCGATCAATTGCCGCGTGTCGGCGAAATGATTCCTATCGGTTCAAAAGTCGTGATTATGCTAGGCGGTGAATAAAATGAAAATTAAAGATATTTTAGCTTTCATTGGAGTGGCAAGCGATGATTCACGCGAAATCGAAAAAATCGAAGAAGATTTATCTTCAGTCGATAAGACCACTTGCTTTTTAGCCATCAACGGCCACCATTACACGACTAAACGTCAAGTAAAAGAGGCCAAAAAATATCATTGTCCGTTGATTCTTGCCGATCAAAAAATACGAGGTGCCATTTATGTCAAAGATCTAAAAAAAAGAGTCTTTGATATCTGCTCTTATTTTTATCATCTCGATTTAAGTGAATTGCACTTAATTGCCATAACCGGTACAAATGGAAAAACCAGTCTGGCTCATTTATTAGTCGAAGCCTTGGAATTTTATAAAAAAAAGGTGGCACTAATTTCAACTGTACGATATGACGAAAAGACGTTTATGAGTGATTTAACGACACCACGCGCTTCAAAAATCGCATATTTTTTTTATGAAGCCATCAAACGTCAGGATCAATATTTAGTGATGGAAGTGAGTTCGATCGCTTATAAAGAAGAACGAGTAAACGGTATTCGTTTTGATACGATATTTTTGACGAATCTCGAAAGCGATCATCTTGATTATCACCAAACAATCGAAGCGTACCATCAAGCAAAGTTAGATTTTATAAGTAGCAATCCACATGGTAAATTGTTTTATTCTCAAGCATTAAAGAAGGAATTGAATGGTATAAAAGTACCATTACCGAATGTTATTTCCGCGAGCCTTTCACTGACTGAATTCATTTTTCAAAATTGCAAATATAAGACAAAGCTATCAGCGATATCGCTAATCAATATATCGCTATTAATCGCATTTTTACAAAGAGAAAATTTTATCGATATCAAAAAATGTGTTAGTAACTTAAAACCGATAAAAGGACGTATGAATCTCGTTTATCAAAAACCGTACATCGTTATTGATTATGCTCACACGGAAAGTAGCTTTAAAGCGGTACTAAGTTGCTTAAAGAGGATTCATCAAGGAAAAATGACCGTAATTTTCGGCGCAGGTGGAGAGCGTGACACCACGAAACGAAAGCGATATGGAAATTTGGCACTTGAATATGCCGATAAAAGAATTGTGACAGACGATAATCCTCGTAATGAAGATCCGCAAAAAATCGTCGACGATATTGTCGATGGTCATCAAGATTCTTTCATCATCATCCATAATCGTAAAACGGCGATAAAATACGCTTTAGATCACGCGACCGCCGATGAGTTAGTGGTAATCCTTGGCAAAGGAGTTGAAAATTATTCAATCATCGGAAATCGCAAAGTGCCATATAGTGACTATAAGGAGGTTGAATCATGGATTTCCGACAAGTCGTCGTCATAAAATGCGCCTTAATATTATTGATAAGCGTCGTAGTTTCAAATATTATCAGCAAATTTATTATAAAAAAAGCCAAAAAAGAATCACTATATCAAGCAATACGTGATGATATAGTAAGCACTCATCAACTAAAGAATAAAACTCCGACAATGGGCGGAATTGGCATGATCAGTGCAACTCTTTTATCGCTTAGTTTAATATCGCCATCAAGCTTTTTGTTGCGCGATGTACAAGCGGTTATTTTGGTGATGGTATCTTACTTTGTAATTGGCTTAATAGATGATTACCGTAAGGTACACTACCATGATTCAAAAGGAATGCCGGCTTCGATTCGTTTCCTTTTAGAATTACTTATCGCTTTTTTGATTCTCATTTTTTTAGGATATAGCGATAGTACCACTTGGTACTTTCATTTGGCGTTTCCCAAGATTATTATCGACATTGGAGTGTTGTTTATTTTTCTTTTTCCATTAATGATTGTCGGAAGCGGTAACGCGGTAAATCTCTCTGATGGTCTTGATGGCTTAGCGACTTTACTGATGATCATCGCTCTTATGCCATTTGTGACTATCGCTTTAGTGCGTGAACAATACGATGTTAGCTTTCTATTATGCGCTTTATTTGGCGCTCTTGTCGGTTTTGCTCCATTAAATTTGCATCCTGCCAAAATTTTTATGGGTGATTGCGGCTCTTTAATGTTAGGCGGAGTTTTAGCAGCAATCGCAATCGTTTTAAAAGCCGAAGGAAGTCTTATTGTAGTCGGAGCGCTTTTTGTGATTGAAACGTTGAGTGTGATCATTCAAGTTGCATATTTTAAAATGACTCATAAGCGCGTTTTTTTAATGGCACCCCTTCATCATCATTTTGAAATGAAAGGAGTTGCCGAGTGGAAAGTGGTCATGGTTTTCACGCTTTTGGCATTAGTGCTATCGTTTGTCGCTTTAATGATTGGAGTGGGATTATGAAAGTGTTGATATTGGGATTTAAAAAGAGTGGGAAGGCAGCATACGAGTTATTAAAAAACGGAAATAAAATCGCCGTTTACGATGAAGAAAAAATTACTTTTCCGGGAATTGAATATTATGATAAGCGACGATTGAAAGATGAATTGCCATTATTTGATTTATGTGTTCGCTCGCCGGGTATAAAAGCTACCGATGAGATTTATGAAATCTGTCGTCTCTTGTCACGTGAAGTGATTTCTGAAATTGAATTGGGATTCCGTTATCTAAAAAAGCAAAAAATGATTGCCATTAGTGGCACTAATGGGAAAACGACCCTCGTAAAGCTGCTTGAATCGATTTTGAAAACCACTTATCGCACCACAGTATGCGGCAATATCGGCACACCACTTTGTGAAGCTCTAATTGAAAATAAGGATACTGAAATTTTTATCGTCGAAGTGTCATCATTTCAATTAGAAGATATTTATCAATTTAGACCGACAATTTTAATATATACCAATCTCACGCCTAATCATCTAGATAGTGTAGTGAGTTATGCATATTATCGGGCATCGAAAAAAAGGGCGATGTTAAATCTTGAAAGATCGCAAATAATCGGTCTTGAGGATATGGGTTTTGAAACTTTTCAGAATAAGGAGAAATCACGGGTCATTTTTAATGGTACAAATTTTATAATTGATGAAAAAAATACGATTGATGCTACTACGATCGCTTTACATGGCACTCACAATATTAAACATATTACAAAAGCCATTCGATGTGCGTTAGCGCTTGGTATAACCTATCAAAATATTGAAAAAGGATTAAAAGCATTTGTTCCGGTTCCGTTTCGTGAAGAGATCATTTATCAAAACGATGTTTTAACGATTGTCAATGATTCAAAATCGACATCTTGCGATGCTTTAAAAGCCGCGATAACCACTTTTACAAAAGGACCGCGAGCGATTATTGTGGGAGGAATATATAAATCTAGCGGAATCGAAAATTTAAAATTTAACAATGATGATCGAATTTTTATCTACGGTCGCGATCAAAAACTTCTTTCGCAATACTTAAAAGGTGAGACGTTCGATGATTTAGATGAAGTGTTTGAACGCTTGCAAGAACTGAAGTTCAATCATGGTACGATTCTATTCTCCCCAGGATGCAGTTCTTTTGACCAATATAGTTCCTACAAGAAAAGAGGTGAACACTTTAACGAATTAGTTAAAGTTTACTATGAATAGCAACTTTTATCGTAAAGCACTCACCATTTCCGGATTGCTTTTAACCATTTTTGGAGTTTTTATGGTTTATGAAGCTTCTTCAGTGTGGGCTCAGTTTAAATATGGTGATCAGTTTTATTTTTTAAAACGGCAGGCACTTTACGCGTGTGTTGGAATCGGCGGTTTTTTTCTTGGTAGTAGAATCAGCGCATCGTTTTTAAAAAAATATGCCAATTACTTTTTAGCCATTTCGTTTTTGCTACTGATTCTAGTTTTGATTCCCGGAGTCGGATTAATTCGCGGCGGTTCTGCCTCGTGGCTTGGATTCGGCGGTTTTTCTTTTCAACCATCGGAATTCTTAAAAATCTCGTTGATTATTTTCTTTGCCAAGTATCTTGAAAAATTTTATGAACAAAGCGATAAAATTAAGACGATTCTACCTCCGTTATTGATCGCGTCGATCGGATTTATATTAATTATGCTGCAACCTGATTTTGGCACATGCATGGTTCTTGCGGTTTCGTTATTTGCGCAAATTTACGCTTCAAGAATGCCGTTAAAGTGGTTTGTAATTTTCATGTTTACCGGCATTTTTGCCGTGTGTATTCTAATTCTTTCGGCTTCATATCGTTTTGAACGAATCATGTCTTTTATCGATCCGTTTCAAGATCCTTTAGGTTCGGGATTTCAAATCATTCAAAGTTTATATGCAATAGGACCTGGGGGATTATTAGGTCAAGGAATCGGGGAAAGTTATCAAAAACATTACTATTTGCCAGAGCCCCAGACAGATTTTATTTTTGCGATTATCGTGGAAGAGTTTGGACTTTTCGGTGGGCTAATCGTCATCGGATTGTATGGGTTGATGTTTTTCTGTGCCTTTAAATTGATTTTCAGCACCAAAAATATTTTCAAATGCTACATGTGTTTAGGTCTTTTGGCCTTATTCATGATTCAAGTGATTATCAATTTGGGGGTCGTGATATCACTTTTTCCGGTAACCGGAATTACGTTACCGCTTATCAGTTATGGTGGTTCTTCGTTATGTGTTTTGCTTTTTTCTTTAGGCTTGATGGTGAATAAAAATGAACAAGAGTAGAGTGTTATTATGTGCTTCGTCTTCTGGGGGACACATCAATCCGGCGATCGCTTTAGGAACAGAGTTAAAAAGGCGCGGACATCTAGTCAAATATTTAGGAATAAGAGGAGAAATCGAAGAAAAGTTGATTGATAAAGATGATCTTATCGCCCTTGAAATCGCTAAATCGTTTAAGAATTTTGTTAAAGATGTAAAACATTATCCTTTGGAAATCAAAGAATTTAGAAAACTGAATAAATTAATCGAAAATTTTGACGTGATAGTTGGATGTGGCGGGTTTATTACTTTCGTGGTTTCATGTATGCCTAAAATACAAGACAAACGATTGATTCTTCACGAACAAAATGTCCCACTTGGCGATTCTTTAAAGTTTTCTTTAAAACGAGCTGACGACTTGATATTTTCTTTTGCTGAATCAAAATTAGAGAAAAAACCGAAAAAATTAAAGGTCCATTATCTTGGAAATCCATCGGGTTATCTCATGAAAAGGACGATGGAAATTCCCAAAAAGAAAACGATTCTCTTTGTAAGTGGTTCCCTTGGTTCGACAACTTTATTGGAACTTGCTATCAATACTGCTTTGCTACTGCCTCAATATCAAATTACGATTATCAGTGGCTCTAAATATTATGAAAAAGCCAAAAAGATGAAAAAAAGCACCAATGTAACTATCGTTTCCTATGGTAAAATGGATGAACTTTTCGCAACCCACGAATTGATAATAATGCGCGCTGGAGGCAGTTCGATTGCTGAAGTTATCGAATTTGGACGTCCGTTAATTTTGATACCTTCGCCATATGTAAAACATAATCATCAGCATTTGAATGCTTCGTATCTTGCATTAAAGGGAGGATGCGTTGAAATGCAAGAAGCACAATTAAATCCGTATCTTTTAAAAAGTGAAATCGTCCGGGTGATTGAAGATGAAAAAATCAAAGAAATGATGAAAAGTGTACAAAAAGAAATAAAAAAATCTTCCTCATGCGATGATATCGTACGATTAATTGAAAAATATGATTGAAAAAAACAATTATTGTATCGCTGAAAAAAGCTATATCAGAATCGGCGGTATCGTTAAAAAATATCTTGAAAGTGATAATCTTTTAGAGGTCAAACAATATCTTAAGGCGCATCAAGATAAGGATTTCATCTATTTAGGAAACACGTCGAAAATTTTATTTGCCTTTGATTATAGCGATAAGTATTACTTAAAGTACACCAGAAACCAAATCGTCGATAAAAAAGACACGCTGATTGTCGATAGTGGTGTCTCATTGCCACATCTTGTCCGTTATATGATTGAAAAAGGGTATGGCGGAATTGAAAAGCTCGGTGACATCCCCGGCCTAATCGGGGGATCTATCGTCAACAATTGCGGTTGTTTTTCGGAGTCAATCGGAGACATAGTAGAAAAAGTGGTTGCTTTGAATCGTATGGGAGAAATCGTTATTATTTCACATGAAGAGGCTTCGTTTACTTATCGTAGTTCCATTTTTAAAAGTAAACAATTGCTGATTGTCAAAGTCTATTTAAAGAAAATCATCGTGCCATCTAATGAACTTAAAGAGAATTATTTAAATGCTCATCGACAGCGTTTGAAAATGCAACCGCATGGAATTAGAACCTTAGGTTCGACTTTTACAAATCCTCAAGGAATCTCAATCGGCCAATTATTAGAGCGATTGGGTGCTAAAAAATTTCAAAATGAGACGGCGCGAATTTCCTTAAAACACGCAAATTTTATCGAGGTTTATGGCCATAATTCTTTCCGAAATATCTTAGTGTTAATTGAAAGATGTTCTAAATTATTATATAATTGTCTAGATATTAATCCTAAGTTGGAGATTATCATTTTGGAAAGTTAGGTGAATGATGATGGAAACTGAAAAGATTCCATTTGAAGAGCAATTAAAACTTTACAACCGCAAAAAGAGAAATCGCTTTTTTGTCAAGTGTGGTTTTATCACTTTCATTTACTTGCTTATCATCGTTTATTTTATTTCGCCATTTGCTCGTGTCAGTAATTACACATTGAAAGGAAATGTCAATTACGATGGCGATAAAATTCTTGAAATTGCCCATTTATCTCGTCAAGATTCACTATATTTTATCGATGAAAAAAATATTAAAGATTTGATTGACAATCATCCGCTTTTTCCTGGGAATCATACTAAAGTATCGATCAATCCGTTTTCGTTAACAATTGAAGTCAAAGAGTTGGCGCCTGGAGCGTACTACAATAATATCGTCTATTTTAATGACGGCGAACCTCATGAGGAACTTTATGACAATGAATTGGTTAAAGATTTTTTAATAATGAATTCTTCTCTTCCAAAATTGATTTATTCTCCTCAAGATGATGATAAGAAAACAATTATCAATCTTATCGAAAAATCATATTTGACGAGAACTACCGCTAGTTATGAAAAATTAAAATATCTCAATATTTTCAAAGATTCCAAAAATTTATTTTCCTTTTACTTTTCGTTATTTGGAAACCAACCGCTTATCAAAGTAACTTTTGATCCATATGATGCGACAGATGATGAAATCTCGATTTATTTGGCGTATGATACTATTGTAACTTTATTTAATAACGCTACTAGTGAAGCGCAAGCAACGTTGAAAGAAACGATTGATGATGAAGAAAAAGATGTGTATTCTTTTGTTTGCGGAACCTTCAGTGATTCACGAAGAAAATGTGTTGAATGGAAAGAGGAGAATTGATAATGAATAACAATAATCGTTATGTCGCCTTGGAAATTACTTCTAAAATTGCTAGATTAGTTGTCGGATTCGTTCTCGATGGCACTGTCCACATTTTACATGCGCTTGAAAGCGACATTACCGGTGTTTCCAATGGTCAAATTGAAGATGAAAATAGCGTGAGTAATGCGATTAAAAAATTGATTTCTGAAGCTAATGAAGCTTTAGGGATCAAAATCGATGAAGTGATTTTGTGCTTGCCGCCGATTTATATGAATTTTGTCAAAAATGAAGTGTCGACAATGATTATTTCACCAAAAAAAGAAATCGCGCAGATCGATATCAACAATGCGCTCAATCAACTTAGCAAGACACCATTTAGCGACGGTCTTGAAATTGTCGATATTGTTCCCTATCAATACATTCTTGATACGAAGGAAATTTCCATTCGTCCACCGCTTGGCAAATATTCTGTTTCCTTGCTCGTGAAGGCGATGATTTATGTGATGAACAAGCAAGTTATCAACGGATATCGCAAAGTGTTAGAAAAAGTAGGTGTTAAAATTCGTCACTTTGTGGTGGCACCATATGCTTCTGCACTCTATTTAGAAGGAATGCAATCGATCCCGTCGTCCTACTATCTTTTAAATATCGGCGCTAAAATTTCTACGTTGACGCTTATTAATTCACGAGAAATCATCTCTAAAAATGATAGTTTTCGCTTTGGGGGAGAAGATATCGTCGAAGAGATACAAAATGCTTTCTCGTGTCAGTATAGTACCGCTAGTGAATTATTAAATCGCTTCGGACTTGACTCTGGACCTAAATATAAAGTGGAAATAGTCAAAAATCATCAAGTCGACGAATTGAAAGCCGTGATTGAACATTCATTGAATAATTCGCTTATTGAACCCGTAAGGAGAATCCTCACAAAGTGGAACAATGAACGATATCCTTTGGTGATTTCAGGCGGTTTTGCAAAGCTTAAAGGTTTAGAATCTTTCATTAAACAACAATTGGGACTCGAGGTTATCGATTACCGTATTACGACGATTGGAACTCGTGACAAAGCGTATCTCAATTGCCTTGGAATTATTAAATATGGTGATGTGCACCTTATCGATGAAGATGAAGATGTTATGCAAAATACGATTTCGCGCGTCGACGATGAAAAAGAGTTACCACGTGTTGATTTTAATTTTAATGATGAGTTATAAAATGGAGGAAAAATATGGAGAACTTTAATTTTGATGCATTTGAATCATATGCCAAAATCGTTGTAATCGGTGTTGGTGGTGCCGGTAATAACGCGGTCAATCAAATGATTGAGGAACAGATTAGAAGCGTTGAGTTTTGGGTTTGTAACACCGATGCTCAGGCACTCGCGACCTCTAAAGCTGAAAAAAAGTTAGTTTTAGGTAAAAATATTACTAAAGGCTTAGGCGCCGGTGGCGATCCCGCTATCGGTCGTGCCGCAGCTGAAGATAGCATCGAAGACATTAAGGAAATCGTAAGCAATGCCGACATGGTTTTTATCGCCGCTGGAATGGGTGGCGGTACTGGAACCGGCGCCGCACCTGTAATCGCCAAAGTCGCCAAAGACGCCGGATGCTTGACGGTCGCTATTGTCACGCGTCCTTTTGGATTTGAAGGTAATTCGCGTAAAGTTCGCGCCGTTGAAGGAATCGGCGAACTTAAGAAAAACGTCGATTCGATCATCATCGTATCCAATGATAAATTGATGATGATCAATGGAAATCGACCGATTGCTGAAGCCTTTGCAACTTCCGACGCTGTCTTAGCACAATCGGTGAAGACGATCACTGATCTTATCATTCTTCCGGGTTTAATCAACCTTGACTTTGCCGATGTAAGAACTACTTTGAAAGATAAAGGCGTCGCCTTAATCGGCTTTGGAATCGGTTCTGGAGAGCATAAGGCGATGGAGGCGGCGACAAATGCGATCGCTTCTCCGCTTTTAGAAGCTTCCATTAAAGGAGCTCATTCAGCCATTATCAATATCACCGGAGGAAACGGGGTAACACTTGATGAAGCTCAAGATGCAGTAAGTTACATTACCGAAGCGGCCGGAATTAATGTCAATATCATTTTCGGAGTACAGCAAAATCCGGAACTCAACGACCAAATGCTGATTTCGGTTATCGCTACTGAATTTGATGAAGACTACGATTATGAAGCGGCCGTAAAGCAACCGCCGTTACGAACGCGCAAAGATATGGAAGAGGAATCGACTCCTTCAAACGAAGAAAGCGATGCCTCAACCAACACCGAAGATAGCATAATTCCTTTCTTCCTCAACGATGAAATAAAATAATAAGCGACAAACATTAAAATGCGACATAGTTCGCATTTTTTTTGCGTTAAAATCACGGTGGTGATGAGAGATGAACATCTATTTTGACTTAACGATGTTATCGAATTTAACGTTATCGATGGTAAGTTTATTTTTTGTGAAAATCGTCGCCACTTACCGCGCTAAAAAGGGGGTTTTATGCATCTTAATTTTAGGACAAACGATCAGTGTATACACACATTATTTAAATGAAATAATTGGGTATTTGATATTGGCATTTTTTCTTTTAACGATGATGATCATCATCTACAAGAAAAAGTGGTTTCACGCTTCGGTGTTATATTTATTGTGCTATTACGGACTAGGTTTTTTTCTTTTTATGCTCGACTCAAATATCACGATTTATCGTGGCATTGTCACGATTTTAGAACCGACAGCAATGGTAAAAATGTTATTGATTCCGATATTTGCGCTTTCATTGCTTTTGGCGGCGACTTTTGTCGATAAACTATACCATTTAAACAATTACAAGACTCAATGTATGATCACTTATAAAAATCATCATTTAGTTTTGAGTTCATATTTCGATACTGGCAATACTTTAAAATATCTCAATACACCAGTGATTTTTATCGCAAAAAATCGGTGGCCTTATGGCGTTGACTCCAAGACGGAAAAGATCGAAGTTCAAACTGTCGACAGTCATCATCAATATGACGGATTCAAAGCTCTTTTGGATTTAAATGATGGTGCCGAATCGTACTTTGTCTATGTCGTTTTAGCGGATCAAGTCGCTGATTTTAATGGTTGCGATTGTTTGCTCAACGCCTTTTTACATTAGGAGGATTTATGTTTAATCATTTAAAACGTCTTATCAATCGTCTTTTCGGCGGTAAAAGTGTCTATTATGTCAATGGAAAAGAGGTTTTGCCACCGCCCCTTGATCCACAAGATGAAGAACGATATATCAATTTGTTTTTAAAAGGTGATTTAGAAGCCCGCAATAAATTGATCGAGCACAATTTGCGGCTCGTAGTTTATGTCGCCAAGCGCTATGAGACTAATATCACCAATCTTGAAGATCTGGTTTCTATCGGAACTTTAGGATTAATTAAAGCTATCAATACTTTTAAAACGGATAAAAACATCAAATTAGCAACATATGCTTCGCGTTGCATCGAAAATGAAATTTTAATGCACTTAAGAAAAAAAGCTAGAACTCGAAACGAAGTGTCCCTTGATGAGCCGCTTAAATGCGATTATGATGGTAACGAATTGCTTTTAAGCGATGTGCTAAGCGAAAACGAAATGAAAATTATCGATGATATCGATAACGATGAAAAACGGAATGAGCTTTTAGAGGCGATTAAAACTTTAAAACCGCGGGAACAAGAAATTCTCGAGATGCGCTTTGGTTTAAATGGTCGCGAAGAGATGACGCAAAAAGAGACGGCAGAAACTTTAGGAATTTCACAATCATATATTTCGCGACTTGAAAAACGGATTCTTAAAAAATTAAAAGTTAGTTTAAAAAAATAAAAATCGGACAAATTAATGGGCGAAGGAGAAATATTACTTGGCCCAATACAAAGTCACAATCACTGGAGTTGACACATCACGCTTACAAGCCTTAAGTGGCAATGAAACACTCCAGCTGCTCAAAAGGTATCAAGATGGGGAACGAGAACTGAAGGATACATTGGTGACGGGGAACTTGAAATTAGTATTATCGGTAGTCAATAAATTTCAAAAAAGAAATGAAAATCTTGACGATTTATTTCAAATCGGAACAATCGGTTTATTAAAGGCAATCGACAATTTTGACCTCAGTCAAGATGTGCGCTTTTCAACGTACGCGGTTCCGATGATCGAAGGAGAGATAAGACGCTATCTGCGGGATAACTCCTTTTTAAGAGTTTCAAGACAAATAAAAGACTTAGCTTACAAAAGTCTCAAAGAAAAAGAACGCTATTTGAATGAATACGGAAAAAGCATTGAAATTGAAGAATTAGCGGCAAAGTTCAATGTCGAACCGTATAAAATCATCGAATCCTTAGAAGCGACTAATCCGATCATTTCTTTAAGCGAGCCGTTGTACAATGACTTTAACGAGTCGCTTGAACTTTTCGATGTGATTCCGACAGAAGTGGATAGCGATAAAAAATTTATTACCAATTTGTCGCTTAAAGATGGGATTACAAAGCTCAATGATATGGAACGGCAAATCATTCAAAAACGCTATTTTGAAGGTCGGTCGCAAATTGAAATAGCGAGCGAATTTAATATTTCGCAAGCCCAGGTGTCACGTCTTGAAAAAAGTGCCTTGGAATTTTTGAAAAAATTCGTGATTTGAAAAACGGGGAGGAACTTATGTTAGAAAAAATCAAAGATGCATTAAAGACCGATAAAAAAGGCGTAAAAAACGGGAGCCCTTTTTACTCGTATCATAAGATTCCGCCTCAAGTATTTTTTCCGACGTCTTTTGATGAAGTAGACCAAATTACTAGTGTCATTGAACGCCATCATCCGGTGATTGTCAACGTCTCTTCATTAGCCATCAAAGATCGCTATCGAATCATCGATTTTTTGAGCGGTTATATTTTTGCTTTAAAAGGAACTCGTGAAAAATTGGAAAATTCGATTTATATGTTTTACGTCAAATGAGTAGTGGCAAAAAAGCGTGCTTAGGTATATAATCAAAGTACGCGAGGTAAAAAATGGATTTAGAATTGACCTTTGTAAACGATGTGATGGAAGAGCTCGATAATTACGAAGCGCATTATCGCTTTCTTTTTGAAAGAATATGCGATTTTTTAAACCTCCAAGGAACTTTTATCCTTGAGGTTAATTTAGTGTCGGAAGAGACGATTCGAGAAATCAATCGTACTTATCGCCAAATTGATCGCGTGACGGATGTCATTTCGTTTGCCTTTGAAGATGAGGTCGCTGATGAAATAAAAATCGTTAAAGATCTTTCTTTGCCGCGCGATTTAGGAGAAATTTTTATCTGCGTCAAGCGCGCCCAAAGTCAAGCTGAAGAATATCGTCATAGTTTTAAACGCGAGATGTCCTTCCTTTTCGTTCACGGAGTCCTTCATCTTTTAGGTTACGATCACATGAACGCGGCAGATGAAAAAGTGATGTTTGATTTACAGGATCAAATTTTAGATCCTTTAGATTTATAAAGAGGTAGTAATATGGATTCAAAGTTATTAATCGAAAAAGCTAAAGAAGCACAAAAATTATCGTATAGCCCTTATTCACATTTCGCGGTCGGCGCGGCGATTGCTTTAAAAGATGGCAAGGTGATTCTCGGTGCCAATATCGAAAATGCCAGTTATGGTCTTTCGATGTGCGCGGAACGAAATGCGCTTTATGCGACTTACCTTCAAGGTTATAAGAAGGAAGATATCTGCGCTTTAGCGCTGTATGCAACTAGTGATAAATTAGTGACGCCATGCGGTGCGTGTCGTCAAGTGCTCCAAGAACTTTTTCCTTTGGATGCTCCGATTTACATTGAAACTTCAAATGGAGATTCACTTAACACCACAATTAAAGAATTACTGCCTTACGCTTTTGATGAGGAGAACCTTTGATGAAATCGGGATTTGTGGCTATTGTCGGAAAGACAAATGCCGGAAAATCGACTTTAATCAATGCCTTAGTCAATGAAAAAATATCGATCGCGACCCCTAAAGTTCAAACGACGCGGGATGCGATTCAAGGAATATATAACGACGAAGACTCGCAGATAATTTTTATCGATACTCCGGGAGTTTTACGAAGCCGACGACAGCTTGATCGCTACATGAATCAGCAGATTCGCGGGGCACTTGAAGGGGTGGATGCGGTGATTCTTTTAGTCGATGCTTCTAAAGGCTTTAACGCTAGCGAAGATCCGCTTATCAAAGATCGTTTGAAAGATGTCGAGGCGCCGTTATTTATCGTTTTTAACAAAATCGACCTCACTAACATCAACTTAATGGAAAAACTTAAAAAAGAGTATGCTTCTATTTTTCCAGAAGCCAAGATGCTTGAAATTTCCGCTTTGGACGGCTTTAATCTCGACGGTTTATTAAATGAAGTTAAATCCACCTTGAAAGATGGGGTTCGTTATTATGATCAAAATGTCAAGTCTGATCATCCGCTTTCGTTTTTAATCGGCGAAATAATTCGCGAAAAAATTTTGACTTACACTCATGAAGAAGTACCACACTCTTCCGCGGTGTTTATCGAACGGATGAAAAAGGTCAACGACACGTTAAAAATCGAAGCTTTAATAATCGTAGAACGCGATACGCACAAAGGAATCTTGATTGGAAAAGGCGGACAAATGATTAAAAAAATCGGTGAAGAGGCGCGAAAAGACATCGAAAAGATCGTTAAAACGAAAGTTCTTCTTACAACATATGTAAAAGTTGCGAAGAAGTGGCGAGATTCCGAACAATTCTTAAAAGAATTAGGATATAAACGATGAATTATACAGAGCTTGAAGGAATAGTTTTAAAACGTGTCCCTTATCGTAATGGGGGTGAAATCATCAATATTTTAACCGCGGAAGGAAGAAAAACTTTTACCGCTTATGGTCTTAATAAACCGAATGCCAAGAATTACGCAAGTTGTCTACTTTTAAACCAAAGTGTTTTTACTTTAGGAATTCAAAATCAAAAACTGACGCTTAAAGAAGGAACCTGTCTCAAAAATTATTTTTGCTTGTATGACGATATCGTTAAAATGACGGCCACCCAAGCGATAAATGAGATGATCTTACGCTTTATCGACGAGGATGATGGAAGAATTTATCGATATTTAAGTCGCTTTTTAATCGCCCTCGAAGAGGGATTTGATCCTTTGACTTTGGTGGTGATTATGATGGCAAAAGTGATCTTATTTTCCGGATATGGTTTAGAGTACAACGAGTGTGTCATATGTGGCAGTAAGACGAATATTGTGGCCGTTGATTATAATGAAGGTGGTTATCTTTGTGCCCATTGTGCCAAAAAAGCAAAAGAAACTAGCGAATATTTAAAAAGTTATCGATATAGTTTTTTAGTAGATGACACGAAATTGACTTATCACGTTATTACAAAAACCATCGCTT
>CANQCZ010000017.1 GCA_947591215.1 uncultured Bacilli bacterium | reverse complement strand
GCTTTTGAAACGATGGAAAAAGATTTTTTCATATATGATGAAAGAAGAATGATGGCATTTGGTAAAAGAAGTGGCAAAAAATATTTATTAGGTGACAAATGTAAGGTAAAGGTTGATGAAGTCGATATT
Organism: uncultured Bacilli bacterium; assembly: GCA_947591215.1. Taxonomy (GTDB): domain Bacteria; phylum Bacillota_I; class Bacilli_A; order RFN20; family CAG-449; genus CANQAG01. The sequence goes on along the minus strand of CANQCZ010000017.1, from coordinate 31,449 downwards.
GCTAAAGCTACGATAGATTTATCTTTGATTAATGAGAAGAAATTTAATAAAATAAAATAGATTAAGCAAACTGAAAGGAAAAGACCGACATGAAAGATGAAAAAATTATCGTAAATAATAAAAAAGCGTATTACGATTATTTTTTGTCTGATTTTATTGAAGCCGGAATTGTCTTAAAAGGTACAGAAATTAAGTCGTTACGTATGCATGGAGCAAGTTTAAACGATTCTTATGTGATTATAAAAAACGGAGAAGCGTTTGTTTTAGGAATGAATATTGCGCCTTACGATAAGGGTAATTTGTTTAATCATGAGGCATTGCGAACCAAAAAGTTGCTGTTGCACAAACAAGAAATCATGAAACTTAATCGTAAAATACAAGAAAAAGGGTTTACCTTAGTAATTACGAAGGTTTATTTAAAAGATGGTTTGGCTAAATGTGAATTGGCATTAGCCAAGGGTAAAAAATTATATGACAAGCGTGAGACTGAAAAAAATAAATCAATCAAACGCGAAATAGAAAAGACTACCAAAAATTTTTAACGAAAAGGAATAAAAAAATGGGACACAAAACTCATTTGTTAGTCGATAAAAGAAAAGCACGAGTCAAAAGCTGGATTAATAAAAAACTGCTTAAAAAATTGGATTACACTTTAATTGAAGAAGAGTGTAACGACAAAGAAAATTACAGTTATGAAGTTATCTGTGATTTTTTACAAAGCGGATTGGCATTTGTTGCCCTTAATATTTCGCCATATGAAGAAGAAACCATCGATTTAATTTCATCAAAAATGAAGAAAAAAGATCAAATGCGGCTTCATCGTATTTTAAAAGATCATGGTCTTGATAATCTTAATCAGCAAGAATTAAAATTTTTAGCTAATAACTTAAAGCGTTGTCTTGACCAGTGCGACATTATCATTACTTCAGAAAAAAAAGCTAAAAATTGCGCCATCAATTCGCGAGTGTCAAGCGCTAAAATTTTAATTGACGATAAAATTACCATCGATTTTTTTAGAAAGTTTTACGAGCAACTCAAAGATAAAAAAATTCTTTTTGTGGGTGAAAGCGGAGCTCATAATTTCAGCAATCTGGATGTTAAAGTAATTCCGGTCGCTTTAGATAAGCAACATTCATTTGTAGAAGTTTTTGATGAACTGAAACTGCGTGTTTTAACGAGTGAATTTGATTTAATGGTCACGGACATTAAACTTATAGGCAATTTAATTTGTGATTTTGCAATAACTTTAAATAAAGAAGCTATTAATTTGACTTGCTTTTATTAGAGCAAAAAACAGCAATGTCAATTTAACTGCTGCCATATAAATTGGCTTTGTTGCATTTAAATAAAAAATTTAATAAGATATTTAAATGAGAAAATAATGATTTAATGTTTAATGATAAAATTTTTAAATTGCAAAAACAATTATGTGTTTTGTGATTTTTTTGCTATGATTGGAATACTAGGAAGAGGAGTTGAACACGATGCTTGAACAGATGATTAAACCACGCAATATGTTAATCGGATTGTTATATTCTCTTGGCGGAATCGCATTGACGATAATATTTGAAATTTTAGGTCGGTCATTTTCTTGGAATATCGCTTCTGATTCAATTTGTTTGGCTGCGGGATTAATTCTTTTTTTATGTGGTTGGGTTGGTGGCAACAATATCAGTTACACCTATCGTAAAGAAAAAGCATATTATAAAGGAAAGCTACCTATGGAAATTCGTGAGAAGATTTACCTTTTAAGAGCACGGTTTTTTGACGGAGCGATTATCGATTTAATTGCCAGTTTGGTTTTGTTTAGTATCTTTCAAGCAATTTAGGCTTTCTTTTTTTGTAAAAAAAAGAACAAAGAATTTTCAAAATGTTATTAAAAAATTTGACTTAAATATATGGTTGCTTTAAAATAAAACACAAATCGAAAGATTTTTGTATAAGAAAAGATATGAGGAGGTCAAAAGTATGAATAAAAGTAAACTTTTTATTTCATTGTTTGCAGTTACGATGCTTGTTAGCTGTGGCGGCCGTGAACAGTTTGTTGATGTTGGAAACATCGGTGGTTATGCCGACTTAGCAAATTTAGAAAGAAAAGACACCTTTTCAAGTTATGTCTCAACTATGCCGTCGACATTGAATTCGGCAACAACTAACGAACAAGAGGATTCACAGCATATCGTAAATTTTGTTGATGGATTGGTAGAGAATGATCGGTTTGGTAATATCGTCCCTTCCTTGGGCGAATCGTGGGAAACCAATGCCGCGAAAGACACTTACACATTCCATATCAGAAAAAATATTCCGTGGGTCACTTGGGATGGACAACAATACAAAGATAAAACAGTTAAACCGAGCGATTTTTACACTTCAGCTAGATACGCATTGAATTATGACAATTTGGCTGAAGGATATTATCTATTAGCACTGATCATTGATGGAGCCAATGAATATTGGCAAGCAACTTTCTTGAATTCGCAATTTAAAAATCTTCCTGATAATATTCGTTATTCAAGAATTGCAACTAGGTTGAACGATATGGGGGTTACTCCGGGCTGTACAGCAGAAGACGTTAGAAAAATATTAAGTTTTGAACGCGTTGGAATCTCATATGATGATGCGGCAATGACGTTGACCTATAAATTAAAACAACGTGCCGACTATTTTCCGACAATGCTCACTTATTCGGCTTATCTTCCGATGCAAGAAGACTTTGTTTCTTCAATTGGATTTAATAATTTCGGAACCGAAAAAGATAAGATTTTATATTGTGGGGCTTACTTATTGGATGAATGGGATCCGGCCGGTACTAGAATGGTTTATAAAAAGAATCCATATTATTGGGATAAAGATCATGTCACTACAAGCACCTTAATCTTTAATAAGTTACCGACTAATATCAGCAATACGTATGCTCGTGAACAATATGAATCAGGACAAATCGATTCTTTTGGTCTTACCGATGCTGACATCGACGGCTGGAACTATTATGTAAAAGGAAGTGACGGAACAGGAACTCTTGAAAATCCTGCCCACGAAAATGCTTTTTCAAATTACGGCGAAGGTTCAAAATCACCATTTATCTATTATTTGAATCAAAATAGAGAAACCAATTCACAAGGAACTTATAATACTTCTTTAAGAAATTATGTTGATAATGTCGAAGCTTCGATTTTAAACACTAATAAGGCTTTAAAGTATTCTTACTTTAGACAAGCAGTACTAAACAGTTTGGATTTAGAAGTTTATTATTTACGTTTCTCAGTTGAAAACGAACAAATTCGTAGTCAATATGCAATCAATACTTATACACCTCGCGATTTCGCAAAGACGATGGTTGAAAAAGACGGACAACTTGTAGAGAAAGATTACTTTGAATTCTTATGCGAAGAATATGCTTCAAAGCATAATGTATCTTTAGAAAAAGCTACCGAAAAACTCGAACCGATGAATCCATATGCTTCTAAAATTTCTCTTGAGGATTCAATGCAACAAATTAAAGATGCTTGTGATCGTTTAAAGAAAGATGATCCTTCGATTACTTTCCCGATTTATCTTGAAAATGTCGGCATCGCTTATGATGAAGAACAAAGAACATACGATGATTACTTTATTGAAGCGAGTAACGAAGCGATGAATGGTGTTATCTTCGATGAAGATATCGCGATTAATGATCTTGACAAAATTTATGGTACCAACGCTACCGATAGTGATGTCTTAGTGCGTATTATCAATAATACTAATATTGCTTCGGCCACCGATTATACTAACGCTTCAGATTATCACGCTTTCTCAATCTTTGTTTCCGGTTGGATTCCTGATTTTGAAGATCCGTTAACATTCTTGAATACGGCCACTTTAGGCGGCGATATGTCTCAACATTTCGGTACTAACTATCATTATGTCAATGCCGATGATAAATCTCTTGTAGAAGATGGAAGCTTGTCTGAAGAAACTTTTGAATTATTCGTGGAATATGATAGCCTTGTTAGACAAGCCGATTTAGAAAATGAAGATATTGCAAAACGTTATCAATTGTTTGCTAAAGCGGAATTAATGTTATTAGAAGAAATGGGAATTTTAAGACCATTGTATATGACTGGATTAGGTTATCAAGTTTCTGTTTCAAATATTATTCCATATCGTACTCCAAGAGCCGGATATGGAACTTCAAATGACAAATATAAAGGATTAGAAGTTATTAAACAAGCTCTCACCAAACAACAAAGACAAGCTTTGAAGAATGAGTGGGAACGTGAAAAAGCCGAATCCAAAAAATAATATTTGCAAGTAAAAAATATTAATAGGGCTACGTTTAGCCCTATTTTGTCTACTAAGGAGGTTGTTAAATTCACATGGGTACGATGATATTGGGGTATACAATTATTGCGTTAATTGTATGCTTAGTGGTATTTGTGATTCTTGTCAATCACAATATCATCATGAAAAGTGATAACTGTGTTAGAAGATTCATTACCAATCCGTTAACATATTATTCACTTAAAAGAATCGGAAGTTCGCTTATTTCTATTATGCTTGCTGTCGCTATTACATTTGTGCTTTTGCGTAGCAATAAAAATTTCCACGCGGTCTTCTGTACAGGATGGTTAGACAAATTTCCAAATGATGCAAAAGATTTTACGTGTAATGTCTATCTTTCAAATTTGGGACTTAAAGAGATGTATTATAATTGTGATCCGACCTCAGAATCATGTGAAGCTTCCTTTAGAGACGTTCCGATGATTGTCCAATTATTAAAATACTATTATAATATTCTTCCTTTCCCGAAAGAAGTATGTATGCAATTATCTTATGAAGTAGATGAAGCGACCAATGTTGGAGAATGGGTTTGCGCTAATAGTGAATGGACATTATTTGACTTAGGTGTTTCTTCTGCTTATCGTAAAGGCGTAGCAATCACTAAAATTGTTGCTCAAACGATGCCTGTATCCTTTAGATGGGGAATTTGGGCGATTCTATTAGATACTATGCTCGGTTATCCTCTTGGTATTTTCATGGCAAAATACAAAGATCGTTTTATTGATAAATTAGGAAAAGCCTACATCATTGTCCTAGATTCGATTCCGGGTTTAGTTTATTACTATGTTCTTTTAGTTTTCTTTTCAACTGTTTTGCACTGGAAAACAATTTACAATCCGGACGATCCAATGACTTTATTGCCACCGGTTTTGACTACCGCTTTTGCGGGAATGACAGGTACCGCTTATTGGGTTCGTCGTTACATGCTTAACGAATTTTCCTCGGATTACGTTAAATTTGCAAGAGCAAAAGGACTTTCTGAAAATAGAATCTTATTTATTCATATTTTAAGAAATGCGATAGTGCCACTATCACGTTCGTTCGTTACCTCAATCATCGCTTGCTTAATCGGTAGTTTCTTTATCGAAAATATATATAATATCGGTGGATTTGGTGGAATTTTAATTTCAGCGCTAAATGCTGAAGATTATACGATGGTTCAAGGACTAGTAGTAATTACGGCAATAATCTCGGTTGTCTCTTATTTGATTTCCGATATTTCCATGGCAATTGCCGATCCGCGAATATCGTTTACGGCTGATGAATAGGAGGTGCAAAAACAATGGTAACAGATATTGAAAAAATAATTGATTCTGAAGATGATGATCTTTTTACGGTTGTTGGCACTTCTGAAGAAAATATTGAAAAATTAGATTCGGCGCCTTATTCCTATTGGCGTTCTGTTTGGAAAAATTTATTTAAGAATAAAATTGCTATCTTTTGTTTGGTGTTGATTGCTATCGTTATTTTCTTTACGATTTTTGGACCAATGATGCTTTATAATCCATCACCGAAAAATCCGATTGAAATTGCTAGATTAAAGAATCTTTCACCAAATTCCAAATATTGGTTTGGAACCAGCGGACGAGGCGAATGCATTTGGACAATTATTTGGGAAGGTTCTAGATTTTCACTCCTTTTAGCGGCCATTTCCTCGGTAATTAATATTATTGTGGGTTTAGTAGTAGGTGGTCTTTGGGGTTATATTCGTAAACTCGATCCGATTTTGATTGAATTTACGAACGTTATCAATAATATTCCTTCTTTATTGATCTATTTAATGTTGATGCAACTATTAGAACCATCATTTTGGAGCATGGTCTTTGTGATGTGCTTATTCGGATGGTTAGGTTTAGCTTCGATGATGCGAAATCAAATCATCATTATTAGAAATCGTGAATTTAATATCGCTTCAGAAACTTTAGGAAGTTCAAGCCGTGCGATTATTATTCATAACCTTTTACCGAACTTAGTGTCAATTATCGTTCAAGTAGTTTCAGGCTTTGTTCCTTCATGTATTTCAATGGAAGTCTCCTTACAATATTTTAACTTAATGGATTCTTCACAAATAACTTTGGGAAAAGTTTTAAACAATGCAGCCGAAGGTCAATACGTTAATTATCCGCATACTTTATTTTTCCCGGCGATAGTATTAATGATTATTACAATCGCTTTCTTCTATTTTGGATTGGCTCTCGCTGACGCGACAGATCCAAAGACCCACATGTAGGAGGTGAATGGTAATGGCAGAAAAAGAAATTGAATTAAAAGTTACTAATCTCTCTGTGGGATTTCATTTACATGGGCAAACATCACGTGTCATTCGTAATGTTTCGATGGATATTTATAAAGGCGAAACTTTTGCTATTGTTGGTGAATCCGGTTCTGGTAAATCGGTATTTACCAAAACATTCACGGGAATGTTGGAACAAAACGGTTTTATTTCAGATGGTTCGATTATTTTCGAAGGACGCGATTTAGCCAAAATACGATCAAATAAAGATTGGATAAGCATTCGTGGGCGTAAAATCGCAACAGTCTTCCAAGATCCGATGACATCTTTAAATCCATTATTAAGGATCGGTTATCAAATTTCGGAAACACTTCGAATCCATGGCAAACATTTAAAGAAAATGTACGATGAACTGATTTCCAAAGATTTAGTGGCCTTGCGACAAAACGAAGAAAACTATTATCAGGAGCTTCATATTATAGAACGTCATTGTGCTGAAGAAATCGAAAAATTACAAAAAAGTGAGCCCAATATTCAAAAAAATGATCCGCGAATAAAAGAAATCAAAGCGCGCGCAGTCATTGAAAAGAAAGAAGCGAAAGCTTTATATGAATCTAAAAAGCCCGAGTTAAAAAAGCAACTTGCTATAACAAGTGCTGAAGCTAAAAAACAAGTTAAGACTTTTAAAAATCAAACACTCAGTGAAATGAAAACCAAAATCGCTGAATTGAAAGCTTCAAACAACTTAGACAAAAAAGATTTAAAAGAAAATTGTAAACAAATTAAAGAAGAGTACATGCGAAAAATCAAAGTGACGAAGCGTCAAGCGAAAGCAGAAGCTATCGAACTTTTACGCAAAGTCAAAATTCCGGATCCGGAAAAGCGATATCGTGATTTTCCTTTTCAATATTCCGGTGGTATGCGACAACGTGTTGTTATCGCCATCGCTTTAGCGTGTAAACCGAAAATATTAATTTGTGATGAACCGACGACCGCGCTAGACGTCACTGTTCAAACTCAAATTTTGCAATTGATTAAAGATTTGAAAAAAGAATATAACTTTACGACGATTTTTATCACTCACGATTTAGGTGTCGTCGCCAGTGTCAGTGATCGTGTCGCGGTGATGTATGGTGGACAGATTATCGAATATGGTACCGTAGAAGATATTTTCTATCATCCGGCGCATCCATACACTTGGGCTTTGCTCTCATCGTTACCGCAACTTGCAAACGAAGGTGATGAGTTGACTTATATTAAAGGAAATCCACCTTCATTCGGTAATGAGATTGTCGGCGATGCGTTTGCACCTCGTAATGAATTTGCTTTAAAAATCGATTTTGTCAAAGAACCACCGATGTTTAAAATTTCAGATTCGCATTATGCAAAAACATGGTTGCTTGATCCACGGGCACCTAAAGTTCAAAAGCCGAAAATTATTCGCAACATGGAACAAAAAATTCAGATGACCGTGAATTCGATGCAACAGAAAGTAGGTGAAGACGATGGCAAACGAAAATAAAGAAGTGCTCGTTTCAATGAAAGACGTGGTAATCGGATATAAAAATCACAATCGTCTTTCGGTTATCGTCGACAAATTAAACCTCGATATTTACAAAGGGGAAGTTTTAGGCTTGGTTGGTGAATCCGGTTCCGGAAAAACGACAATCGGACGTGCCATCAATCGAATTATTCCGATTTATAGCGGTGAGATCACGATGAATGGCAAAAGAATCTCGGGCAAACTTCCACGTAAAGAAGCTCATGAATTAAAAAAGAGCATTCAAATGATCTTTCAAGATCCCTCAGCTTCATTAAATGATCGAAGCAATATCGATTATATTGTATCTGAAGGTCTTAGAGCTTTCCATATGTATGAAAACGAAGAAGATCGTCTTAATAAAATTACGGAGATGATGCTATCGGTCGGTTTAAGACCGGAGCATTTATCGCGTTATCCTCACGAATTTTCCGGCGGTCAACGTCAAAGAATCGGAATCGCTCGTGCGGTCGTTATGAATCCGGAGTTGATTATTGCCGATGAACCGATTTCTGCTTTAGATGTTTCAGTAAGAGCACAAGTACTCAATCTGATTCGAAAATTTCAACAAGAAAAAAATATGACGGTGCTTTTCATCGCCCATGATTTGAGTGTCGTGAAATATATTTCCGACCGTATCGCGGTAATATATCATGGCAAGATTGTAGAAATCGCTTCTTCCAAGCGCTTGTTTGAAAAGCCATTGCACCCTTATACTAGGGCGTTGCTTACCGCTATCCCAATTCCCGATCCGCGCTTAGAAAAAAATAAAGAAGTAATCGTATATGATGGTTCATGTCATCACTACGATGAAGAACATCAACCTTCACTTGTCGAGATTGAAAAAGATCACTTTGTCTTAGCTTCAGATGAAGAAGTATTAGAATATAAAAAAATACTATAATATTGACTGATTTTAAACAATCAGTACAAATAAAAGCCGCTCCAATCATAAATTGTGATGGGGCTTTTTTATGACTATAGCAGATTTAAAACCTCATCAAAGCGGAATTATTGTAAGATTACGCGGTGCTGGATATATCCGTCATCGTCTTTTAGAATTGGGATTTACTCCAAGAACAAAAGTAACTTTACAAAAAGTAGCGCCATTTGGCGACCCTTTGGAATTGAGCATTCGCGGTTATGAAATCTCTATCTTAAAAAAAGACGCAAAACTTGTGTTAATAGAGGCTATAAAAAATGAAAATCGCTTTAATCGGTAATCAAAATTGCGGTAAAACGACTTTATTCAATCAACTTACAGGTTCTAATCAACATGTCGGTAATTTTCCGGGTGTCACCATAGAAAGCAAAGTAGGTTATATTTATAAAGATAAAAATTTAGAGTTAATCGATCTTCCGGGAATATATTCTCTTTCACCGTATTCAAAAGAAGAAGTTATTACTAGAGATTTCCTTATCGAAGAAAATCCGGATGTTATTTTGAATATCGTAGATGCGACAAGTCTCGAAAGAAATTTATATTTGACTTTACAACTTCAAGAGACAGGTATTCCCTTAGTTGTGGCTTTAAATATGATGGATGAACTTGAAAAAAGTCATCTTTCGCTAAATTTAACGCGATTAAAAGAATTTTTAAAAGTTCCGATAATTCCTATTTCGGCATTAAAAAAAGAAGGATTGAAAGAATTGGTCGATCAAGTTAAAAACGTGCAACAAAATTTTTCGATTTGTTATTATTCTGATGATTCGAAATTATATCCGTTTATTGCAGAAAGCGAAAATCTAATTGTAACTGATTATAAAGAATCGAAGATTAATCGTTTATTTATAACTACTCAAATATTAGAAGGCAATTTAGAATTTGCTGATAAGTATGGCATTGCACAAGATACCATCGATAAACTCAACAAGTTAAAATCTAAAATCGAACAGTCTTATAATTTAGATTGTGAAGCGGTAATTGTGAATTTCAGATATCAAGTGATTGAAAAAATAATCGATAGTTGCCTTAAAAGAGAGACATTCGAAACTGAAGAGCAAAAGCGTTCTCGAAAAATCGATCGTTTCCTTACTAATCGATATTTAGCTTTTCCGATATTATTTTTAATACTCGGCTCGGTTTTTTATTTAAGTTTTGGAGTCATTGGAAACACGCTTTCAACGATTTTTGAACAAATAATCGCCTCTTTCATTTCTTTTATCGATGTAACTTTTTTTTATGATGTCAATGTGGTTTTAAGATCTTTAGTAATCGATGGAGTGTTAAATGGAATCGGAAGTGTATTGACTTTTATTCCGACGATTTTAGTTCTTTTCCTTTTCTTATCATTGCTGGAAGATTCAGGATATATGGCACGTATCGCGTTTATCGTCGATAAACCGATGCGATTTTTCGGATTATCCGGCAAATCATTTGTACCATTATTGTTGGGATTTGGTTGTTCGGTTCCCGCGGTGATGGCCACTAGAACCTTTAATAGTGATAGGGAGCGCCGAATGACTATTTTTTTAGTGCCATTTATGTCATGCTCTGCCAAACTTCCGATTTATGCGGTGTTGACCGCGGCATTTTTCGGAAATAAAGCCCCCTTTGTGATGATGTTTCTTTATGGCCTTGGAATTGTCGTGTCATTAATATTTTCTTTAATCGTTAAAGTTTTATTTAAAAGTGTACCGCCTCCGTTTGTTTTAGAACTTCCGTCATACCGATTTCCGAGTTTAAAAAGTACGGGAATGTTGATGAAAGAAAGGTGTAAGGATTTTCTAAAGAAGGCATTTTCGATTATTTTTCTAGCCACGATAGTAGTATGGTTTTTGCAAAGCTTCGATTTGCAGTTAAATTATGTAACTGATAGCAGTGTTTCTTTAATGGCAATGATGGCTAAATCTATTTCTCCTTTTTTTCAGCCTTTAGGCTTTAATCAATGGGAGATTATCTCAGCTCTAATTACCGGATTAATCGCTAAAGAAACGGTTTTGTCGACTCTTCAAATTCTTTTAGGATCGATAGATACTATTCATCAACTGCTAGGACCTTTAGAAGTAATGTCATTGCTCATTTTTATTTTGCTATATATGCCTTGTGTCGCAGCTTTTGCTGCGATTAAAAGAGAATTACATTCGACTTTTGATGCTATTTTACATATGCTTCTTCAAACATCCATCGCATGGTTGTGTGCATATTTCTTTTATGTAATAGGAGGCCTTTTGATATGAGTTTAAAAGAACTATTTATAGTTATTTTATTGATGCTTGGAATAGGAGGAGCGCTTTTTTTTGCCAAAAAAGACGAAAAGTGCAGTCGCTGCCATCATTATGGAACTTGCAATAAATGTATTACGATAAATGAGCAAAATCAAAAAAAATAAAAAAATTTTTTTAAGATTTTTGTAAGAAAAAAATAATTGATATTTAAATCTTTTCTTTACGAGAAACTTCATTTTTTAAATATGAGTTGTGACTAAAGCAAAAATCTAGAGTTGTATATATAAATATACTTATGCTATAATACAATTAAACAAAAATTGAGAGGTATTTTGTTATGAAAAAAACTTTAGTTTACGTTCTGATTACATTAGTCCAAGTGTTCTTGGCGGTAGTTCGTGTTTATCAACCGGCCGCGACATACTTTGCGGAAAATATGCCGTTTATTTGCGATGCCGCAAGAGAATTATGCAAATTCTATAAGGACATCGGAGCGATGTTACATTTAGCCGACTTGGGTATCCAACCAAGATTTGTTACCATAGTATCTTGCGCGATATGCTTCGTGATTGAAACAATCGTTTGGTATCTTGTCTTTGGTTTGATTGGTTTGGCGATTAAAAAAGCAAAAATTAGACGTCGCAAAAAATTAATGAAACATCCTTACGAATTAACGGAAGAAGAAAAAGCCCGTTTTGACAGTAAAATGTATTTGCGCCATTTTCCTACAAAACGCGTACTTTCGATGCTTATTCCTTTAGCAGTGCTAGCTTTCTATTTCCTAGTACGATTCGATACGACGGTTTGTGCTAAATATAATTCTAATAATCAAGGCCTTTTTACAATTTGGTCCGATTATTTAAAGCCATTCACTGATAATTTCAAAATGGGATTGGATGGTCGTTTCTATGGTATCGTGACCAAATCTTATGGATGGATTGGTTTAGCCAACAAGTATATTCCTCAAGATTTATTGTGGGTTGAATATGTTGTCTTTGCTGTGATCGTTGTCTTAGTTTTAGTTGTATGGTTCTTACTATTTACTCTATTAGGATTACCTTTCCGCAAAAGTGCTGCGAAAAGAAGAGCACGTAAAGCAGAAGAAAAATACTTTAAAAAGATGGCTAAATCGGAAGAAGAAGCTTTGTCTGACAATTTCTCTCAAATTTCAAAGAAAAGTTCTGCTTTCCTTGGCTATGAAGGAACTGAGGTCAATGAATCATTATATAAACCTACCGATGATGCGATTAGAAGCATCGCGGCTATTCATCGTACTGAAAGCGAAGAATTGACACAGGATGTATTGAAACATGCCGATTATATCGATGATCTTTCTGATGGTGTCATTGATCTTGGCGTCAGCGGCAATACCGGTGAAACCGAAAATAAAGCTCCGGTTGTTGAACGAGAAGTTACTTTTGTTGATGAAAAAGAAATCGACATCGTTCTTGACAAAGAACCGGTTATTGAAGTTGCCGAAGATGAAGAAGTTGAAAATGAAGTCGAAGTAGAAGAAGATCCGTTCTTTGAAAAATATCAAGCTGAATATGTTGATGTGGAAGCTATTGCCGAACTTGGTGATTCTAAAGTCTTAAAAGTTTATGAAGAAACGGAAGAAAAGGAACCAATAGAACCGGTCGTAATCAAAGAATTCGTTTATACACCGGTTGAAGAACCTAAAGAAGAAAGCAAACCGGTCGTTGAAAAGGTTGAAGTTAAAGAAGAACCGAAAGTTGTTGAACCGATTGTTGAAGAACCTGTTGAGGAACCGGAAGAAGTTGTAGAAGAAGATGTGGAAGAAAAAACACGTCCTAATATCAAACCGATCGCGGTTGTTCGTGGAGAAAAGCAAGAAACGCAACAAGAAGAAAAAGAGTTTGCAAAACCGATTAACTTTAAGCCGACTGGACAAAACAAAAAGAATATCAAACCGATCGATCTTGAAAAACGAAAACAACTTGAACTTAAGAAATATGTTTCTTCAAGCACTAAAGTAGGTGGTAACTTAACTCCGACTGAAGCTTTCAATACCGGAACCACTAGAGTGGCATCGGTTATTCGTCCAATAAGCCTTACTCCCGTTAAAAAGATTTCTTCTGAAAAGATTCCGGTAGTCAGTAAACCGGAAGGTTATAAAGAAGAGAAACCATTTGAAAATGCACATAAGAAAATGATTAATCCGATTATTGTAAGACATGATGAAGATAATAATCATATTCTTGAAAAGAAAGGTGAAGAAAAGAAGGCTGTTAAGCCTATTCAACCGATCAAACCTGTTGAAACAGCCAAAAAGACTGAAGAACCGAAACCCGTAGTTAAACCGATAAAACCATTGAAACCACAAAAAAGGGAATTAAAAAAGCCGATTAAACCGGTTGATGCTAAAAAGAACTAGTTATGGATTGGAAAGAAATCTTAGATCAAGAACGGGTTAAACCTTATTACTTGAAATTAAAAGAGTTCGTTGATAATGAATATGAGCATTATCGAGTCTTTCCGCCAAAACAGAAAATTTATCGGGCGTTATCTTTAACGCCCTTTTCTTCTGTGAAAGTGGTTATATTGGGACAAGATCCATATCATAATCCGGAACAAGCGATGGGTTTAGCGTTTTCTGTTCCTAATGGTGTCGATTTGCCACCGAGCCTTTTGAATATATTCAAAGAGATTGAAAATGAATATGGGAAAACGATGATTCGTTCTGGTGACCTTACATATTTAGCAAAGCAGGGTGTTTTATTACTTAACACCGTTCTTTCGGTAAGAATGAATCAGCCATTGTCACATCAAAATCGAGGTTATGAAATTTTAACTGACACTTTGATAAGTAAATTAAACGAAGATGATAGCCCGAAGGTTTTCTTACTTTGGGGTTCTAAGGCGATTTCAAAAAGAGAGTTAATAACTAACCCGCATCATTTGATATTAACTTCGCCACATCCGTCTCCGTTATCGGCTTCTAGAGGTTTCTTCGGAAACGGACACTTTATAAAATGCAATGAATTCTTAGTTAAAAATGGATTAGAACCGATTAATTGGATTAATCATTAATAAAAAAACGACTTAGTTATGATTGAAATCATATTAAGCCGTTTTTATTATATTTTATCGCCTGTTCATTACTCCGTCTAGTTCAAGATAATTGACATAGACTGCTACGATGAGATAAGATTTGCCAGAATTTCGATCTTCAATGACGATATGGTCGTTTGATTGTTCGACCATTACTCCTTCAAAGACGACATCATGCCATTTTCCGGAATCGGGAAATGAGCAGTAAACTTTAATGTTTCGCCCGAAGAATGGATGGGAAATATCGGTATTGAATGAATAACCATTATTGTTATTGGCAGTATCAGAGTTACCACCCATACTATTATTATTCATACCATTATTGTTGTTCCAGCCGGAATTATTGTTTCCGTTATTGTCAGCTCGCGGATAAGTGGCTTGACTTCCTTGAGGTGGATATATCTCTTGAAATGGCGGACGATAACCTTGATCGCCACTTGAAGGATACGGGGCTCCATAATAATTAGGTGGTGGTTGAATTCTATCCATAATTAAAATCTCCTTGTCACTATTTAAATGTATGCAACAAGCGAGAAATTATTTACAATTTTATGTAATTGAGATATATTACTTTTGGGAGCTTAAGGAATTAGGCTGAGAGTACCTCTGATACCGAGGTAGACCATACTTGAACTAGGTAATGCTAGCGTAAGGATTTTTTTGTTTTCACTTCCTTTATAGCATGCCTATGAAGGATTTTTTGTTAGAAAGGAAGAAAGAAAATGAAAACAAAAATTACCACAAAAGTTTTAACAGAAGCCGCTTGTATGGCAACGTTAGCTTTTGTATTAGATGTTTTCCAAGGAGGCATCTTTAGAGGCCTCTTTCCTAATGGAGGATCAATTGGCGTTGCGATGCTTCCGATATTGGTTCTTACATATCGAAGAGGATTCGTTCCGGGCTTATTAGCCGCGATTGCGGTAAGTTTTTTACAAATGTTAGGCGGTGTTTATGCTATTGCCGACACTTGGTACAATGTCTTTTTACAAATTCTTTTAGATTATGTTCTTGCATATCCTTTGGTTTGTGCCTGTGCTTTATTTACAAAATCTTATCATCGAGCGACAACAAATAAGCAACGGATATTAACCTTAGTCTTTGGAACCAGCTTAGGTGGATTTTTAAAATTCTTATCACACTTTTTAGCCGGTGTACTTTTTTGGAGTACCTATTGTCCAGAAGGATATTTTGGAGGACCAATAATGTATAGTATCATCTATAATGGTGAATATATGCTTCCAAACATTATTATCAATGCTGTGATAATATGTGTAATTGCAATCAAACAACCAAGATTGTTGAATTGTGAAGAAGGAGAAAATAATGATGAACAACAAATTGCTTAAATATTTGAGTTTAACCTTTGTCGGTGTGGTATCTTTTATTTTTAGTTTAGTAAAATACATTTTAAGTTTTGAATACTACGCAGATGAATACGGCACCGATATTTCATTTAATTCTGATTATATTGTCGCGATGCTGATTTCAATAGTGCTTGCTGTCTGCGGAATTTTGCTTTTAGTAGCATTAAAAAATAACAAAGAAAATAAACTTATACCAATTTATTGCGGAGTATTAATTTCAATTCTTTTATCTTTTTATCCATTAGGATATCTCTTCAAACAATTAAATAAAGGAAATTTGTTCGTTGATTATTTGAATTATTTTTTCGTAGGAATCGTCGGACTAGGAATTCTCTGTTATTTTATTTTTAATTATTTAGAAAATCGTAAAAAAAGCGATAATTAGTAAATTTAAATTAAACGCTTAAGAACTTGCATAACAGCAAGTTTTTTTATAAAAAATTTGATTATCGAAGTAATTTTATTAAGTTGGTATTTATAATTTGTCACACTTAAGATTGAAATATAAAATGCCTTACTTCTTATTTTTTGCTTTATTCAACGCTTTCATCAAATCTACAACTTTCAAAACATCGCTTTGATATTGATTGATCGGGTCGATTTTAAATGGATCCATTAAAGGAATAACCATCACATTGTCAGCGTACGATAAACCAAGTGAAGTTTGCGTTTCCGTGAAAGAAAGAAACATGTCGATAAGAGTATCGTTAGTTTCGAATTTGTTCAAGACTTCAATAACCGCTTTAGAAAAATGAGCTTTAGGTTTATCTTCAGAGGAATAAACGATATATTCATCTTTAAGTCCTTCGATTTTCACTTCGGTTAGATCCGCGATATCGCTAGGTCCGACACTTAATTCATTGCCTTTAAGATAAACGATAGTTCGTCCTTCTTCGACTAATTGCAAATATGGGAATTCAAAATATTTTCCGATAAAAACCGGTTTTGGTTTTTTCTCATTGGGAATTTTAATGTTGATTAACAAATCACCGACTGTAAAAGGATCGTCGTCAAAGTTTCCTTCAATCATATCGCGAGATCCGACATGGTTAATATCTTTGACAACGCGTGATTTTTTTATTCTTTCAAGATCAAACTGCTTATGGTAGAAAATTTTCATATCCGTAAAGTTTTGATCGGTAAATACGTAACTATCGATTAATCTACCATAGGTTGTAACATATTCATCAATAGAATCATTTAACTTTGCTTTTGATTTTTTTGAATACAACCACATGAAAGCAAAATAGATAATGACAAAAATGAGAAAGTAGGTAAACATGTTGGGATTAGTTCCAAAAAGCACCATGAATAAAACTAATACGGCAACAAAAGCGATCATCACAATTAAATTAATTCTTTTTTGCTTTTTATAAGTATCAAAAAATTTTAAGCGAGCCTCTTCAACTAAAGCAGTTAAATCTTTATCGCTTAAATCTAACAAGGTATCTTTGGGATCTTCAATTTTTTCTTCTTGAGTAATTACATTTTCGTTTGTCGCTTGTTCTTTTCCTTCTTCTTTTTGTACTTGTCGTATTACTTCTTCATTGGTTTTATTTTCTTCCATGGTTTATGTCCTCTTAATGTATAATATTATACATTAAAAAAGCGAATATTAAAAGAAACACTTTATTGTGCAGTAATTAATCTTATTTAAAGCGGAAAATGGAAAAGCACAAAAACTAGTGATATAATCAATGCGAGGTTCAAAAAATGGATTTAGATTACATCGGTAAATTTATACAAGTGCAAAGTTACAAACACGATGGAAGTCTTCATCGTACTTGGGATAATGCGATGATTGTCGAATATTGTGAGGATTATATTGTCATCGTTTCTTCAACCACTAAAGTGATTGAAGGAGACGGCAGAAAGTGGTATACAAGAGAACCGGCGGTCTCGATATTTTTCTTTAAAGAATGGTTTAATGTGATTGCCATGCTTCGCGAGAATTCGATTTATTATTACTGCAATATCGCGTCTCCGAGTCTTATCGATAATCATATTATTAAATATATCGATTATGATCTAGATCTTAAATTGCTGGTTGATGGAGAAATAATTCGCCTTGACGAAAAGGAATTTGAATATCATCGTAAAAAATACGGATATGATGATGAACTTTATAAAGTAATTCGCTATGTAAATGAAAAAGTTCATAAAAAAATGGAAGACCATGTCTTTCCATTTGTTGATCAAAAAATTCAGCAATATTATCGTAGTTATTTAAAAATCAAAGATCTCCAAGAAAAAGATATTCTCTCCAATTAAAAATGGATGGGAATATTTTTTGTTGGATTTAAAATTTGGTCGATTTTGGTGATGGCTACAACAGCTTCACCAAGACCGCAAGTGATGTTTTTTACTTTCCCTTCGTAAGTGATAATATTTCCGACAGCAAAAATATTTTTGATTGATGTTTCAAAAGTGCGATTGACTGTGATTAAGCCATTTTCTTTTGCGACGTTAAAATTGTCTTTAGTTGGAATCAAACCATAGTTTACGAAAAGATAGTCACAAGATAATTCTTGTTCATTTTTAGTATCGACATTTTCTAAAACGATGGAAGTAAGAAAATTATCTTTACCGCGAAGTTCTTTTACGATGTAAGGTGTATAAATATTAATTGTTGAATTTCTCATTGTTTGTACTTGATTATCTTGGGCGCGAAATTCTTGACGACGATGAACAATCGAACATTCTTTAACAAGATCTTTCAATGTTAAGGCCCAATCGACCGCGGAATCTCCTCCGCCTAATATAATCACGTTTTTATCTTTGAGCATTTGTTTGCTTGGGAGACTATATAAAATATTATTAAAGCAACCTTCATTATTTAGTCCGATTTTACGAGGCATAAATAATCCCATGCCGGTACAAATAAGAATGGCTTTAGTTTCATAAGCGGATGTTGAAGTGTGAACGATGTGATAATCTTCTTTGGTTTCGATAGTAAGAACATTCTCGTTTAAACGCAATGAATCCGAAGAAAGATTAGCCAATTGAAGCATTAATTGATCGATGTAATTTTTAGCGCTGATACTAGGTAATCCGGCAAGATCGATAATATCTTTTTCAGGATATAAAGAAGTCAATTGTCCTCCCGGTTGATTTTTTGATTCGATAATTAAAAAGTCTAAATTGTGTAGCGAAGCAAGAATGCCGCTATAAAGTCCTACTGGACCGGCACCAATGATAATGAGATCTTTCATAAATTCTCTCCTTGTCCTATGTATTTTATTATAGAATTATTGTGGAGAACATTTAAAGAATTATTTATTTTGTAAATTTAAATTGTTAATTTAAATTAAAAAAACAACACATGTCGAGTGTAAATCTAAATTGAAAAAATATCAAAGTCGTGAATGAAATTATTGCAAATAAATTTATAAATATTTAAAAGAAGTTGTATTACTTTTCTTCGATAGAGGTTATTTTTTAAGTTGGAAAACAAAAAATCAGAAAAAAAATATAGACCTTTTTAGTCGGTTAAAAATAGTATATAATTAATAGTACTTAAGGAGAATTAAAATATGAAAAAAGTTTATATAGCAATGAGTGCCGATATTATACATAATGGGCACATAAATATTATTAAAGAAGGACTAAAATATGGTGATGTAATTATTGGTTTATTAACTGATAAAGCTATTGCATCATATAAAAGAATGCCTTTGCTTTCATTTGAAGAAAGAAAAGCAATTTTCGAAAACATTAAAGGTGTTAAAGAAGTAGTTTCTCAAGATACTTTGGACTATAAAAATAATTTAGAAAAAATAAAACCTGATTATGTTGTACATGGTGATGATTGGAGAACTGGCGTCCAAAGAAATATTCGTCAAAATGTAATTGAAATACTAAAAAAGTGGGATGGTAAATTAATTGAAGTTCCTTACACAAAGGATATTTCTTCAACTACATTAGAAATGGAAGCTAGAAATGTTTTAAATACACCCGATTATCGAAGATCAAAATTAAAGAAATTATTAGATTTAAAGCCATTTGTAAGTGTTATGGAAGCAAGTAATGGTTTAACCGGATTGATTGTCGAGAATTCTAAAGTTGTTGATGAAGAAAAAGGTACAATTAAAGAATTTGATGCGATGTGGGTTTCTTCATTATGTGATTCTTCATTTAAAGGAAAACCGGACATAGAGTTAGTTGATTTAACTTCTAGATTGAACACTATCGAAGAAATAATGGAAGTAACTACAAAACCAATTATTTTAGATGGTGATACTGGCGGAAAAGCAGAGCATTTTACTTACAATGTCAGAACATTAGAAAGACTTGGTGTTTCAGCTATTATTATTGAAGATAAAACAGGGTTAAAGCAAAACTCATTATTTGGAACTGAAGCTAAGCAAGTTCTTGATGATCCACATTTATTTGCCCAGAAAATTAGAGCGGGGAAAAAAGCACAAGTTACTAAAGACTTTTTGATTTTTGCCCGTATTGAAGCCTTAATTGCAGGATATGGAATAGATGAAGCGATTTTAAGAGCGAAGATTTATATTGAAGAGGGCCTCGCTGATGGGATTATGATTCATTCTAAAGAAAAAGATGGAAAGGAAATTAAAGAATTCTTAAAACAATTTAGAGAATATTCAAAAGAGATTCCTGTTATACTAGTTCCAACATCTTATAACCAATTTACCGAAGAGGAATTGCATGAATGGGGAGCAAATATTATTATTCACGCTAACCATATGCTAAGAAGTGCGTATCCTGCAATGAAAAATTGTGCGGAATCTGTTCTAAAACATCATCGTTCTTTAGAAGCATCTGAAGATTATTGTATAGGTATTAAAGAGGTATTATCTTTAATTCCGGGAACAAAACAATAATGAGGTAAAAATATATGATTGATACAAAAGAATTTTATGAGTATTTACTAGATAATTCTATTGATTTTTTTGCTGGAGTACCCGATTCACTTCTTGCAAATTTATGTGCATGTATCAAAATGAATTCTCCTAAAGAGAAAAATATTATTACTGCAAATGAAGGTAATGCTGTTGCTATGGCAGCGGGTTACCATCTTTCGACAGGAAATATAGGTTGTGTATATATGCAAAATTCAGGAGAAGGCAATATTGTAAATCCATTGTTGTCTTTAGTTGATGAAGATGTCTATTCAATACCGATGCTTTTAATTATTGGATGGAGAGGTGAACCCGGCAAGCATGATGAACCTCAACATATCAAGCAAGGTAAAGTTACATTATCATTATTAGAGGCAATGGGAACGAAATATGTAGTCTTAACTGATAATTATAAAGCAGAATTACAAACTGCAATAAAATATATGAAAACCGAAAATAAACCATATGCGATTGTTATACAAAAAGGATTATTTAGTTCATATAAAATTGAAATAGAAAAATCTAATTATCATTTAACTAGAGAAGATGCATTAAAAGAAATTATATCCAATCTTAAAGATGAAGATATTATTGTTTCTACAACCGGAAAAACATCAAGAGAAATATTTGAAATAAGAGAGTATAACAAACAAGGACACTCTAATGACTTTTTAACAGTCGGATCCATGGGTCATACCGCATCAATTGCATATGGTGTTGCAATTGGAACGACTAAAAACGTTTGGTGTATTGATGGCGATGGTTCTTTTTTGATGCATATGGGCAGCATAGGAGTTATTGGTGCTAATTTACCAAATAACTTTAAATATATTTTAAATGACAATAACGCTCATGAATCAGTTGGTGGACAACCTACATGCACTAAATCGCTCGATATACCTTCAATATTAAAAGCATGTGGATTTAAAGATGTTATCGTAGCTGAAACAAATGATGAAATTAAAAACGCTATGAAAAGACTTTCAATAGAAAAGGGTATTGCTCTTGTTTTACACACCAAACAAGGTTCTAGAGAAAATTTAGGTAGACCAACCACAACTCCGCAAGAAAATAAACTTGCTTTAATGCATAAATTAGGTGTTAGATAAAATGAAAGCATTAATTTTCAATTCCGGAATTGGAAAAAGAATGGGTACACTAACAAAAAACACTCATAAATCTTTAACTATTTTAAATGATGGAGAAACTATTCTAGAAAGACAAATTAGAATTCTTTCTGAATGTGGTATTAAAGAATTTGTAATTACTACTGGACCATTTGAAGAAAAACTCAAAGAAATTAGCTCAAAATATCCATATTTAAGATTTTATTTTGTCCATAATAATTTATATGACAAAACTAATTATATTTATTCCTTTTATTTAACAAAAGAATATTTAGATGATGATATTTTAATGCTACATGGTGATTTAGTTTTTAATAAAAAATTAATTGAAACAATTTTAATGAGCAGTGAAAAATCGATTGGATTAATAAACACAAAATTATGCAAACCTGAAAAGGATTTTAAAGCTAGAGTAATTGATGGGGAAATAAAAGAAGTTGGAATAAATATATTTGATGAAAATTGTTTTGCGTTTCAACCATTATATAAACTTAGTAAAAATGATATTAATGTTTGGTGGGAACGAGTTGATTATTTTGTAAAACGAAATAATGTTAATGTTTATGCTGAAAACGCACTTAACGAAATAACGAATATTATTCATATTACAGCTATGCAATATGATAATTATTATATAAATGAAATAGATAATCCAGATGATTATGACAAAGTGATCTCACAAATTAGATTATATGATTTTGATGAACAAGAACAATTTGATTCTTTAGAGGTCATAAATACTTTAAATAATCCGTTAATCGTTGTAGATAAGTTTATAGAAAATAAATTCAAAGACTATAAAACATTTAGTGATTTTCAGCCTAACCCTTTATATGAAGATGTAATGAAAGGATTAAATGCTTTTAAAGGATGTGATTCTATTGTTTCCATTGGTGGTGGTAGTGCAATAGATGTAGCAAAAGCTATTAAATATTTTTATTGTTTAGATAAGAATGGTAATTTTATTTATAAAAATATTAAGCATATTGCAATTCCAACAACTGCTGGAACAGGATCTGAATCGACAAGATATGCAGTAATATACAAAAATGGTGTTAAATTATCTTTAACACATGATGCATTATTTCCAAATATTGCTATTTTAAATAAAGATTTAATAAAATCATTACCAATATATCAAAAAAAATGTACTTTATTGGATGCTTTGTGTCATGATATTGAATCTATTTGGTCTATAAATGCAACAAAAGAAAGTATTGAATATGCGCAACAATCAATATCATTAATAAAAAAATATTATAAGGATTATATAAATGGTGATAATGGAGTAATTCCATTTATTCAAAAAGCTGCAAATTTGGCAGGAAAAGCAATAAATATTTCACAAACCACTGCTGCACATGCTTTAAGTTATAAACTTACATCACTATACAAAATTCCGCATGGATATGCTGTATCACTTACAATTCCTTATTTGTGGCAATTACTGATAGATAACAATCCTGAAGCTTTAAAGTTTGAAAATATAAATAAAGAAGAATTTATTAAAATTTTTAATTTTTTAGATCTTGAAAATAAATTAAAAATATCAGACAAAGAGATGCAAATATTAGTTGATTCAGTGAATATTGTAAGATTAAATAATTTTCCTTTAAAGTTAAATAAAGAAGAAATTTTTCAAATTTATAAATTAATCAGACTCTAGTTATATAGGTGGAAATATTTTTATATTTCATAATATTGTTAATGCATTATTTTTGCTATTGATTTTTTATCTTAGCAGTTCATAATTACAAACTTCATTCTTCCTCATGAAACATCTAGTTCAATCTTAACATCAAATAACTATATTTCGTATTTCAACACCTTTTCTCGTCACGTGTTGCTTTTTCAATTTAGATTAATATTTAAAAAAACCTATATTAATGATATAATCTTTGTGATTCGAGGTATTCTATGATATATCAGCTTTTAACTCATAGTAAATTTGAAACGATGAAACTTGGTGAAAAAATCGCCGATTATTTATTACCCAATATGGTAATTACTTTAGATGGCGATCTTGGTGCCGGAAAGACAACTTTTACAAAAGGATTAGGATCTGGACTAGGAATTCAAGATACAATTTCTAGCCCTACTTTCAACATCTTAAAATGCTACTTTAAC
Organism: uncultured Bacilli bacterium; assembly: GCA_947591215.1. Classification (GTDB taxonomy): domain Bacteria; phylum Bacillota_I; class Bacilli_A; order RFN20; family CAG-449; genus CANQAG01. The sequence goes on along the minus strand of CANQCZ010000017.1, from coordinate 7,633 downwards.
AGAAATTTGCCTCTTTATCATATCGATGCTTATCGGTTAGAAGATGGCATTAATAGCGACATTGGACTTGAAGAAGTAATTGATGGTGATGGTGTAGCGATTATTGAATGGGCAACTTATATCAAAAGCATGATAAAAGAACATTTAAGTGTAAAAATAGAAATTATCGATGAAAATACCAGAAAATTCAGTTTTGAAACTTTTGGAGACAAATATCTTGAACTTTTAAAAAGAATTGAGGAAATCAAATTATGAAATATTCACTTTTACTAGATAGTTCTTCTACTCTTTTAGCGGTTGCAATTTTAGGCGATGGTGAATTTTTATATCGTAATTCTTATTCTGCTTGGCAACGACAATCCGAATTTATGATTCCTGAAATTGAAAAAGCGCTAAATAAAATAAACATAGGCTTGCTTGACCTTGATGAAGTGATGGTTACAAAAGGACCGGGTTCATACACTGGAGTAAGAATTGCTTTAACGATTGCTAAAACATTGTGCACTATCGCTCCAAAAATCAAATGTAAGACGATTTCATCGTTGAAAGCTTTAGGTTCGGTTACGGAAAATTATATCGCCCTTATTAATGCGCGTAGTGATCGTAGTTATGTTGCTATTTATCAAATGGGTAAGGTGGTTTTAGAAGATTGCATTTTAACTAATGATGAAGTTAAAAAACTTATAAATCAATATTCGGCACAAGGATTTAACGTCAAAGGTGATGTAAAATATTTGAATCTTGAAGCTCCATTTGAAGTGCTTGAAGGCATGAAATCTTATCTTGATCAATGTGAAGTGGAAGAGGATATTTTAACCTTAAAACCTCTGTATTTAAAGGATTAATATGGAGCTTGTAAGAGCAACGATCGGGGATGTCGATGATTTAGCAAAGCTTGAATTTGAAAGTTTTGCTTCTCCTTGGACCAAAGAGCAATATTTATACGAAATTCAAAATAATGAGTTTGCTACCATATGGCTTTTAAAAGAAAATGATAAACTTCTTGGTTACATTGATTATTGGTTATTATTTGATCAAGGTGAAATCAACAAAATTTGTGTGTTAAAAGACATGCAAGGACAAGGATTAGGCTCAAAATTAATGCAAATGGCATTGGATGAACTTTATAAAAACGGGGCTTTCAGTCTTACCTTAGAAGTGCGAGTTTCAAATGAAAAAGCGATTAAGTTTTATGAAAAATATGGATTTGAAATTAAAGTCCGAAAGAAAAATTACTATACCGATGGTGAGGACTGTTATATGATGATGAAATTATTAGGAGGAATTTAATTTGTGAGTAAGATAATTTTGGCAATTGAATCGAGCTGTGATGAAACATCAATTGCGATATTAAAAGACGATGAATTAATTGCAAATGTTACTTCAACACAAATTGCAATTCATCAAAAGTATGGAGGCGTGATGCCTGAAATCGCCTCGCGACTTCATGTTGAAAATATTGGAATAGTACTTAAAGAGGCTTTAGATACCGCGAAAATCAATTTAGAAGATGTAAGTGCTATTGCGGTTACAAGCGGTCCTGGATTAATTGGTTCTTTACACGTAGGTTTACAATGTGCAAAAACGATAGCCCTCGCTTATCATAAACCATTGATTCCAGTCCATCACCTTTCAGGTCATATTTACGCCAATGAATTTGTGAAGCCGTTGAAGTTTCCGCTTTTGGCGATTGTGGTAAGCGGTGGCAATACAGAGTTAGTGGTAATGAAAAAACATCTCGATTTTAAAATTATCGGGGAAACTACTGACGATGCGATAGGAGAAGCTTTCGATAAGGTAGCTCGTGTTGTCGGATTACCTTATCCGGGTGGTGTTTCAATTGATAGACTAGCTAAACAAGGGAAACCGCGTTATCATTTACCACGCCCTTTGGATGATCATAGTTATCAATATTCTTATTCAGGATTAAAAACCGCGGTTATTAATTTATGCCATCAATTAAAACAAAAGAATGAGCCGGTTATAGTTGAAGATTTGGCTTGTTCTTTTCAAAAAACGGCGATAGATCTTCTTTTAGATAAAGCTTTGCCGGCAGTGGATGAATTTAATATTAAACAAGTGGTTTTAGCTGGCGGTGTATCTGCAAATTCTTATTTAAGAGAACAAATTGTTTCAAGATTATCTGATAGAAAAGATGTTGAAGTTGTGATTCCACCTTTATGGTGCACTACTGATAATGCGGCGATGATTGCAAAAGTAGGATCCTATCTTTACGAGCAAAATATTTTTGCACCTTTAACGTTGTCGGCCAATCCATCGTGGAAATTAGAAGACTTTAGGAGATTTTAACGATGAAAGATTTTTATTTGGAAATTAAACATATCTGTAAGCAAACAGGGGCTCGTTATGGCCTTCTGCATACTCCTCATGGCGATGTTGAAGTTCCGATGTTCATGCCAGTTGGCACTTTAGCAACGGTTAAATCTTTGTCTCCGGAAGAATTAAAGGAATGTGGTTCTGGTGTTATCCTTTCTAATACTTATCATTTGTCATTGCGCCCGGGGGCCGATATTGTTGATAAAGCCGGAGGCCTTCATAAATTTATGAATTATGATCGTCCTATTTTGACAGATTCGGGAGGTTTTCAGGTTTTTTCTTTAGCAGATAAGCGAAAAATCACCGAAGAAGGAGTGACTTTCAAAAATCATTTAAATGGAGCAAAATTATTTTTTTCACCGGAAATAGCGATTGGTATTCAAGAAAAATTAGGGGCTGATATCATCATGTCCTTAGATGAATGTGCCCCATATCCTGCCACTTATGATTACATGAAAAATAGTGTCGAACGAACTTTAAGGTGGGCAAAACGTGGAAAAGACGCTCATAAAAGGGAAGATCAAGCATTATTTGGAATCGTTCAAGGTGGCGAATTTGCGGATTTACGGAAATATTGTGCTGAAGAGTTGGTTAAAATGGATTTTCCCGGTTACTCCATTGGTGGAACTTCAATCGGAGAGCCCAAAAACGTGATGTTTAAAATGATTGCGGATACTACCCCATATTTACCAACTGAAAAACCGCGCTATTTGATGGGGGTGGGATCGGTAGATGCGATATTATATGGCATTGAAAAAGGAGTCGATATGTTTGATTGCGTTCTTCCGACACGAATTGCGCGCCATGGAGCTTTGATGACTTCAAAGGGGAGAGTAAATATTCGCGATCAAAAATACGCAGAAGATTTTACGCCTTTAGATCCTGAATGTGATTGTTATTGTTGTAAGAATTATACTAAAGCGTATCTTAGACATCTTTATAAATGCGATGAAATATTTGGTAAACGACTTTTATCGATTCACAATATTCGTTTTTTAATTCACATGATGGAAGAAGCTCGGGAAGCGATTAAGAATGATCGCTTTGGAGACTTTAAAAAAGAATTTCTCGCTAAATTTAATAGCGAAAGGGGATTTTAAAATGGATTTTTCGATTTCACAATTCGATTTTAATTTGCCGGAGAAATTGATTGCGCAAACTCCGGAAAAAAAGCGTGATCATTCTCGGCTGATGGTCTTAAATAAAAGCGAAAAAACGATAGAGCATCGCTATTTTTATGATTTACTTGATTATTTAAAACCAGGAGATGTTTTAGTGCGGAATAATTCCAAAGTGATTCCGGCGCGTCTTATCGGCATTAAAGAAAAGACCAATGCTCAAGTTGAAGTTTTGCTTTTGAAAGATAAAGGACAAGATATTTGGGAATGTCTCTGCGGCAATGCTAGAGTCATTAAAAAGGATACAGTAATTATTTTTGGTAACGGAGAATTGAAGGTACAGTGTCTTGAAGTAAAAGACGAAGGTATTCGAATCATGAAATTGCTTTATCAAGGCATTCTTTTAGAAATATTGGAACATCTTGGGAAAATGCCGTTACCTCCTTATATTAAAAAACAATGTGATGACAATTCTCGTTATCAGACTGTCTATGCCAAAACCAGCGGTTCAAGCGCTGCTCCGACCGCCGGATTTCACTTCACGGAAGAAATGTTTGATAAAATAAAAGAAAAAGGGGTCATTGTAGTCGATGTTACTTTGCATATCGGTCTTGGCACATTCCGTCCGGTAAAAGTCGATAATATTTTAAATCATCATATGCATAGTGAAGCCTATGAGATGGATCAAAATTGCGCCGATATATTAAATAAGGCGCATGAGGAAAAAAGAAGAATCATTGCAGTTGGAACAACTTCAACAAGAACCCTAGAAGCGATTTATAAAAAATACCATAAGTTTGTTGCTACATCCGGGGAAACCGATATTTTTATTTATCCGGGATATCAATTTGAGGCTATCGATGCTTTAATCACTAATTTCCATCTACCAAAATCCACTTTGATTATGTTGGTGTCGGCTTTTGCCGGACGAGAATTTATTTTAGAAGCATATCAAAAAGCAATCGAAGAACATTATCGATTCTTTTCTTTCGGAGATGCAATGTTTATATATGGTTAAGAAAAATTACTATTTAGAGTCAATAAAAGAATTAGAAACCATCAAGAACTTAAAGACAAAACCACGTCTTTTATTGCATGTGTGCTGTGGTCCGTGCTCTGGATTCCCTTTGGAATTTTTGACACCATTTTTTGAAGTGACGATTTTTTTCAATAACTCGAATATATACCCTAAAAGTGAACATGATCGTCGCCTAAGCGAACTAAAAAGGTTTGTCTCGATTTTTAATTATGAACACCACGAAAATGTGCAATTGATTGAAACACGCTATTTAAATGAATTGTTTACCGAAAAACTTGAACCATTTAAAGATTTACCTGAAGGTCAAGAAAGATGTTTTACATGTTTTAAATTAAGAATGGATGAAGCTTTTAATTATGCGAATTTGCATCAATATGATTATTTTACGACGGTCATGACGATATCAAGGCAGAAAAACTCTCAAAAACTAAATGAAATCGGACTAGAACTGCAATCAAAATATTCTTATACTAAATATTTCATTTCTGATTTTAAAAAGAATAAGGGTATCGATCGAGCGGTTGAAATTCGAAAATTATATAATATGTATCAACAGTTATATTGTGGTTGTCAATTCAGTTATCAGAAATTCATTGCTAAAAACACGCAAAAATCGGAAGATCAGTAATTTTAACTATTATGAGCAATGTAGTTTAAATGATCGGCGGCCCTTTCTAAATTAGCCACTAAATTCGTAAAAATAGTATTTGTTTCCGGTGAACAAGTGCCTTCATTAAGGCGTTTAATATGTTCATCGATGATGTTTTTACGCATAGAATCTATTGTTTGTTCGTCCGATTCGACGGATTTTAATTTTTCTCTTGATTTATGTTCCATTAAGCTAAAAACTTTTTCGGCCATGATATTGATCCGTTCCATCATGGCTTGTAATTCTTGAAGCCCGGTATTAGAAAAATTTAATGAATTTTCAACGGCGGTCTGAGTGTATTTGGTAACATTATCGCTTAATTCGCTGATTCTGACGATATCCGCTAAAGAATGATGATAAGCAGAAATCGATTTTTCTGCTTTAATCGAAAGATCGTTACTGCTGATTTTAATCATATAGTCGATAATCAAAACATTGATATTTTGTACTTGTTCGTTAATATCATCGATTTCTTTTTTACTAGAAAGATCTTTTTTTATAAAAGCATTTAAAGCATAATTTAATGACTTTATAGAATTATTTCCGATTTGTATCATTTGTTTATTGACTTGATTTAAAGCAATTAATGGATTTTTTAAAAAACGTTCGTCAAGATAAATAGCAATTTCTTCCTTTTTTTGATTTTTTTCAGGAATAATTAAGGTAGCAACTTTAATGAACACTTTAATGAATGGCAGAAACAATAAAACGCAGATGACATTGAAGAAGGTGTGAAACATCGCAATTTGAGTAGCTGGATTAGAGAACCATTTTCCGAAAGTATCGCTATGAAAGTTAGGGAAAAACAACAAGGCAATCATGAACAATAACGAACCTGTTAAATTAAACAAAAGATGAATAACTGCCGCGCGTTTTGTATTGGCGCCACCACCGATTGAAGAAAGAATCGCCGTTATACATGTACCGATATTGGTTCCAAGAATCACATAGTAAACACCATTACCAATGCCGCCGACCATAATTCCGGCTGCTGCTAAAGAAAGAACGATCGAAGTGACAGCAAATGATGATTGAATTAAGGCAGTGACTCCGATACCGATTAAAAGCAATAAAAATGGATTGTTAATCGTTTCGAAGGCATTTTTGATATCGGGATTTGTGGCTAAAAAACTCATCTGAGTGGACATATAATTAACACCTAAAAATATCAAGCCTAAGCCTGCAATCGCATAGCCGGAGAGACGTATTTTTTCGTGTTTTTTACAAAGGAGATTAAGAAAAATGCCGACAGCAGTGAGTCCGATTGCAATCGTTGTGAAATCAAATGATTGCAAGGCGACTAATTGAGCAGTGATGGTAGTTCCGATGTTGGCCCCCATAATCACCGCTGTAGCCTGATATAGATTCATTAGCCCAGCGTTAACAAAACCGACAACGATGACGGTCGTCGCTGAAGACGATTGCATCAAAGCGGTGGCACCAATGCCGATGCCGACTCCCACAAAAGGATTTTTTGATGATTTATCGAATAATTTTTTTAGTTTGTTAGTTGCTAATGATTCGATGGTTTCGGATAAAATCTTAAATCCAATCAAAAAAGCACCAAGTCCGCCCAACAATTTAAAAATTATATCAAAATTAACCATAAGGGAACTCCTGTAACTTACGATAAGTATTATATCCAATCTCTTCTTTTAGAAAAATAAAGTATTGTAAATAATTGAAAATATTTATTTACCTTTATATTTTCTGCTTAGTCGTTTAAGATAGGCAAGTGAGGTGATTTAATTGATTAAAGGTGTGATTTTTGATTTAGACGGAACATTGCTTAATACGATTGAAGATATAAAAGATTCAATTAATTTGGCACTAAACGAAATGGGATTAAAGGGTGATTATACTACTGAAGAAATGAAATATTTTGTTGGTAGCGGAGTTGACGTTTTGACGGAACGAGCCATAAAAAAGTTTCATGTTCAAAAAGAAAGACGAATAGAACTGAAAGAACGATACAATTATATTTATGGTAAAAGAAAAGCGATAAAAACAAAATCGTATGAAGGAATAAGCGAGTTAATTTTATCGCTACGCAAAAGGCATATTATTGTGGCTTTGTTATCAAATAAACCACATCAAGATACTTTAGACGTGCTTGATCATTATTTTGGTCTTCAAAATTTTGATTTTCCTTTTGGAAAAAGAGAAGGAATTCCGCCAAAACCTAATCCGCAAGGAGTTGAATTATTGTTAGAAACTATGAATTTAAAACATGAAGAAGTGATATATGTAGGCGATAGCGACATTGATATGCAAACCGCAAGAAATGCAAACTTGACTAAAATCGGTGTCTCTTGGGGTTTTAGAACCAAACAAGAATTATATCAAAACGGAGCGGACTATATCATTGATAAACCGAATGAGATTATAGATATTATTGAAAATTTAAATAATTAAAGGGGATGTTGAAAAACCTAACTGAAAAAAGAGGTTAAAAAGCATCCCTTTTTTCATGGGTTAAAATTGAAGAAA